>CAMWMZ010000005.1 GCA_947175485.1 uncultured Clostridia bacterium
TTTCGGCAGTACGCAACACCACCCTTCGGTTCAGGCCGCGGCAAGAGAGCTTTTGAAGTGGCTTCTGATCGACGAATGTTCAGCAGTTATAACTGAGCATACAGGTATGATTTCTGCAAAGAAGAACGTAAACGAGGGAAGGTATGAAAAGGGGTCGCCCGAGGAAATGCTTTTTATGCAGCTTGCGAACACGGGAAGGGCGCGCCCTACGATGGTTGGATATTCGGTGTTTTCCACAACATTTAACCAGATTGTGCACGAACTGCCGAGGACTGACGATTTAAAGAAATTTATATCGGAAAAAACCGCAACCTTGCAGGAAACGATAAACAAATATTGAGAGAGGGAAAGTTATATGGAAATAATCGCGTTGCTCATATTCTGCCTGTTTTTGGCGGTGTTTCTCGGCGTGGTGGCTTACGACCTGTACAAGGCTAAAAAAACAAAAACTCCGTTCCGCATAAAAAACTGTATTGCAGGGCTTTTAATGATAGCGCCCGCGGTAATATTGTGTTTTTTGTTCGTGCTTTTGCCGATGCTGTTTTCGCTCGGGTACGCGTTTACCGATTATAACCAAATGCGCCCGGACGACGTGAATTTTATCGGGTTTGACAACTTTAAAGAAATTTTCGGCGAAATAGGCGCGGGCGGCGATATGCTGTTTGCAATCAAGAACACGGCGATATTCGTTGTAGGCGTAGTGCCTTTGCAAATTTTGCTCGCTTTGGGGCTTGCGCTGTTTTGCAGCAGGAAGGTGAAAGGGGTTGCTATATTCAAGGTGTGCTTTTTTGCGCCTGTGGTAATTTCCCTTACGGTAACGTCTTACTTGTGGCTGACGATTTTAGACCCCTCCGAAGACGGGCTGTTCAATATGCTTTTAGGCGCGTTCGGTATACCGCATCAACAGTTTTTAAAGGACCCGAAAACGGCTATGCTGTGGGTTGTTTTAATAAGCGCGTGGCAGGGCTGCGGATATCAGATGCTGATATTTATTTCCGGATTGACGAACATACGCGAGGATCTGTACGAGGCGGCAAGACTTGACGGTGCGAACGCATGGCAGAGATTTATACGCATTACGGTGCCCGGACTTAAATCTTCCGTGCTTTACATAACGATAACCGTATTTATCGGGGCGTGCAGAATAATGGTTCAGCCGATGCTTATGATTGGACCGTATTCCGAAGGGCTTACGTTGAGTTATTATATGTTTTTACAGGGTACGGATTACGGGCTTGTCGGCAAATCTTCTGCAATTGCATTGCTTATGACTATTTTTATAGGTCTTGTAACTTTTGTGCAGAAGAAGGTATTGAGCGAGAAGTAACGGGGGGAGATAAAAAATGAAAAAAAGCGTTAAAAAAATTATCCCTATGCAAAACGGCGGGCAGATGGAGGTGGACGTTGTAAAAGGAAGCTCGGCAAAAGTTGCGCTTAACGTGGTTTATTATGTGTTCGGCGCGGTGCTTTCGTTATTCTTCCTGTTTCCGTTGATATATATGCTTGCGTATTCTACTAAAAGCGATAGCTCGATTGCCGCAAGCGCGGGGACGTTCGCCATGTTTTTGCCCGATTTTACAAATCTGGGCGCGGCGTTCGATAACTACAAAACGGTGTTTATCGATTACAAGATAGGCGAATACGCTTTGAACAGCTTGCGTTACGCGATAATTGCGATTGTTTTAAACGTAATTATAAACGGACTTGCGGGCTACGTGCTTGCGAAATTCAGAATACCCGGCTCGAAGTTTTTTACGTTCATTATTTTGTTTCTGATCGTCGTGCCCGTTGAAACTTCTATAATTCCGCTGTTTATGGTGGTTAAGCGTATGCTAGGTTTTAAAGGCGTGGCGAATATCCTCGGCATTATTTTGCCCGCCGCGATAAGCGTGTTCAACGTTTTCCTGTTTATGCAGTTTTTCCAGAGTATTCCGAAGGATTATCTCGAAGCGGCGAGAATGGACGGAGCGAGCAACCTTAAAATCTTTTTTAAAATAATACTTCCGCTTTCAAAACCCATTGTAGCCACCGTTTCGGTATTCTGCTTTATCGGCGTTTGGAACGATTATCTCTGGCCTACGATGTTGCTTGTGGATAATAAGGATTTGTTGCCCATACAGGCGGCTCTTACGACGATAAGGGGAGAAAAAGCTCTTTCGGAAGGGGCGAAGATGGCTTCTCTTGTAATAACGAGCATACCGATTTTTATTGTGTACATAGCGGCGCAGAAATATATTGTAAAAGGCTTTGGAACTGCGGGGTTGAAAGTATGAAAAAACCGAATACTAAAAAAATTACGGCTTTGTTTTCCGCGGCGGTTTTATGCGCCGGAGTTGCCTCTTTCGCTTTGCCTGCCTGTTCTAATAAGGACGAACGGCTGCTTGTTGAATATTCGTTTGAAGAAACGGAAGGCAACAAAACTTTAAACGGCGCGAACGGCAAGCAATATAAAATAGATTATGTTTTCAATTCCGAAAATCAAGCCGTGCTATATAAGCCTGCAAGCGATCCTCTTTTAAAGCAGGGCGTAAGCGGTAAATCTTTGTATATGGACGGGTTTTCGGTTTGTATAGAAAACGAAGATTTTGTAATGCCCAAAAAGGAAATTACGCTTTCCGCATGGGTGGCGCCGAGAGTTTTCGAGGACTTGGGAAATTACGGCGGCGATGCGGAAGGATATAAACGGCTTACAACCGTATTGGGGCAGAGCTCTCTGGAAATAGCGGAAGGGTTTTCTTTCGGTTACGGCGCGCAAGGGCTTTGGGGCGTTGAGTTTGCTATAACGAACGAAGCGGGTAACGACGTCGTATGGGGATTTTACGACCCCGTAAACACTTTAAAGCTTTATGAATGGACGCACATCGCCGTGAGCATAGATTTAAACGAAGGCTATCTGGCGTTGGCTTATAACGGTGAAATATCTTATCAGACGGTAATGTCTGAAATTGCTTTATCAAATTTTGTAGGCAGTATGGAAGAGCCCCTTTATATGGGCTATACCGTTGCCCAGCAGGACGAAAACGGAGTAAAGACGCAAATGCCTGCGGGGCTTGTGGACGAGGTTAAAATTTATTCCGCAAGCTTAAGCCCTTCCGAGTTGAAGGGCATATATGCCGAAGGTGCGGCGAACGGAGTGCACCCGACGCTCGACTGGAAGGAGGTGGCTATCGACAGCTCTCAATACGAGGGCGACAGATACAGGGCGCAGTTCCACGCTTTGCCCCCCGGAGTATGGATGAACGAGCCGCACGCGCCTTTCTATTTTAACGGAAAATATCACGTGTTTTATCAGCACAATCCCGCGGGGCCGCGCTTTACCGGCTCTATGATGCGTTGGGGGCATATAGTAAGCGATGATATGGTTCATTGGCAATACGTAAAGGATGCGGTGGTTCCGCAAGGAGTATGCTCGAAAGGCGTATGGACGGGCGGATCTGTAATCGGCCCTGACGGAACGCCGTGGCTTCTTCTTACCGCAGGGTCAATCCCCGGCAATAGCGGAAGCGGACAAAATATTGCTTACGCGCATCCCGCCGACCCGACAGACCCTTATCTTACGGACTGGGTAGTTGAGGATAAGGTTGCGATTGCGCAGGCTCCCGACAATACGCAGGGGCAGATAAACGAATTCCGTGACAGCACTTGCTGGAAAGAGGGGGATACATACTATTTAACCGTTTCAAGTTCTAACCCGAACGCGGGCGGGGCTATCCCTATGTTCACCTCGAAGGATATGCGCAATTGGGAATACAGAGGCTATTTATATGAGAACGCTTCTCCCGATTTGGGTATTCACTGGGAATGCGCCGCGATGCTGCCAGTATCGAACGGAACGGAAAGCAAGTACGTGCTTATGGTAATACCGCAGTTTTCGGATAATTCGTCGACGAGCATAGACACTTATTACTGGCTTGGTACTTTTGATAAGCTTGCATGCCGTTTTATACCAGACGAGGAATATAAAGACAGCCTGCATAAATTCGATTTCGGAAACGGACATTTCAACGGACAGGCGGGATTTTATGATGAGATAAAAGACAGAACCGTGCTCTATGGTATAATGCAGGGTACGGACGCGGAATCTACCGTAAATTCGGGTTGGGCCCACAACTTTGCGTTTCCGTTGGAAATTTCTTTATCGGAAGACGGCAAAAGCCTTGTGCGCAAGCCGATAGAGGAGATTGAAACGCTTTACGGCGAAACGCTTTACGACCTTTCAAGCGGGAGCAAAACCGCAGGGCTTATAAACGAGGAAATCAAGGATATACGCGGGGATATGCTGCGTATAGACGCAACCGTTAAAGTAAACGGCTCGGGTGATTATAACGGCGGAATTGCCGTAAGATACAATCCTTATTCTACAACCGAAAAAACCGAGCAGACGAAAATTGTGTTCGGCGGAAAGGGCGTTTACGTTGACCGCTCGCAATCTTCGGTAACGGTCGGACTGGAAAAAGGCAATTCGGCAGTATGGGGGAACGTTAAGGACGAATATTCGGTTATAATACTTTTAGACCGCTCCACGCTTGAGGTATACGTTGACGGATTAATGAGCTTTACCACAAGGATATATCCCGAATACGGCGATTCCGACTATCTGCGTTTGTTTGAAGAAAACTGTTTGCTTACGTTTACGCGGTTTACCGTGCGCCGTATGAAAGGGGCGTACAAGGACGAGGTTACCCCCGCGTATTACGGCAATAAAGGGCTGTTGCAGGAGGCGGTGAAATGAAAAGGATTTTGATTGGCGCTCTTGCCGTTACGGCGGTTGCCGCCGTAGGCGCGGCGGCGGGCTGTGCCGCAGTTGACAGGCTGCCCGCAACGGTTGTGAACGGCGGCTTCGAAACGGGTGATTTGAGCGGCTGGACCGTTGAATACGGCGACGCGTACGACGACGGCAGCGTTTCGTCGCGCAGGACGTTTTCATACAGCGCGGATATCGACCCGCAGGGGTACGTTATACCCGTTAACCAGACAGGCAACTGGTATTTAAGCGGAAAAGGATTTGACAATAAGCGGCCTTCTTCACGTACGGGCGCGATACGTTCGGACAATTTCGTGTTGGGCGGCGACGGATTTATTTCAATGAAGCTTGCCGGCGGAGCGCAGGCATCTGCTCGTGCGGAAAACTCGGCGCAAAAGCCTGCCGCCGAAGTCTGCTACGTGGGCGTATATCTTGCGTCTAACGATAAAATGATAGCTTATCAGACCAACCGTTATTTTGCCGAGGACGCTTCAAACATCGATATAGCGGATTACGAGAACGGCACCTGCTACACCGATAATTTTTGCAAATATACTATAGACTTATCGGAATATATAGGCGAAGAGCTTTACATAAGGGTAGTCGATAACGACAAGGGATATTATTACGGATATTTAAGCGTTGATGATATACGTATAGGCAAGGACGCGGAGGCGCAAGCGGAGGGAGCGTATTTTACAAAGACTTCGGCCGGGAGCGAGGTTGAAAGGGCTTCCGAAAACGATATAATAAACGGAGGCTTCGAGGCGGGAAGCTTATACGGCTGGAAAATCACGGAGGGGACTGCCTTTTCCGACGACGGAGTGAACCCCGACCCTTATTGGTGGGCGGAGCAAATTCCTTACGAGCGCGACGGCGAATATCATTACGGTTATTACAACCCCTCTGCGACAGGCCGCATGCGCTCGGCAACGTTTACAATGGGCGGAACGGGAATAGTGACGTATAAGCTCGGCGGGTGTGCCGACAACAATACGGCTTATCTGCGTTTTATGGAGGAGGTGCCCGACGGAGAAGATAAAGAAATTTTGAGGGTTTCAAACTTCGCGTATAAGGATATGCAGTTCCCTAATGTGCAGAACGGTATGCGCCTTATAAACATGACGCAGTATCTGGTTAACTTTGCCGATTGTATAGGGAAAAGGATGTATATCGAAGCGGTGGATGAAAATTCTTCTGACAATATGGCCGGTTGCATTGTGCTTGACAGCGTTATAACCTGCCACAAGACGGCGCCAGTATTCACAGATTGGTTTGAAGTTGAACGCGACCGCTCCGAAATAATTGCGCCCGGTATATATCAGGTTTTGAACGGCGGCTTCGAAAGCGGAAATTTAAGCGGTTGGGAAATGAGCGGCGATATCGGTGAAGTAACGTCGGAAAGCGTTTGGGGACAACACAATTTAACCTATGCAAGAAACGGCGAGTTTCATTTTTCGGGATTTAAAAACGAGGCGGGCACAGGCACGCTTACAAGCTCGCCATTTATAGTCGGCGGTTCGGGCTGGATGACTTTTAAGCTTGGCGGAGCGCACGACCCCAGATTTTGTTATATAAGCTTGCTTGACGGAGAAACGGAGGTGGCGCGATACGGTAATCTTTTATTCCACGACGCAGGACCGGATAAAGTAGGCAAGGGCACTAATCTGGCAAATATGGTGACTTACAGAGCAAATCTTTCAAAGTGGTCGGGACGGACGTTGCGTATTCGCATTGTGGATAACGGAACAAGCAATTCCTGTTATATAACCGCGGACAGCTTTGTTACTTATTATGCGGAAAACGATATTTCACGCTTCCCTGCGGATACGTTTGAAGCGATAAATTTGCTTGAGTGCGGGGCTAACGCCGCGGAGAGCGAATATCAGATTAAAAACGGCAGCTTTGAAACGGGAGATTTGACTGGCTGGCAACGGAACGGAAATATAGGCGACGTTTCTTACGATTACATATGGTGGAACGAATGGTATACGTTCAACAAGAGCGGTATGTTCCATTTCAGCGGATTTAACGGCGCCGAGGGAGATAAAGGAACGCTTACGAGTTCGCCTTTTACCGTGGGCGGTTCGGGCTGGATAACTTACCGTTTAGGCGGCGGTATGGATAATTCTCTGTGTTACATGGAGGTCGTGGACGCGGACGACGGAGAAAAAGTATATTACCGTTTTGCAAACGAAAAATTTTCGGTGCACGGCGGAGTGTTTATCGGAAGCCCGATAGTTGTAGGCTGCAACGGTTTCGGCGCGAATATGACTTTATATAAAGCTGATTTGAGCGCGATTGCGGGTAAGCGCGTAAGACTGCGTTTAACCGACAATGCGGTTAAAGACTGGGGGTTAATGTTTGCCGATGAATTTATAACTTATTATGAAAACGTTGAGCAGCTCCCCGCGGACGCGGTTGCCGCAACAGACGTTTTGCCGAAGCCCGAATTTGCGGACAGTGAAGTGACTTTGAATTTTGCTTATCTTACGAGCGGGGTTATAATGCTCAGACCGAAAGCGGAGTATAAGTATTACGACTTCAGCTTTTCGCTTACGGAAGAGGTTGGCGGAGTTTCGTTAGACGGCGGCAGGCTTACCGTGACCCCCGCGCAAATTACCGAAAATATGAACGCGGAATATAAAGTTACGGTCAAAGCCGAAACAACGTATTTGTTGACGGGTGAAAAGAGAACACAGACGTTCAGGGTTAACGTAAAAGCCGTTAACGACGTCAGAATTCTTTTGAACGGAAGCTTTGAAACTGGTGATTTGACGGGCTGGACTTATACCGTAGCAAACGGAAGCACGGATTTCGGACGTGTTGAGGGTGCGGATTATTATTGGAACAATCCCGAAAACTTATTTAACAAGTCTGGAAATTATCTGTTTACGGGAATAGAAACGGTTGCGGGCACAAATCAGGAAAGCGGCAGGGGAACACTGCGCAGTACGAACTTCTTATTGCAAAAAGACGGCTGGATTTCGTTTATGCTTGGAGGAGCGCACAACGCGCTTTGCGGAATACGCGTACGCAACGCTGCCGACGGCAGTATTTTGGCTGAATTCAACAATCTTGATAAGGGCCGCGACGGCGTAATGGATAAGTATAAATACAAGTTTAGCGGCATGGAGGCGGACACGGAGTGTTATATCGAGATTTTCGATGAAGCCGAAGGCGGTTGGGGACTTGTGGTTGTGGACGATATTTGTACGTATTACACCGAAGAACCCGAAAACGCAGTTTTGATTGAAAATTGCAAGGTAAAGTAAATCAGCGGGCGACCGCAATAAATAGAATAATTTTTTGAGGGGGAAATTATGAAAATATCTAAAAAACTGGCGGCGTTTATTTTATCCGCCTGTATGGTATGCGCCGTTCCTACGGTAATCGCGGGGTGTGTTAACCCCGACGGCGACGGCACACATTCGGGAGAAACCGATAATAAAGACCCGATAAAGAAAAAGGACGGAACGGATTTAATCATTAAAGCGGGTGAAAGCGAAACGATAACCGTAAGCGAGTATATAACCGCAAACGGTAACGCCGTTTCGGTTGATTCGTCAAGAAAAGAGGTTGCGACGGTTACTCTTTCCGACGGAACCGTGACCATAAGCGCGGTTTCTGCGGGGACTTCTAACGTGAAAATCGTTTGCGGTTCCGTGGAGGTGATTTTTGCCGTCAAGGTTGAAGCAAACGACGGAGAAAATCAGAGCGTTGTTTTCGGAGACATTGCGGCAAGCTTAAATCTGAGCAAAACGCAATCTGTTGAGGTTCCGCTTGCTCCGAAGAGCGGCGGAGAGGGTATAAGCTTTACTTACGAGCTTTCCGCGCCCGTAATAGGTGCTGAAATCGACGCGGCTAAGAAAGTGCTTACGTATACGGCAACCGAAACAGGAAAAGCCGAAATTTCCGTTATAGCCAAAAACGACGGCGCGGAATATACGTTCAAGGTAATAATTACCGTAACGGACGGTTCGGAAACGGTTTATTACACGGTATCTGTCGACGGAGTTGAAACGCGGGTTGAGGACGGCGGCGAGTTTGTTCTCCCCGAATATACCGGAACGCCCGAAGCAGGGAAGGAATTTGCCGGCTGGCTTGTAAACGGAGAGACGTATTCGGCGGGAGATAAAATAACAGTCGACGGCGACGTTACTGTAATTTCCGCGTTTGTAAATAAAAAATATACTGTGTCTGTGGAAGGGGTTGAGAGCGTGTTGGAGCACGGCGCGCAGATTGTACTTTCCGCCGATAAATATACAGGCGAAATACCCGACGGCAAAATGCTTGCAGGATGGCTTGTGGGAGATGAAAGGGTTTCCGTAGGGTCAACGGTGACGATTGTAGAACCTGTGGTTATAGTTGCAATAATCGAGGACGAACCCGAAGAAGAGCCGGTTAAAATCAAGGAAGGCGAAGATAAAACGTTAAACCTTGCCGACGGAACGCTGAATATAAACGTTGCCGATTACATAACGGTAAACGGTAACGCGGTATCTGTGTCTTCGTCGGAAGAGAGCGTTGCGGGCGTAAGCGAAAGCCAGGGAACGGTTACCGTTACGGCGCATTCCGCGGGTAAGACGGTTGTGACATTATCTTGCAAGGAAATTTCAATCGAGTTCAATGTAACTGTTAAAAACGCAGTTCCCGTATTTGAGGATTTGACTGTAAATATCGATAAAGGGCTTTCTCTTAGCGGTACGGCTGATATAAAATGCGCAGGGGCGGCAACGTTTACCTATGAATACTCTGCCGAGGGCGTTAAGGTTGAGGACGGTAAGCTGACCTATACGGCGGCGGGCAACGTTTCAACGGGTGAATACGAAATAACAG
Source organism: uncultured Clostridia bacterium (assembly GCA_947175485.1). Classification (GTDB taxonomy): domain Bacteria; phylum Bacillota; class Clostridia; order Christensenellales; family Borkfalkiaceae; genus Coproplasma. Next base: position 9,584 of record CAMWMZ010000005.1, read on the forward strand.
TGAGCGTAACGGCAACGGACGGAGCAAACGGAGAAACGGAAACGACGTCTTTTAAGCTTAAGGTTAAAGTTACGGATTATTATATAGTTAACGGCGGTTTCGAAACGGGTGATCTGACGGGCTGGATTTATACGGTAGCAGACGGAAGCACGGATTTCGGACGTGTTGAGGGTGCGGATTATTATTGGAATAATCCTGAGAAAAGCTTTAATAAGTCGGGAAATTATCTGTTTACGGGAATAGAGACGGTTGCGGGCACAAACCAGGAAAGCGGCAGAGGAACGCTGCGCAGCAGTGAATTTACATTAAAGCAAAACGGCTGGATTTCGTTTATGCTGGGAGGGGCGCACAACGCGCTTTGCGGAATACGCGTGCGTAACGCTGCCGACGGCAGTATTTTGGCTGAATTCAACAATCTTGATAAAGGCTTCGACGGAACGCTGGATAAGTATAAGTTTAAATTTACAGGCATGCAATCCGATATAAAATGCTATATCGAAATATTCGATGATGCCGAAGGCGGTTGGGGACTTGTGGTTGCGGACGATATTTGTACGTATTACACCGAAGAGCCCGAAAACGCGGTTGCGATAATTCCTGCGCAGTATAACGTGAATATCGGTACAGGAATAATAAACGGCGGCTTTGAGGACGGTTTGTACGGCTGGCGGCTTGTAACTACGCTTGACAACGGCGGAGCGTTCGGGTTTGTGAGTGAAAATGCGGGCGCGACATGGGGAGACGACAGCGTTCAGAATTCTTATAACAACGACGGTAAATTCTTCCAGAACGGTGCGGAAGGCTCTAAAGGATATCTTTTAAGCTCTGTATTCGAGGTTTCGGCGGCGGGCTGGATGTCGTTTAAGCTCGGCGGCAACAAAGCAAATTGTTATGTTGCCGTAGTAGACGCGGAAACGGGAGAGGAGCTTGTTAAATACGTTAACGAAAAGTTTGTGGGCGGTTGGCCGAATAACGGCTGGGAAATGTACGGATACAAGGTTAATCTTGTCGCAGACGGAATAGCAGCCGGCAGAAAAGTTCAGATAAAAATTACCGACGAAGCAACAAGCGATTACGGCGTTGTGGTTGCGGACAGCTTTAAAACCGATTATGCGGCTGAACCCGACGGACCTGAATTTACAAAAGCGACAAATCAAAAAATCATATAAAATATAAGCCTCCCCGCAAATACTGCGGGGAGGAAAAGAGTAAAATTATGAGCGAGCAGAGTTTTAGACCGGAATTTCATATTACAGGGCAAATGGGGTGGATAAACGACCCCAACGGATTGATAAAGTTCAAAGACGAATACCATTTATTTTTTCAGTATTATTCAAGCAACGTTTATTGGGGACCTATGCACTGGGGGCACGTTAAGAGCCGCGACCTTTTAAATTGGGAACGGCTGCCTGTGGCGCTGTTCCCCGACGAGCAGGACGACGGGTGCTTTTCCGGCACGGCCGCAGTTTGGAAAGACAAACTTTGGCTTATGTATACAAGCTATAAAGAAAACGGAGGCGGCGAAAATATAAGGCAGCTGCAAGCCCTTGCGTCTTCTGAGGACGGCGTGCATTTTGTCAAACACGGAATTGTGATCGGGGAAAAGGATTTGCCTGAAGAATATTCGCCGTGTGATTTCCGCGACCCGAAAGTGTTTGTAGAGGGTGATACCGTTTATTGTTTGGTTGCCGCGCGCAAAAAGGACGGAAGAGGCAGAATTTTGCTGTTTTCTTCCGCGGATATGTTCAAATGGCGGTTCGAATTCGATTTGTTCGGTAAGGACAGCGGCGGTATAATGATAGAGTGCCCGGATTATAACGGCGGGCTTGGCTTGCTCACTTATTGCGAACAATTTCAGCCTGCGCAGGGAAATAAGCATTTGAATATACACAGTACTTTTTACAGACTGGGTACGTTGGATTGCAAAGGGCGCAGCCATACGTTCGGGGAAAGTGAAATTATAGATTACGGGTTCGATTTTTACGCCGCACAGATTTATCGGGACACTCCCGTTATGATTGGCTGGCTTAATATGTGGGACAGAAACGTTCCTTATTCCAAATACGGATTCGCGGGCATGCTTACCGTTCCGAGAAAGCTGAGTATAAAGGACGGCAGGCTTTGGCAGGAGCCTCTTTATAAAGGGCGGAAAGCCGTAACGTATAACAATTTGAAGGTTTCCGACCGTGCGGTAAGCGGAGTAATCGAAATCGAGGCGGAAAATTTGAAGCGGCTGGATTTGAAGCTCCGTATCGGGAACGGCGCGCAGACGCTTGTTACCATTGATAAAGAAGAACTCACGTTTGACCGTTCTTCTTCCGGCGCGCCGATAACCGGAAAGGAGACGGACGCGCTTTCGGTTGCGGGCGTAAGGAAAATGCCAGTTGATAAATCCGATAAGCACGTAATTACAGTTGTTCTGGATTTGTATTCGGTGGAAATATTTATCGGCGGCAGGGCGCTTTCTTCTGTAATATGCCCCGATATTTCAGCCGACGGCATAACGTTGGTTGCGGACGCAGGCTCGTGCGTGTATACCCGCTACGACGTAAGCGGATATATGGGAATCGATAAATAATAAAAGCCGTTTTATTGCGGTTTTTGCAATGAAATCCGCATATAGACAATTCTTTCCAGCGGGATATATTGACATATCGCGGCGAATATTGTATAATAACGAATGCAACACAAGGGACGTCCCTTGTGTTCTGCGTTATACGCAGAACACGCGGTTCTTTATTTGCAAATAAAATACGGAGAGAGAATATGGGTTACAAATACTACGACAGAGATGAAAGACGTCTGCAAAGAAAGCTTATTCCGCTCAATATTTTCGTGGCGATACTTTCGCTTGTGGCGGCGGTTTCGCTTATGGTAACGCCGCTATTGACGATTGATTTCGGCGAGGCGATGAGCGTTATGACCGAGATGGCGGGAGAAGACGGAGGGGAAAGCGGCGTTGAAGGCGGCGCAGCCGAAGGCAATGAAATGATGAAGGCTATGACCGACGGCATAGACGCTAAAATTTCCATTACTCCGCTTGGTATGGCGCAGATTGCGTTTGCCGAACAGGATAAAAAAGCGGAAGCGTTATTTGATATGTTTATCTTCGACACGGGGCTGGTTGAGAACGCTATGGTTACCATGGTTAACGTGGTAATAGTGGAAACGGCAGAGCTGAGCGGCGTTGAGGGTATAAATTACGGCGAGCTTAACAATGCGCTTGAAAAAATGAACGACGCGAAATCCGAAGCGCAGTTTACGGGAGCAGTAAACGAGTACATACAAAAGCTTGAAAGCCAGACTAACTCCAAGCTTGATGATGAAGTAAAAACCGAAATAAACGATATGTGCGTTCAGATGTATAACGATACCGTAAACGAAGTGGGCGAGGATAAGTTCTCTTTGGAAGCAATGATATGCACGTTCGTATCCAAAGATATGCAGGATAACGGCGTTGACGTTAACGTTTCAACCTATAAAGAGTTGTTCAACGGTATAATGGACGGTTCTATAGCGTTGCCTGGTGAAGGCGAAAGCGGCAACGATATGTCGGAATCGCTGAAAGAGGCACGGCAGATGCTGGACGATTACGGCGGTTTTTACGGCTACGGATTTTATGTGATTTTGTTTTTTGCTGGTATGTGGGCAATTTTGTTCTTGTTTGCGTTCTTCCATATGTTTGCTAAAAACAAGCGCTTTACCATGTGGTACGTTAAGCTTTTCGGTTGCTATCCCTGTATTCTTTTCGGGGTGTTGCCTTTTGCGGGAAAAATGCTCTTAGGCAGCCTTATGGGCGAAACCGGCGCTATGGCCGCGGCTGTTTTGGGTTGTGTATCAACTATGACGTGGATAAGCGGTATATGCTATTTACTGTTATGGTTTGTATCGATATTCTGGGCGTTCCCTATCAAGAGAAAGATAAGAAAACTCAGAGGCTGATAATAGCTTTTAAAAATTCAAAACCTCACGGCGGAATTCGCCGTGAGGTTTTTTTTACAGATTGTTGCAAATTTTTTGCGTTGGTGTTAGAATATTGTTGCTGATATATCAAGGAGGAAAAAAATGACACAGCAACAGCTTTTGGAAAAAATAAAAAATACTAAAATAGTGCCGGTTGTGGTGCTTAATTCAATCGAAGAGACCTTGCCTAAAATGCAGGCTTTGGTTAACGGCGGACTGCCTTGCGCGGAAATAACCTTCCGCACTCCGTGCGCGGCGGAAGCCATTGCGTTGACGGTTAAAACTTATCCCGATATGCTTGTAGGCGCAGGCACGGTTATAAACCGCGAACAGTGCGAAAAAGCCATTGCGGCGGGCAGCAAGTTTATCGTATCCCCCGGATTTTCGGAGGAGGTGGCGGATTGCTGCAAAGAACACGATATGCTTTATCTGCCCGGAATAGTGACGCCTACCGAAGCGATGGCGGCGATTGCGAAAGGGCTTACGACGCTTAAATTCTTCCCTGCGTCGAATTACGGCGGACTGAAAACCATTAAGGCGATTTGCGCGGCGTTCCCCTATCTGCACATTATGCCCACGGGCGGAATTTCGGCGGAAAATATACTCGAATATCTTGCTTACGATAAAATTATCGCTTGCGGAGGAAGCTGGATGATGAGCGGAACTCCCGCGGAAATCGAGGCTAAAACCAAGGAAGCGGTTAAGCTTGTAAACGGTTAAGCTTAATAAAAGCCCCTCCGATTAATCGGAGGGGCTTTTGTTTTGTGCAATATTTATAAGGTAGAACGGAAGCCCTTGCCCAAAATTTCGTTTGTATCTGTAAGAATAACGAAAGCGGCAGGGTCTGCGTTTCTTATTTTGATTTTAAGCTTTAATGCTTCTCCGCGGTTGCAAACGGTTAAAAGGACGGTTTTTTCTTCCCCGGAGTAGCCGCCTTTTGCCGTATAAGAAGTGTAGCTGCGGTGTATTCCTTCCAGAATGAAAGGGGTGATTTTTTCCGGTGAGGAGGTGATTATGGTGACGTATTTGCTCTTGCCGATGCTTTCTATAACGCTGTCTACAAGGAAAGCTTTGAAGAACAAACCCAAAATCGAAAAAAGACCGGTTTTAACGTCGAAGATAATAAACGTTGACGAAGCGATTATCAAATCGGTGGCGAATAGCGCCTTTCCGATGTTCAGCCTTGTGAATTTTTTGATTATCAGCGCGATTATATCGGTTCCGCCGGATGACGCGTTGCAGTTGAAGAGTATTGCGCTTCCGATGCCCGTTAAAAGCATTGCGTATAAAAATTCCAAAAAGGTTTCGTCGGTAAGCGGCAGATTTATGTTAAGATGCTCGAACAATAGCTGCATCAGCCACATTTCAAAGGTGTACATCAGCGAGCAATATACGGTTTTGAACGTACAGCCTTTACCGAGAAATATAAAACCTATTACAATCAGCAACGCGTTGATTATTATCATTATTACCGATTGCGTGAGAAAGGGAACGAGGGGAGTGACGTATTTGCTCAATATAATTGCTATGCCGCTCACTCCGCCCGTTGCGAAGTTGTTGGGACCTTTAAAAAGAAAAACTCCCGCGGCAAGCATTATAATACCGAAGTTAAGTACCGCCCAGTATAAAACGCTGCTTTTGATTTTTTTTCTTTTTTCGGGAGTTGTTTGCGGGGTTTTCATATCGTGCCGCCGAAGCCTTTGCCTAAAATTTCGTTTGCGTCGGTGATAATTACAAATGCGGACGGGTCTACTTCGTGGATTTTAAGCTTTATTTTAAGCGCTTCGTTGCGCTTGCATACCGTAACGAGAACCTTTTTCTTTTCTCCCGTGTAGCCGCCTTCCGCATCGTACATGGTGTAGCCGTGGTTTATTACCTTTAAGATATAGTCGGAAATTATTTCGGGATTTTTTGTTATTATCGTTATGTATTTTGTTTTTCCGATTGTTTCTATAACGCTGTCTAAAAGGAAGGATTTGGTGAAAAGACCCAAAAGCGAGAACAGCCCGACGGATACGTCTGCAAAGGTGTAGAACGACACGCAGACGACTATCATATCGATTATCATAAGCGCCATTCCCACGTTAAGGGAGGTGTATTTTTTGAGTATGAGCGCGATAATATCTGTTCCGCCAGAGCTTGCGCCGCAGTTGAATACGAGCGCGCCGCCTATTCCGAAAAGAAGTATCGCGTAGACGAGTTCGAGTATGGGCTGGTTTGTAAGCGTGCCCGTTTGCGAAATAAGACCTATAATATCGAGCTTTTCAAACAAATAAATAAAACCGGTATAGAAAAGCGAGCAGAAAATGGTTTTGAACGTACATTGCTTACCGAGTATTATAAGCCCGATTATGAGCAAAGCGACGTTGATTATCGCCATTAATACGCCTTGGGTCAAAATTGCCGCGACCTCGGGCGAAGCGCCCTCTATTAATTTATTTATGACTATCGCAACGCCTGCAATTCCGCCAAGGGTGAAATTGTTCGGCGTCTGGAAAAAGTAGACGCTGCACGACATCATTATAATGCCGAAAATCATAAGCGCCCATTGAATTGCGATACGTTGGGTTTTTTGTTTTTTGGTTAAGACCTTATCGCCGTAGACCTTTTCAGGCGCGGCGGGTGCGGGCAACGCGGCGTCTGCCGCGGCCGCGATTTCTGCTTCGGGAACGCTTTCAGGCGCTTCTAAGTCTGCTGCGGCGGGGGTATCCGACGGAGCTTCGGGAGCTGTTGAGTTTTCTTTGATTTCGGTTTGTTTTTTCATAAAAATTTACTTTCTTTTTCAGTCAATGAAATGATAACACAAGCCAAAATGGTTGTCAATGCAAAGACGTGGTAATTATTGTTATTTTGAGCTAAATCGGCGGGCGGCAAGGATTGCCCGCCCCTGCGGCGGTTAAACCGCCGCAGGGGCGGGTTTGGTTAAATGCGTATTGACTTTAAGAGCGCGGGTATGTTATACTTGAATGAGTAGAGGACTTGCTATGATTAACAGAAACGCTCTGTTTGCCGACGAGACGTTAAATTTCAAAATTCCGTACGAACCCTGTGCGGGCGATACGGTCAGGCTTATATTCCGCACCCTTGCAAACGACGTGTTGCAGGCTTTTGCCGTTATAAACGGAGTGCGCCACAAGATGACGAAATTCAAAAGCGAAAGCCATTTCGATTATTATAGCTTTTCGTTCAAATGCACGCAGAGGCGCGTGGAATATTATTTTATGGCGCTGGACGAGGATGACGTGGTTTGCTATAACCGCTTGGGGTGTGTGGAAAACGTTCAGGAGGAATTCGACTTTTCTTTTCAGCCCGGGTTCAAGGTGCCCGACTGGGCGAAGGGGATTGTATTTTATCAGATTTTCCCCGACCGCTTTTGTAACGGTAATCCCGAAAACGACGTGGCGGACAACGAATACTATTATACGGGCGGACATTCCCGCCGTATAAAAGAGTGGTATAAGCTGCCGGACGAGTTGGACGTGAACAATTTTTACGGCGGCGATTTACAGGGCGTCAGACAGAAGCTCGATTATTTGCAGGATTTGGGAGTTGAGGCGATTTATTTCAATCCGCTTTTCGTTTCCCCTTCAAACCATAAATACGACGCGCAGGATTATGATTATATAGACCCGCATCTTGCCGTTATAGAGGACGACTGTGACCATGCGATGCAGTTTTGGGAAAAGCACAACGGTTTTGCACCTAAATATATTAAGCGCACTACGTCTTTGAAAAACCTTGAGAAGTCGAACGAATACTTTGCGGATCTGGTAAAAGAAATCCATGCGCGCGGTATGAAGGTTGTTATAGACGGCGTTTTCAACCACTGCGGTTCTTTTAATAAGTGGCTGGACAGAGAGGGCATATATCTGAATAAAGACGGTTATGTTGACGGCGCGTTCCAATCGGAGAAAAGCCCTTACAGAAAATATTTTAAATTCAAAAAGAACGAAGCTCACAGCGATTACGAGGGGTGGTGGGGTTATCAGACTTTACCCAAACTCAATTACGAACAAAGCGCGGAGCTTGAGGATTATATTTTAAACCTCGGCGCGAAGTGGGTTTCCGCGCCGTATAACGTGGACGGCTGGCGCCTGGACGTTGCCGCCGATTTGGGGCACAGCGAAAGATACAATCATAAATTTTGGCAAAAATTCCGCGAGCGGGTGCGCGCGGCTAATCCCGAAGCGTTTATATTCGCGGAGCATTACGGTTCTCCCGAAGCGTGGTTCAACGGTAAGGAGTGGGATTCGGTAATGAATTACGACGCTTTCATGGAGCCCGTTACTTACTTTTTGACCGGTATGGAAAAGCACAGCGAATCGTTCGATTACGGAAAGCTTTGGGACGGACAGCAGTTTTTCGACGGTATGTTCAAGAATATGGCGAAGTTTCCGCGCCCTGCGCTTGACAGCGCGTTGAACCAGCTTTCAAATCACGACCATTCCAGATTTTTAACCAGAACCAACGGCGTTGTGGGAACGCTTAAAACACGCGGACCGCACGAGGCGGGATATAACGTTGACAAACGCGTTATGCAGCTCGGCGTTCTGATACAGATGACCTGGGTAGGGTCGCCCGGGGTTTATTACGCTGACGAGGCGGGACAGGTGGGCTGGACGGACCCCGATAACCGCCGCACGTATCCTTGGGGAAACGAAGATTGGGATTTGATAAATTTCCATAAAGCGGCAATAGCTTTGCGTAAAAAGGTTCCTTGCATAAAGTCCGGAAGCATAAAAAGGCTTGACGCGGGAATAGGATATATCGCTTACGGAAGGTTCGACGCGGACGAATGCTGCATAGTAGTTATAAACTGTACCGATAATGAAATTTCTTTGGGCGTCCCCGTTTGGGAGCTTGGTATACCGCACAACGGCGCGGAAATGACCTTGAAATTCGCTTGCGGAGGTTGGGGATATACCGAGCAAGAGGAAAAGAGCGGGGTGCGCCACGGCAGGCTGTTTGTAACACTGCCCGAAAAATCAGGCGGAGTTTATCATTATTCTTTTAAAGAGGAATGAAGTATTTAAGGCATATATAAGGGGTAATTCGGAATTTAACCGCCGTAAGGCGTTTAATAAGATAAATTAATCGAGGGGAAACGATGGAAAACAAATTTTTCGGCGAACTGGACAGATATCTGTTCCACCACGGCACACATTACGAGCTTTACAACAAAATGGGCGCGCATATACGCGAAATAAACGGAGTGCGCGGCGTTCATTTTGTGCTTTGGGCGCCTAATGCGCGTGCGGTATGCGTAGTTTCGGACGGAAACGGCTGGACGCCGTGGCGCGACGTTATGGAAAAGGTTGACGACGCGATGTGGGAGCTTTTCGTTCCCGGTATGTGCGAGGGCGTTAAATACAAATACCTTGTAGTTCAGGCGGACGGAAGAGAGGTTTACAAAATAGACCCGTACGCATTCCGTTCCGAGCTCCGCCCCGCTAATGCTTCTATCGTTGCGGACCTTGATAATTACGTTTGGGGCGACGGTAAATGGCGCAAAGAAAACGAGGGCGCGAACTTCCTTGAAAAGCCTATGGCGGTTTACGAGGTGCATTTAGGAAGCTGGAAGAAGGATTTATCCAAATGGGATGAGGACCAGTATTTCGATTACCGCAGACTTGCGCACGAGCTTGCCGAATATATAAATTATATGGGGTATACGCATATAGAGCTTATGGGTATATGCGAATATCCGTTCGACCCGAGCTGGGGATATCAGGTTACCGGATATTTTTGCCCGACGGCGCGTTACGGCACGCCCGAGGACTTTATGTACTTTGTGGATTATATGCACAAAAACGGTATAGGCGTTATTCTGGACTGGGTGCCCGCGCATTTCCCCAAAGACGATTGTGCACTTGCCAATTTTGACGGCACTCCGCTTTACGAATACGCAGACCCTTTGCGCGCGGAATATCCAGAATGGGGCACAAAAGCTTTTGATCTGGGCAAAAAGGAAGTATCTAACTTTTTGATTGCTTCCGCGTTTTTCTGGGTTGAAAAATATCATATAGACGCTTTGCGCGTCGACGCGGTTGCGGCGATGCTTTATAACAGCTTCGGAAGAGAGCAATACCGCCCGAATATTTACGGCGGAAACGAAAATCTTGAAAGCTTTGAATTTTTCCGCCACCTCAACAGCGTGCTGAGGCAGAGAACGGACGCGTTTTTGATTGCCGAGGACAGCTCTATTATAGACGGAATAACCAAGCCCGCGAAAAAGGGCGGGTTCGGGTTCGGACTGAAATGGAATATGGGCTGGATGAACGATTCCATAAAGTATTATAATACAGACCCTATTTTCAGACCCTATCACCACCACCTGATGACGCATACGTTCGAATATGCTTTCAATGAAAATTATATGCTTGTTTTATCCCATGACGAAGTTGTTTACGGAAAAGGCAGTCTTATTAATAAATTTATCGGTAATAAGATGGATAAAATGGGCAGTATGAAAACCTGCTTTACAATGATGACGGGACACCCCGGCAAAAAGCTGCTGTTTATGGGGCAGGACTTTGCGCAGGAAAGCGAGTGGAATTTTAAAACCGGGCTTGACTGGTGGCTTTGCGACGATGAAGGGCACCGCGACGTTATGAACTGTTGGCGCACCCTTTTACATATTTACAAGGAAAGACCCGTTCTGCACAACGATTGCGGCGGCGCGGTTACTTGCGAGTGGATTAACAGCGGGGATTATAACCGCAATATATTTACGTTTATAAGGCGCAATCCCTGGAATTATAATAACGCTTTGATATTCGTTTGTAACTTTGCGCCCGTATACAGAAAGGATATGGGGGTAGGCGCGCCCGTAGACGGCGTTTATAAGCGCATATTTACTACTTATTCGGAATATGAGTTGTTGGAAATACAGACAAAAGAAGAGCTTTGCGACGGCAGAAGGTATAAGCTTACTTTTGATTTAAGACCTTATGAAAGCGTGATTTTCGAGGTTCCGTTCAAAGAGCAAACGGAAGAAGAGAAGAAAAAGGAACAAAAGGTAAAATCGGAAATAAAGAAAGCGCATAAGGAAGTTAAAAACGATTTGTCGCATATACCGCAGGTGGAGGTGCCAGCGGAGCTGACCGCAGTAAAACCCAAAAAGACTGCGGCGAAAAAACCCGCAGCCAAGAAACCGACTGAAAAAAAGACGGCTAATGCAAAAAAACCTGCCGAAAAGTAAAATAATACGAAAAAACGCTCCCGTGCAAGTTTGCTCGGGAGCGTTTTTTCGTAAGAGGTCACAAACGTGAGGGTATGCTTAATTTGTCAATGTTCCGTCCGTGCAGTAAACGGTGAAGCCGCCGCAATCTTTAATCCAGTTGGAGGGTTTTTGGATTGCGTTCCATTGTGCTTTGGTGCCGTCGAAGCGTATGTCTTTGAGCGAGGGGCAGCCTGTGAAGGCTCCGGATTGAAGCGCCGTAATTCCGACGTGCAAGGTAACTTCTGTAAGATCGCGGCAATATAAGAACCCGTATGATTTTATTGTTGTTATATTCGAGGGAATATCTATCTGTGTAAGCCCTGCGCACTCGTAAAACGCGTTGGTGCCTATATTTTGTGCGGAAGCGGGGATAACGGCGGTTTTTAAAGCTGTTATAATCTCTCCCTTATTGCCCGAGTTATCTATTATGCAATTGCCTTCGCTCCTAATATAAGGGTTTGCGGGGTCTACCGTTATCTTTTCTATATTCGATGCGCGGAAAGCGGTGGGATTTATTTGATATACGTTTTTTGGAATGTAAAGCTCGGTTATTCCGCAGTTCACGAAAGCGTCGTCGCCTATGTGCGTCAAAGCTTCAGGTAATTCTATACTTTTAAGATTGACGCAGTTTTCGAAATTCCCGCGGTAAAGCTCTTTTAAGGTCGAAGGAAGTTCGACGCTTGTAAGATTGGGGCAGTTTGCAAAAGCGTATTCGCCGAAAGCGCAAAAGGCGGAGGAGAAGTCGGGCATAATGACCCTTGTGAGTTGAGTGCAGCCGTTAAACGCATTATATCCCACGGCGTATACCGGTAAACCGTTATATTTGGGAGGTATAATCAAAACCGAATCGGTTGCCGTGCCTACGCCGACAACGCTGTATTCGTTAGTATATGTGTTGAGCTTGTATTCGAGCCCTTGAGTATATTTAAAACCGCAGTCTTTACAGCCGTTTTCGTCCAGATTGTGGGCGGCTTTGCCGCTTATTTCTTCTGCATGGCCGCATGAGGACGCGTGCCAGTGGCTGTATTTATCAAACGTGTAGCCGCTTTCATACGTGTGTGTATGCGAAGGCGCGGGGGTGGTTGATCCGCTTTGGCTGACGTTGCCCGAAGCTCCTTGCTGGGTTCCGTTTTCCGTGCCGTTGCCGACAGGGGTGCCTAATGTTTCGCATCCCGCCATAGTTGCCGCGCAAGCGATAGCTGCCGAAGCGGCTAAAATTGAGGTTAAAATTTTCTTTTTCATTTTTGACTCCTTTAAAAAAGTTGAGTTAACGTGTGGTGCGTTTCTGCTTATATAACAATCCGCGCCGTGTTTTTGTTGGTAAATATCGAAGAAAATTTTTTAACGGGTTGTAAAAAGGGCAATTATTTTCCGCTTGACCTCGGTAATTATATATTGTATAATTCATACGTAAAGCATAGGAATTGAAATGATAAAAGATTTACAGGATAAAATTATAAAACTAAAAAAAGAGAGGGATATCTGTATCCTTGCCCATAGCTATATGTCTGAGGAAATCTGTGAGATTGCGGATTTCACGGGGGACAGCTACGCGCTTTCGGTAAAAGCGAAAACCGCCCCGCAAAGCACAGTTATTATGTGCGGAGTGAGATTTATGGCGGAAACGGTTAAAATGCTTTCTCCGCAAAAAAGGGTCATACTTTCAAATCCCGACGCGGGTTGCCCGATGGCGGAGCAGTTCGATAAGGAAGTAATAGAAGAGGTTAAGAAAATGTACCCCGATTACGCGGTTGTGGCTTACGTAAACACTACGGCGGAGCTTAAAACGGTTGCGGACGTTTGCGTTACCTCTTCGAGCGCGGTAAAAATATGCAAGGCAATCCCGCAGAAAAATATTCTTTTTATCCCCGATATAAATCTGGGTACTTACGTAAAAAATCAAGTGCCCGAAAAGAATTTCAAGCTTTTATCCGGCGGGTGCCCCACGCACGCGAAAATTGAAAAGAGCGACGTGCTCGCGGCGAAAAAGGCACACCCTGACGCTTTGTTTTTGGTTCACCCCGAGTGCCGAACGGAGGTGGTTGAGCTTGCCGATTACGTGGGCTCGACTTCCGGAATAATGGATTTTGCGGAAAAGTCGGATAGGAAAGAGTTTATTATAGGCACGGAAAACGCTATCGTTCAGCATTTGCAGTTTAAATGCCCAGAGAAGAAATTTTATCCCCTTTCGAAGGATTTGGTTTGCCACAATATGAAAATAACCACTCTGCCCGATGTATTGAATTGTATTTTAGGCACTGGCGGAGAAGAAATAGTTTTAAAAGAGGAGCTGCGCGTTAAAGCCGTTAAGTGCATCGAAAAAATGATAGAGTACGGCGGTTAATTATATTAAGCCCGTTTAAATTTTCGTCGGGTTAGGGTTATGGATTGCGCGCTTATATGTGCGGGTGTTTTAACAATCCGCGCTTTCCCTTTCGGACGCGCTTTTTTGTGTTTTTGATAAATTTCGGCAGGTGTTAAGTATGATGATAACGACGAAGGGCAGAAACGCCCTTAAAATTATGATAGATTTGGCTCAGCACGCGGACGGCGGATATATTTCGCTTGCGGATATAGCGGAGAGGCAAAAAGAATCCTTGAAATACCTTGAAACGAGCGCGGCGCAGCTTACGGCGGCGGGGTTCGTTACGAGCGCACGCGGTAAAAGCGGCGGCTATAAGCTTGCAAAAAGTGCTGAGGAATACACCGTTGCCGAAATTTTAACGGCGGGAGAGGGTTCCCTTGCGCCTGTAAGCTGCCTTATAAGCGGGTGCGAAAACGCGGGCACGTGTATGACTTTACCGCTTTTCAAAGAGCTTGACGAGGTTATAATGAACTTTTTAACCTCTAAAACCTTGAAGGATTTGATTTAATAACCTATAATGATTTTTGCGGGAGCGTTTTTATGGACGATATCGTTATTTGTGAAGAGTGCGGGAGTGAATTTTTAAAAGGGACTTCCGAGATGATGAGTTTATGCCCCGAGTGCGCCCATTATCTTTACGGATATCCTAACTGCAACCACGTTTTTAAGGATGGAAGATGTATCCGCTGTTATTGGGACGGCAGCGAAAGCGATTTTATAAAAGAATTAAAGCTATAGCTTTGTGAATTTAATATAAAGTTTTTTGAACTTTTACATAATTCCTATTGACAAAGTAGGGATTAATTTTTATAATAATATCATACTGTTTACATAGGAATTACAATGAAAACGATTTACGTTGACAATGCGGCTACTACCGCAATGAGCGATACCGCAATAAACGCAATGCTTCCGTATTTAAAAGAGATTTACGGAAATCCTTCTTCACTGCATACGGCAGGGCAGATTGCAAAGGAAGCGTTGGATAGCGCCCGCGAAAAAATCGCTGAATGCTTAAATTGCGAAGCGCGGGAAATTTATTTTACTTCCGGCGGGAGCGAAGCGGATAATCAGGCTATACGTTCGGCGGCGCTAAACGGTGCAAGAAAGGGTAAAAAGCACATAATTTCAACCGCGTTTGAGCATCACGCGGTTTTGCACACATTGAAAAAGCTTGAAAAAGAGGGCTTTGAGGTAACTTATCTTGACGTTCATTCAAACGGGCTTATAACCGCTGCGGAGGTGGAGGCGGCAATCCGCCGAGATACCGCGTTGGTAACGGTTATGTACGCTAATAACGAGGTAGGCACAATTCAGCCAATAAGAGAGATAGGCGATGTTTGCCGCAGGGCGGGAGTTGTTTTTCATACGGACGCGGTGCAGGCGGTAGGGCATATCCCCGTTGACGTAAAGGCGGACAACATAGATATGCTTTCGCTTTCGGCTCACAAGTTCCACGGCGCTAAGGGTGCGGGCGCGCTTTTCGTGAAGCGCGGAATACCGTTGCAGACCTTTGTTGAAGGCGGCGCTCAGGAGCGCGGGAAACGCGCCGGCACGGAAAATCTTGCGGGAATCGCTTCAATGGCGGCGGCTTTGCAAGAGGCTTGCGAAAATATGGAAATTAACTGTAAGAAAGAGCGGCTTTTGAGGGACAAGCTTATTGCGGGGCTTTTGAAAATTCCTCATTCCAAATTAAACGGCGATATAGAAAACAGGCTGCCTGCCAACGTGAATATTTGCTTTGAGGGAATCGAGGGCGAAAGCCTTTTATTGCTGCTCGACGCCAAGGGTATATGTGCTTCAAGCGGCTCGGCCTGTACTTCGGGTTCTTTGGACCCCTCCCACGTGTTGCTTGCTTTGGGGCTTCCGCACGAGGTTGCGCACGGCTCGTTAAGGCTCAGCCTTTCCGAAAACAATACCGAAGAGGAAGTTGAAGTAATTCTGGAAGAAGTTCCGAAGGTTGTGGAATATTTAAGAAACATTTCCCCCGTATGGGAAGAGCTTGAAAAGGGCTCGAAGCCCCATCTTATTTAACAAATATAAAATAATAAACGTTGAAAAAAGCAAGGGCGGATTTATTTCGCCGATTAAGCTTTATACGGCAAAAACAGAAAAAACGCGCAAAACAACGGCGTTTGTGCGAAACGGAGAATTTTTTATGGCATTATACAGCGAAAAGGTCATGGACCATTTTACAAATCCGCGCAACGTAGGCAAAATCGAGGACGCCGACGGAATAGGCGAGGTGGGCAACGCCAAATGCGGCGACATAATGAAAATTTATCTTAAAATAGAAAAGGACGTTATAACCGACGTTAAATTCAACACTTTCGGCTGCGGAAGCGCGATAGCTTCTTCTTCTATGGCGACCGAGCTTATAAAGGGCAAGCCGATTTCCGAGGCTTTGGAGCTTACGAACAAAGCGGTTGCGGAGGCTTTGGACGGATTGCCTGCGCATAAAATGCACTGTTCGGTTCTGGCGGAAGAGGCTATAAGGGCGGCGATTAAGGATTATTACGACAAAAACGGAATTTCTTACGACAAATCGCAGTTTCCGGACCCGCACGATGAAGAGGAAGAGCATAATTTCGAGCAGGATTAAAGCTTTTAACTGATTTAAACACGTCAACGCCCCCTCGGCGCTTTATCCAAAGCGCCGAGGGGGCGTTTCGGTAAATTATTCCACGTTTTAACAAGCTAAAAAACAGTTGATTAATAAATAATGCTGTGATATAATTCTATACGGTATAAATTCAACTGTTCCACGGAGTAACGTTTTGGATAAACCGAGGATTATATTCCCGTATACGGAGGCGGGGCTGGGGCATATAATGCCGATGAACAGCATTGCGGACGAGTTTGAAAAGCTTTACGGCGACAAAGTAGAATGCGTGCGTTCCCAGTTCTTTACCGAAAGCGGGGACAAAAAACTTAAAAAATTCGAAGACCGCTTAAAGGGCGAAGCTTTAAAATATACGAAACATTCGGCTTACGGATTTTTCGCAACCTTCAATATGGAGTTCTGGCGCGTTAAGCTTTCTACTTGGGCCACAATGACCTTTTTGGTTTTGGGTTCGCGCAAGCGCGGTTACAGGCATATGGACGAATTGAAGCCCGATATGGTTGTGAGTACGCATTGGGCGACCAATTATTATGCGAGAAAGTGCAAAGCAAAACCGCTCACTGCCATGTATTGCCCCGACGCGAAAATCAACCCGCTTTTCAGATATCCGTGCGATTTGGTGATGATGTCTAACCCTATGGGGTATGAGAGCGCGATTAAGCACCACGGAAAAAGGCTGAACAACGAGAATTTCAAGCTTGTTCCCTTTCTTATAAGGGAAGAGGCTTTCACCGTTTATGAAAACAACTGCAACGCTTCCGACAGTAAGGCGGAAACGAGGGAGAAGCTCGGGTTCGATAAGGACAAGTTTACCGTTGTGCTGGCGGAAGGCGGTTACGGCATAGGCAGAATGGACAAGATATGCAAAATTATTCTTGAACGCGATTTGCCCGTTACGCTTGTGCCTGTTTGCGGCAGAAATTCCGAGCTTTACGAAAAGTTTTCACAAATGAAATCGAAGGGCAACACCGACTGGCGGCCTATGGGGCTTGTGGACAATATGTTCGAGCTGTTGACCGCGGCAGACCTTTTTTGCGGAAAAAGCGGCGCGAGCATGACGGCGGAGCCTTGCTTTTTCGGCGTGCCTCAGATTATTACGAAATATGCGACCAACATCGAAATGTACATAGGCAGATATTACGTCGAGGTTGTCGGGAGCGCATTGAAAATTTTCAAGCCGAGAAAGGTAGTGGATAAAATCGAAGAATTTATCGCCGCGCCCGAAAAGCTTGAACCCATGAAAAAGGCGGCTATGGCGCAGCACGGAAATTACGGAGCGGAACAGTGCGCGCGGCAGATTTTCGGGCTTTTATGCACCAAATACCCGCAGCTTAAAGAAGAATAAAGTATTTGAATAATTAAACCGCCGCCCGCGCGATAACGCGGGCGGCGGTTTATTTTTTTAATCCGAAATATACCTCGGCAAAGCTTTTTGCAATTCAAAAGATTTTGAAAGACGGCGCGATGTCATAAGCGGGGACAAGTTTGAATACCTTAATTCAAGAGGTATTTTTATGGCTAATTACTGTTTCGAAGAGGCGGGGCAGACGCTTTCAAGGCTGAAAACATCAACCCGCGGGCTGAGTGTTGCCGAGGCGAATAAAAGGCTTACGGAATACGGAGCGAACGCTTTGGATAAAGGAAAGAGCGCGGGGATTTTTAAGCTTTTCTTTTCACAATTCAAAGATTTTATGACCGTACTTTTAATCGCGGCGGCGGCGGTTTCCGGACTGATTGCGTTTTTATCCAAGGATAAAAACGATTTGACGGATACCTTTATAATACTTGCGATAATATTTCTTAACGCGGTTGTTGGGACGGTTCAGCAATACCGCGCGGACAAGGCGATAGAAAATCTGAAAAAGCTTTCTGCAAATTCCTGCAAGGTAAGACGTGAAAACAAGGAATACGTTATACCCTGCGAGGAGCTTACGGTGGGGGATATAGTGCTTTTGGAGGAGGGCGACGTTGTGCCTGCGGATTGCCGCGTGGTTGAGTGCAATTCGCTTATGTGCGACGAAAGTGCTTTGACCGGCGAGAGCGCCGCCGTAGAAAAGAACGAAAAGCGGATACGCGGAAACAAGGTTGCTCTGGGTGCAATGTCTAACACGCTATTCGGCTCTACATACGTTGTGCGGGGAAATGCTTCTGCCGTGGTTACTTCGGTTGGCATGGGCACGGAAATGGGAAAAATCGCGGCTATGCTGCAAAACGGAAAGCAGGCGAAAACTCCGCTTGAAAAGAGCCTTGACAAGCTGGGTAAGATAATTTCCGCGTTTGTTCTGGCGGTTACCGCCGTAATATTTGTAATGGGGATTTTCGTGAGGGAGGACGGAATTCTTAAAAACTTTATGACATCGGTGGCGATTGCCGTTGCCGCTATTCCCGAAGGTCTGCCTGCCGTTGTGACCATAATCATGGCTATGGGAGTGCAGAAGATGAGCAAAAAGGGAGTTGTTATAAGGAAGCTGAAATCGGTTGAAACGCTTGGGAGCTGTTCGGTTATATGTTCTGATAAAACCGGAACTTTGACGCAGAACAAGCTTAAAGTGGTTTCTGCGGTTTGCAACGGAAAAACGCTTTCAATCAACGATATATCGGGGGCAAACGAGAAATTATTGCAATGCATGACCGTTTGCACCACGGTGAAGGGAGAAAAGGGGAATTATATAGGCGACCCGACGGAGGTTGCCCTTAGGATATGTGCCGACGAATGCGGATATGCGGCGGATTTTGTGAGGATTGCGGAAGAGCCTTTCACTTCAGAACGTAAAATGATGTCTGTCGCCGCGGAAATATGCGGAGAGAAGATTACCTTTACAAAGGGTGCGCCGGATATTCTTATAAAGCGTTGCGAAAAGATATTGACCGATGGCGGAATTAAACCGTTCGGCGATAAGCAAAAAGCGGCCGTGCTTGCCGATAACGACAAAATGTCTGACGAGGCTTTGCGCGTATTGGGGTTTGCATATGCGCCGTTTAACGGAAAAATTGCCGAAGAAGGCTTGATATTCGTAGGTCTTTGCGGAATGGTTGACGGGCTGAAAGAAGGCGCGGGGGAGGCTGTTACCGAGTGCAAGACGGCGGGAGTTTCCACGGTTATGATAACGGGCGACCATGTGCGGACGGCGTTTTCGATAGCGAAAAAGCTTAATATAGCCGAGGATATGCGCGAGGTAATGACCGGTGAAGAGCTTGACGCTCTTCCCGAAAGCGAACGGGATAACGCGATTGAAAACTGCCGTGTGTTCGCGCGGGTGTCTCCCAAGCACAAAAACATTATAGTACAGTCGTTGCAAAGGCGGGGCAAAGTAGTTGCAATGACGGGCGACGGAATAAACGACGCGCCGAGCATAAAGAGCGCTGACATAGGAATATCTATGGGAATTTCCGGAACGGACGTTACCAAAAGCGCTTCCGACATGGTGATTACCGATGATAATTTCACCACCATAGTTTCTGCGGTTAAGGAAGGGCGGAGGATTTCTGCGAATATCAAAAAGACGATACAGTTCTTTCTTTCCACAAATCTTGCGGAAGTGCTGGCGATTTTGATTGCCTCTTTGTTTTTGTTCAAGTTCGACTTTTTGTTATCCACTCAGCTTTTGTGGCTTAACCTTATAACGGACAGCTTCCCCGTTTTGGCGCTTGGTATGGAAAAAGCGGACGACGACGTTATGAACCGCCCGCCCGAACGTGCGGAGAAGAGTTTGTTTTCAAAAACTTCTCTTTGTTCGATAGCCGTTTTCGGTGCGTACATGACGGCGGTGACGATAGGGGTGTTTGTAATTGCCCTAAACATATGGGGCAATGAAGTTGCTACGACAATGACTTTTATGACGATATCGTTTTTGGAATTGTTTCAGTCGTTCAATATCCGTTCGGAAAGGCAATCAGCGTTCAGACATTTCTTTTCAAACAAAATTCTGCTTGCAACGGTAGCGGCGGGAGTGGTTTTAAACATTTTGCTGTGCGTAAGTCCGCTTTCGGTTGCGTTCGGGCTTGTAAAGCTTAGCGCCGGACAATGGGCGGTTGCGGTTGGAGCGGCGCTTTCAGTAATTCCGTTGGGGGAAATTTATAAGCTTGCTTTAAGAAGCTGCACAAGAAGAAAACCGCGTTGTTTTAAGTATATGGCGGGGGCAAAGGTTAAAAATTAATACGTTTTAATATAAAAGCCCCCTCATTGTGAGGGGGCGGAATTTTATTTTTATATTGAAAACGCTTGCCAAGACGGGCGGCTGTTGTTATAATATAAACGCTTTGGGGGCATAGCTCAGTTGGTTAGAGCGCTTGCTTGACATGCAAGAGGTCACAGGTTCAAGTCCTGTTGTTCCCACCAAAGGAAGCCGGTAAGGAGTTTATCTTATCGGCTTTTTGTTTTATTTGAACGGCGCGATTTGACGTGCGGGGTTAAATGAAAATTTGGCTTTAATCAAGGGGTAAATTTCTTGACAATTATCAACCTTTAATATATTATAATATACGTTTGTGAATTCGGGGTTATGGCGCAGTTGGTAGCGCGTTTGAATGGCATTCAAAAGGTCATCGGTTCGAACCCGATTAGCTCCACCAAATATTTCGGGGATATAGCACAGTTGGTAGCGCGATACGTTCGCAACGTATAGGTCAGGGGTTCGAATCCCCTTATCTCCACCACCACAGGAGCAGTTGAACACCAAGGGTTCGCCTTTGGCGTCCGCGGCTCCGCCAATAAAAATCTAAAGCAATTGCTTTGTATAAATAAAGACGTTATTATGGAACATTTGTTTGATGATATTTTAGAAAAAAACGAGCAAATCATAAAAATTATCAAGCCGTCTAAAAGTAGATATACGAAAGCTATGTTTGCTCCTTTTATTATTCCTATATTTTGGCCGCACTTGATTTTAATTTTGGTCGTAACATTGTTTACATTTCCGTTTATCTATATGCACGGCTATAAAAATTTATATTATGCCTATACTAATAAGCGTTTGATAGTGCGGAAAGGAATGATAGGCGTTGACTACCGTTCGCTTGACTTTAAGAATATTACCGCATCGTCCGTTGCAGTCGATTTGTTCGACAAAGGCAAAAAGGCAACGACCGGCACTATATCTTTTAGCAGCCCTACCAGTTCTATAAAGTTTCAATACGTTGAAAATCCCTACGACTTGTTGAGAGAGATTAGAGAGCATA
Organism: uncultured Clostridia bacterium; assembly: GCA_947175485.1. GTDB lineage: Bacteria > Bacillota > Clostridia > Christensenellales > Borkfalkiaceae > Coproplasma. Next base: position 30,935 of record CAMWMZ010000005.1, read on the forward strand.
TAGATTCTATAAACGAAAATGCAAATAGCGAAAATAACTGAACACCCCTGAATTAAAATTTTAAACCGCTAATATAGCGGTTTTTTTATTGCAATTGCAAAGTGGATAAACCGTCTTTAACTTTTGTTGCTTTTTTGGTTTTTGCCAGACGAATAGCAAGTTCGGCTTTAATGATGGTAAAGCGTTCTCTGCTGAGATTTACCCTGTGCAAAATGATAAATGATTGATGATAACACTCGTTTTGGTAACAGATATGCACAATGATGGTAAACGCGGATATAAAACAGCGGAAGAACTCGGAATATCACCCGCAATGGTATCGGAAATCTTAAAGGAGCATAGGGAAAGCAAATCGTAAGACACTGGAATTATTTATATAATTCGTTTTAGGTTACTATTTTACTGCCAAAGGTTACAAACACGCACACTTTTCAGAAGTGTGCGTGTTTGTTTTTTAATTGTAATATTGTTGAAAAAACGGTCAGTCATTGATATAATATAAATAACCAAATATAGTTTCAAATTTAAACTATTTGATTTTATTTTCGTCAAACGGAAAGTAAATCGAAAAAGCATGCGGATTAAAAACCGGCAAAAGTTTGCCGTTAAAACTTATCAAAGCTTATTTGTTATAAGTGCGGTCATTAGCTTTATTGTTATCAAATCCTTGAAATGGCAAACGGGAAAAGTAAAATCGTTTGAATATATTTAAATAAAGGAGAAAATTATGTCAAAAATGCTTACGTTGATTAAGGACAACTGTCCGCAAAACCACCCTTGCCCCGCGGTTAAGGTGTGCCCCGTCGGCGCGCTCTCGCAAAACGGCTTTGACGCGCCCTCGATAAATCACGACAAGTGTATAAAATGCGGCAAATGTTCCAGCTTCTGTCCTAAGAAAGCCTTGGTTCTTAAAATGTAAAGCTGCAAAATAGATATTGAAAAACGAAACCGCCGAATATTGTTGCGGGTTTAAAGCGGGAGCGAAAAAATAATAAGATGAATTGGTTTAATTATTACGGACTTGCAATAATGGCGGTTATTATGATACCGAATATCGTTTACTCCATAAAGCATAAGGACAACGATTCCGATACCTATAAGAATAAGATTGTTACCGTTGCGGAACAAATCGGCAGATACGGCTGTTTTGTTTTTATGATATTCAATATTCCGTACACATACTTTAACTTTTGGTTCGATTATGCGCTTACGGTTTATTTGTCCGTAAACGGTGCGTTGTGTCTTGCGTATTTTATATTTTGGATAATATGTTGGAACAAAAACGGTAAATTAAAAGCGTTGTCGCTTTCAATAATTCCGTCGTGCATATTCCTGTTCAGCGGCATTGCTTTGGCAAACATTCCGTTGATTTTCTTTTCCGTACTATTTGCAGTGTTCCATATTTTTATAAGCTATAAAAATTCGTAAAACGTGCTTTATGCCGTAAATAATATTTGATTACCTGATTAAAACCTTTATAATATTTTAAGAGATAAGAGGCAATAAGCTATGGATGATTGGCAAAAATTATATAAATCCGCAAAGAAAGTTCAAAATTATCGCATTTTATCGCCGTTTATTGAAGTCGGCGGGGTTGCCGCCGCCGTTCTTACTCAAAACGGAAATATATATACGGGCATTTGTATCGATACGGCGAGCAGCCTCGGTATGTGCGCCGAGCGTAACGCAATAGCAAATATGCTTACGAACGGCGAAAGCGAAATACGTAAGGTTCTTGCAATTACGTCTGATGGAAAAGCTTCTTCTCCATGCGGTGCTTGTAGAGAATTTATGATGCAATTATCTCCGAACGGCGGCGATATCGAAATATTGATAGATTATGAGAGCCGAAAAACCGTATTATTAAAAGACTTAACGCCCGATTGGTGGGGTGCTGATAGATATAAGCAATTATAGACTAATAGTTTTTTGGAGTTGTTAAATGCCTCAACATATTACGGTTGTTGAATACGATCCGCAATGGGAAGAATTATTTAAGAAAGAGCGGATTTTAATTAAAAACATTTTGGGCGAAAACGCGATTGAAATTTACCACATAGGTTCAACCGCGGTTAAGGGGTTATGCGCAAAACCTATAATCGATATTATGCCGGCAGTAAAAAATATTGCCGAAACGGATTTGGCGGCAAGTCGTTTTGAAAATATTGGCTACGAGTATTTAGGTGAATTCGGAATAAAGGGCAGGCGCTATTTGCGTAAAGGAGGCGATGAACGAACGCATCAAATCCATATTTTTCAAGCAAACGATACGTTTAATATAGAACGGCATCTTGCAGTAAGAGATTATTTGCGCACACACGCTGCCGATGCGAGTAAATACGGCGAAATGAAAAAGCGGCTTGCTTTAAAATATCCTTACGATATAGAAAGATATTGCGACGGAAAAGAGCAATTTGTTAAAGAATTGGAAATAAAGGCTCTATTGTGGTATAAAAATTCGTTTTAGGTTGCTTGCAACGTCGCCGAGCCGCAGTTGTCGGCGCAGAAATAAAACAATATTTTAAATATATGAGGCGTGAAAACGATGCGGATAGAAAAGATTACTCAAAATAATATCGAAGTTGCAAGTATTAGCGCAAACGAAATTGTTATAAGTGATTTTCAAAGCGCTGTTGATTTGATGATGACCGTTAAATATGAAACGGGTATTAAAAATATAGCGATACCGAAGGATTTGATTACAGATAAGTTTTTTATATTAAGCAGCGGGCTGGCGGGGGGAATTTTACAAAAATTTATAAATTACCGCTTCCGTATTGCTATCTACGGCGATTATACTAAATACACAAGCAAGCCGTTAAAAGACTTTATTTATGAAAGCAATAACGGGCGAGACGTGTTTTTTACAGACAGTTTGGAAAACGCGGTAAAAAAATTGACCTTTGCAAATTAACAACATTGTTTGGCTTAATAATGTTCGCCGCATAACGGTTTATAAGCAAAGGGGCGGTTTATTTGATTAGCAAAAAATATATGTAAAAACAGATTAATAAAAGATTGAAAAATAAATTCAAGCGGCGTTTTACACACCGTGCATAAATTACGTTAAAATTACCTTAACCGAAAATCCGACAAGACTTATACAGGTTTTGTCGGATTTTTTATATTTGCCGAGATTAAAACGGGTTTTGTGGACGAATTGCAATATCGGGCGAAAAAATGCAATATTTTTGAGTGCGAATTGCAATGGATTTTAGCATTAACGCAACTTATAATATGAATATAAAAAGTTAATAATTACCAAACTAAGAGGGCTAGCCCTCTTGCCGTTGCGGCGCAACGGCAAATATTATTAACTGTTTTGGAAAGAGGGGAAAATCCTATGATTAAAGATTATTTAAAGGACAAAAGCATCGGATTCTGGTTTTCGGCGGGGCTTTCGGTATTTTCGCTTATAACCGCGGCGGTTTATGCGGGTTGTTATGCGGGCACTGACGATATGAGCTGGGCGGCTTTTGTTTTTATTTTGCTCGCGGGTTTGAGCGGCTGTGCGCTTATTGCTTTTAAGCAGTTCAAATTCGTACCGTACGTTATAGCCGTGTTGGTTTTTCTTGCTTTGCTATTCTTTATTTACGGCATATATTACTATGTATCGGTGGTAATGGTGGGCATCGACCTCGATTCGTTCGACCCGCAGTTCATAGTATGCGCATTGTTTTTTGTGCTTGCTTTCGGGGTAAGCATAGCAAATCTGTTTTTAAAACAAATAAATGAAAAGGGGCGCGGCGATGAACAAAAAAATTAAGCTTTCAGTAAAAATAGCAACGGTTGTAAGTACTGTGTTATTCGGCTTCGCAATGTGCGTTACTGCGATAACAAGCGAAAACGTTACGGCGATAAACAACTTTTTAAACGTAAGCAACTATAAGTATTACGAGCCCGAGGACGCGCCTGCACAAGATACGGAATACTTTAAGAGCGCTTATAAAAATCTTGCCGACCTTATAGCCGACGGAAAAGAGGCGGCGCAGGATATAGAAGCGGAGGGAGCCGTTCTTTTAAAGAACGACAACAACTGCCTGCCTTTAAAGCCCGCGTCCGGAGAAAAGAAGATAGGGCTTTTCGGAATATCTTCGATTGACCCTGCGTACGGCGGAAAAGGTTCGGCACAGACCAGAAATCCCCAACCGCCCGTAACGCCGGAACAAGGCTTCAAGCAAGCGGGTTTTGAAGTAAACCCCGATTTGATTTCTTTTTATTCGGCGCCTTCTTCGCAGAAATATAAACGCGTAGGCAGAGGCGCGGACGCGAAGATTAACGACGCGCCCTGGGACGATTTGACTGCGGAGCTTGGCGAAAGTAAAATTTCCGCTTACGGAGACGCGGCTGTGTTTATAGTTACGCGCGTCGGCGGCGAAGGAACGGATATGGCTATGACCGGAACGGACGGTCAGGACGGCGATTATCTCAAGCTTTCCCTTACCGAACAGAGTGTTTTGAAAGGGCTTGCGGGCTTGAAAAGCCAGGGCAAAATCAAAAAAATTATCGTGCTTTTGAACACGGCTAACCAAATAGAGAGCGAGTTTTTATATAATTCCGCATACGGAATAGACGCCGCGCTGTGGGTAGGCCACGTCGGTATAAACGGATTTAACGCGGTGGGTGATATCCTTGCGGGGAAAGTAAATCCTTCTGGACATCTTTCCGATACTTTCTGGATGAAGCACCTCTACAATCCTGTAAATTACAACTTCGGCGATTTCCGTTATGAAAACGCGGAAAATTATAATCTTCCTTTATCGGGAAGCAAAGTGGATAAAAAGTACACGGCGTATGCGGTTTATCAGGAAGGAATTTACGTAGGATACCGCTACACGGAAACAAGATATTACGATTACGTTACCGAAAGGGAAAAATCGGGCGAATTCGATTATTCGAAAACGGTTTCACACCCGTTCGGTTACGGGGCTTCGTATACGCAGTTCGATTATTCGGGTTATAACGTAACCGATAATCAGGACGGAACTTATACGGTAGGACTTACCGTTACCAACAAAGGAACGCAATACAGCGGTAAAGAAGTTGTACAGATTTATGTGCAAAAGCCTTTCGGTGAATATGATATCGAGCGCGGAATAGAAAAATCCGCGGTTGACCTTGTTGGCTTTGCAAAGACGGGAGAGATTGTCCCCGGAGGCTCGCAAGATGTTAGCATAACGATAGATAAGAGCGAATTTGCCGTATACGACGCCAACGACGCGAAAACTTATATTCTTACAGAGGGAAAATACCTTTTGGCGGCGGGAACCGACGCGCACGATGCGGTGAACAATATCCTTGCGTTTAAAGGATATACCGCGGGCAACGGGAAAAGAATGGACGCCGACGGAAAGGCGGGGCTTGTAAAGGAATTCGAGCTTGAGTTGGATAAAACGACTTATTCCAAAACCGAAAACGGAGAGATAAAAAATCTTTTCGACTTCGCGGACGTGAACAAGTATTTCCAGAGTAACGAAAATTCGGTTAAATACGTTACGCGTACGGACTGGCTGGGAAGCTTGCCGACGGAAGCGGTTAAGCTGAAAATGACGCAAAAGCTTGCCGAAGATATGGTTAAGCAGGACGACGCGGCAAACATACCCAAAGACGACACGGAATACCCTGCATACGGAAAGAAGAACGGCAAAAAGCTTATAGATTTGCGCGTTGATGAAAACGGAGAGCCGATAGCTTACGACGACCCCGAGTGGGATAAGCTTTTGGACCAGCTGACCTGGGATGAAACGGTTGAGCTTTTGAACGTGGGGCTTCAAAGCACGCGCGGATTGCCTTCGATAATAAAACCCAACACGGTGGAGCAGAACGGACCGACGGGGCTTACGGAGGTTTACGGTAAAAATCCTTTGGGGCTTGCTGCAAGGAGCGGCGACCCCGATAAAGATAAAACCGCACCCTATTATCCCTGCATAGGAATACTCGGTTCAACGTTCAACACGGAGCTTGCCGAAAGATTCGGAAATCTTTTGGGAGAGGACGCAATCTGGGCGGGATACGGCGGATTTTACGGCATAGGGCTTAATACCCACCGCAGCCCTTACGGAGGCAGACTTTACGAATATTTCAGCGAGGACGGGTTCCTTACCGGAACAATGGCGGCGAAAGAGGTTGCCGCATTGCAGGCGCACGGCTGCAACGCTTATATAAAGCATTTCGCGCTCAACGAACAGGAAACTCAGCGCGCAGGCGTGGGGATATGGCTCAACGAACAAACACTGCGTGAAATTTATTTAAAACCTTTTGCCAAAGCCGTTACGGACGGCGGAGCAATGAACGCTATGGCGGCTTTCAACCGCATGGGCGCGGTTCACTGCCCTGCCAACAAAGCTCTTTTAACCGATTTCTTGCGCGGCGAGCTGGGGTTGAGAGGACTTATTGTATCGGATATGTTCGGCATAGGATATAAATCGCAACAAATGCCCATATTCTTAATGGCGGGGTGCGATATCCCCGACGGCGAGCTTGACAAAAACACGCCCTATAAAAATTTCAAATCAGGGCACGGAGAGGTCGCATGGCAGATGAGAGAAGCTGTAAAGCATATTTTATATGCTACGGTGCACAGTAACGCTATGAACAGCTTTTCCATCTACACACAAATAGAAAAAGTCGCTACCGGTTGGCAGATTGCCGAAATAACGCTCGATTGCCTGTTCGGCGCAATGTTCGCGGCAAGCATAGCCGGTGCGGTTGTAGTTGTCTTGAAGGACAAAAAATCCAAACAAAATCTTTAAGGCGGCTTTAAAATTAAGGAGAAAAATAGATGAAAAATTCAGTTAAAAGAATTATACCCGTATTGGCTTTAATCGTTGCGCTTTGCTGCGGAATAGCTATGATGACCGCTTGCTCTGCCGACGTTGTATTTACCGGCGACAAGGAAATAATGAGTATAGAAACTTCACATACTCTCACCCTTAAGGGCGACGGCACCTGCACTTACGACGTAACGACCGACAGCGAAATGCAGACCGCACAGCAGATCGTAAAATCGCTTTGCAAAACCGGAACCTGGGAATTCAATGACGACGTTTATACCGTTGTTTTGGGCGAAGGCGCAACTGCTACGACTTTGAAGTCAACCAAAAAAGATTCGACTTACACTATAGTTTATTCTATACAGGGCCGCGACGGAACGTTCGACGTTACGCTTACCTGCAAGAAGTAATTATATTAAGCAAGACAGGCAATAAGCGGATACCGCAGTTTAAGCGGTATCCGCTTTTTTTATATATATAAAAATGCTTTTATTATTGAGTTGATTTCGCCGCGTATTGCTGATAAACTGTTTATATAAAATAGCTTTAAACAAAGTATATTGCGGGGGTAATTTGATTTGGAAATAAAATATTCCGCGCTGGATTTAAAAAACTTCGGCGGAAGCTCTCTGGATAATTTTATAAGGTTTCAGAAAGTTACGCAGTGTTGGCGGTTGATTGACGGCGAGTATAAATTGGCGCGTGTAGAATATATCGAGGATTGGGACTTGAACGAACGAAGGGAAATGGCAAACCGCATAAGTTGCGGATTGAAAAACGGCTGCATTGGGTACGGTGCTTTTACGGGAACCGACGCAATCGGATTTGCGTATTTGGATAAAGCTTTGTTCGGGAGCAGAAAGCAATATATCGATTTGGCGGAATTTTATGTTTCTGAGCCTTTCCGCGGAACGGGAGTCGGGAGGAAGCTTTTTAATATGGCGTGCAACGGGGCAAGGAGCTTAGGGGCGGAAAAGCTTTATATATCCGCACATTCCGCAAAAGAAAGTATAGCCGCTTACAGGGCGTTCGGCTGTGGTTTTGCCGAAGAGGTAAACGCTTTTCTTGCGGAAAAAGAGCCTTTCGATTTACAGTTGGAGTATGTTTTGAAATAACTATGAAAATTTATGAGGTTTCCGACAAGAAAAAATATCTGGATTTGCTGCTAATCGGCGACGAACAGGAAAGCATGATAGACAAATATCTTTCTTGCGGAGTTATGTTCGTTTTGGATGATAACGGAATTAAAGGCGAAACGGTAGTTTGCGATATGGGAGGAGGAGTGCTTGAAATAAAAAATATTGCCGTTTTGGCGGAATACAGAAAATGCGGTTACGGCAAGGCTCTTATAGATTTTGTGTGTAAAAAATATAAGGAGTGCTTTTCGGTTGTGCGCGCAGGCACGGGCGACAGTCCGCTTACCGTTCCTTTTTATGAAAAATGCGGATTTTCAAGAGCATACGCCGTAAAAAACTTTTTTACCGATAATTACGATTATCCTATTATCGAGGACGGCGTGACGCTTAAAGATATGGTGTATTTTGAAAAGAAATTAAAATAGCGCGGATATAACTTTTAGTATAAAAATTACTTAAATGTTTTACTGCGGTGCGGAAGTTGACATTTTTAACTTTATTCATTAATATATATCAGAGGTAAAACAATGGAAAGCGAAATGCTGGCGCTGAGCGGAACTGCCGAAACTGTCAGTTTACAGCTGAAATTTCTGGATATAGAGATGAGCGGTGCGGAAGTCGTAAGCCTGCTGGATTATATCCATTCGCACAAGTCCGTTCTGGGCGAGGGTGAAGTAATTCTAAGAAGAGTGATGTGCGCCGTTTTAACCAAAGGACGTAAAAAGGAAGTGCATTACCGCGTAAATATGAAAGCGGAAACGTTTGCGGCTGCGATATGGCTTTCCGGCAAGTTTGAGGAAAGGCTTGAAGAGCTGTTTTACAGTATTCTTTATATTCCGCCCGAAAGAATTATTTCTTTGGACGAATTCCGCGGAGAAGTGTGCGTCGTTAGGCAATGCATGCTCAAAAACAAAAAAATCGCAAACAGGGATATGTTTGCCGATAACAGAAATTTATGCGTTAACGAACAACTCGATTGCAAATTCAAAGACGGCGATAAGTGTGCGTGCAAAAAAGCGGACCTGGACAACATATTGTGGCAGTTGCAAATGAAGCACGTGTTCAAGAGAAAAAATACATATTTCGAATTAAATTTTTAAAGGAGTAAGAATTGAAAATCAATACTAACAAAACCTTTATGAAATCAAAAATATTAAAACGCGCTATTATATGCGTTGCCGTTGCGGCTCTTTGCGCGGCTTCGGCGGTTTTCGCTTCTTCGTGCGGGGTTGACGGAACGGTATATAAAATACCCGAAAGCAAGTTGCCGACGGAAGAAAAGTTTGCGCTGAAAAAGTACGATTACGAAAATCTTTCCGACGTGCAGGCAACCGTACGTGCGGATACGATGAACGTGACCAAAAGAAATTTGCCCCGCGCACAGGTTGAAATGCTCAGCGACGACTTTTCGCTTGTTTACGACAGCGCGGCGAATTCCATTGACCCTGTATACGGTTCTCTTGTTGCGACGGGCGGCGATAAAAAGACTGCGACCATTAAATTCAGGCAGTATCCTTCGCCAAAGCAAGCGTGCGACGGTACATATCTGAAAGACAATAAGGGGCAGCCTTTAAAATACGAGGACGGTTCGATTAAATACGCTTTTTCCAACGGAACGATGAACGGCGTAAGCGTGGATAATTCCGACGGAGCGTTTTATAAATATATGCTTATGACGCAGGGGCAGCACCTTGCCATGGACGCGCAGAAGCTTTCTGCGGAGACTGCGAGCAACGAGGACGGAATTAACCCCGAATTTGCGGCATGGCTTAAAAAGCACCCCTCCGCGGACGCGCAATACGGCGCCGTGCTGGGTGAAAATAATGCGGTGGAAAAAGAAATAACGCTTGACCCGCTTTATCGTTCGTATCACGCTTCGGGGCTGTATCTGCCTGCGGGCGAACCCGTGGCGGTGAAGGTGGAAGGATTGCGCGCGGGTGAAAAGATATCGGTTATTATAGGCGTGCAGAATTCGCTTGCGTGGCGCGGCGGCGCGGACAACGCGCAGTATCAGGCCATTGTAGGCGGCAAAGATACTCCCGTTAAATCAAATTCGGTAGACGCTTATTTCACAAAAGCCGACGTGCTTGTGGCAAACGGCAAAATGACCGCAGGGAAAGTAACCAATCAAAGCCAGTGGTCGCGCCAGAACGCACGCGCGCCGTGGGTTACCGCAGAATTTACTTTTACCGAAAACAAGACGTATACGATAGGAACTCCGTTCGGCGGCTGTATCCATATCGGAATGAACAACTGTTATTCCAGAGTAAAAACTACTTTTACCGGAGCGGTTGAAACTCCGCACTATATACTCGGCGTAACTACCCCTCAATACTTTGACCAGTATCTGCGCCAGGCGCCCGGCGTTATAGCCGTTCTGGATACGGAGAACGGGCAGCTTATAGGCTATACCGGTGAAATGGGTACGTCGCAATATATGCGCAAGGTAAAGACGGAAGAAATCGATAAGCTTGCGATGTTGTGGCACTCTTTCCTTTCCGTAAACGAATCTTTTACGGGCGGGACTTACAACCGTTTTAACAAAATAATGTTCGACTGGCACGTCCCCGCAGGCGCGGCGGTTGCTTTGGGAAACTATTCGTTTGCACAGCCTACCGGTTGGTTTGACGGAGCGATGAATTACCGCGGACTGCTGCAAAGCGGAACGTGGGGAACGTTGCACGAGATAGGGCATAACCACTCCGCTTCATACGGAACCGTATGGGGATTTGCAACCGGAAGAGAAGGCGAAGTAAGAAATAACGCGTTGACTTTGCTTGCATATATAATGTTCTGCGACGTCGGAACGACAATCCGCAACGGCGGAGGAGCGGAACACGGAATGTATGCAAACCCTTACAACGTTTTGACGGAGACGCTGACGTTCAAAGGGAAGGAAGGCGATTTCGACGACGGAAGCTACGGTTATTTCCAGTGCCTTGGAATGTATGCGAATATAATGCATTCTTTCGGCGCGGAAAAGTTTTATGAATTGCTTTACACGTACAAGGGCAAGCCCTCATACGTTGAGACCGGAACCAAGGGCAATAAGCGTTCGGATTTTGCTTACCGCTGTTCGCTTGTTTACGGAATGAACTTTATAAATTATTTCAACGAGTTCTATTGCGCGAATATAACGGACGACATGTTTACCGCCGAACAGCTTTCTGAAATGCAAGCACTGCCTAACTATGTGCCTGTTTCCAGCTATTACGCGGGGGGAATCGACGGCGTTAAAACCGCCGGCGACTACATAGTTGCGTATGGAAGCGATATAGCTTTCGATTTGACCGAAAAGACTATAAGCGGACTCGATACAAATGAAAGCAAGGGCTTCGAGGTGATTTCAGTAAGCCAGCCCGAGCATGGAAAAATACGGGAAGAGAACGGTAAATGGTATTATTCCTTCAAAAAAGATTATACCGGAACTTTTGACGAGTTTTCTTTCGACGTAAGGCTTGCCGACGGCGTTATACATACTTTGACGGTAACTTTGAGGATTACGTATAACGGAGCGCGCGTAGGCACTTATACGGTGGAAAACCCCAACGCTTCGGGGCAGGCGATGATTGAAAATCTGGAAGCGCAGATTGCAAATCTGACGCCCGAATATTCCAATTCGACTTTTGCGGGAGTTCCCTCTTTCAGTTCTGCCGACTGGCAGGTACGTGTTGCCGATTTCTGGTGGAAAGCCCCTAAAAGCGGCAACGTTGAGCTTGCCGTAAGCGGAAACAACGGCTTGTGCCTTTATTTCGGTACGGATTTCCAATCTTTGGAAAGAACAAACCTGATATACACCGGGGGAGCGAAATATAACCATACGGCAACGTTCACCGTGGAAGAGGGTACATATTACGCCGTAAGAGTGCTGAACACAAACCGCGGAGGCAACGGAGGCGCAACGGTAGGGATAAAAGACGAAAACGGAAAAATTTCTGCAATACCCGCGGAACAGGTATTCCATGTGGATTATCCGCTTGGGAAAGAAGCGTCGTCGTTTGTTTATGAACCGCAGTTTATAGTTTCTAAAAAAGACAATATAAAGCTTTCGGTTACCGGCACCGATAAGAGCGAGTGGGAAGTTGTAAAAGCCCCCGATAATATCGTCGGCGACAGGTTTTATACGGAACAGCAGGTTGACCTTGAAACGGGTAAGCCCATAGAGGGCAGCGTTGTGGAATATGACCGCTGGCAGTTTTTAATCGACGGGCAGGCGGGTACGGTTTTACATACGACTTACGGAAACGGAGTACCGAAAATAACCCCTGAAAACCCGCATGAATTCATTGTTGACACTTCAAAAGAGCAGTTGTTTAATTATTTTTCCGTTACAACGAGAAACAACTCGAATTCATATATAACCGACTGCGAATTGCAGATTTCAGACAGCCTTGACGGCGAATGGCGCACGGTTGCTACGGCGGACAGGGATTCTTATAAATCCACGACGATAACCATGAGCTTCCCCGAAGAAAGCGGCAGATATTTGAAATTGATAGTCAAGGGAACGACCGGAGGGAATTTTTCCGTTCTTGCCGAGATCGACGCGGGTATAAAATCCGTAACGCAACAGGTTTTACCTTCTACAAGCAGTAAATTTTTTGCAACAAGCGGATGGAAAAATTCTTCTGCTATCGAAAGCGAGCCGCACGGTTATATGATTTCGGAAAGTAAGAATGAAAAGCTCGTTATAAAATTCGTCGGAGAGAGTATTTCGCTTTACGCCGCTACGGGAGAGGGATACGGAACAGCCGATGTTTATGTGGACGGCAAAAAAGCAAGCACGATAGATATGCACAGCTCCGCGCCGGAATCGCGCAAGCTGGTGTTCAATAAAGAAAATCTGGAAAACAAGGAGCATACTGTGGAGATAATTACAACTTCTGCCGATAAGGTTATGTTAAACGTTGTGGGAGTGCCTTATACGGCTAACCTCATTAACGCGGCGAATATTTACAAGGAAAACGCACTGACGATTGCGTTGGTAGTGTTCCTGCTTTTGTTCTTGGCGGCAGTTGCGTTTGTGGTTTGCCTTGTGGCTTTGCCTAAGTTCCGTAAAGCGGTTTTCGGAAACCGTTTTATTGAAAAGCTCGATAACCGTGAAAAAAAGCCCAAAAAACAAAAGGCTGAAAAAGCGGTAAAGAATGACAATCAGAACGAGGAACAGACGAAGACTGCGGCAAAGCAGGCTGATAAAGCGCCGGCAAAAAAGGCGGCTAAAACGCAGAAAGAAACTAAAGACGCTTCTGCAAAGGCAAAACCTGCGGCAAAAACCGAGAAAACAAATAAAAAGAAATAAAATTATGTAATTTCCGCCGTGCGCAATTGCCGTACGGCGGAAATTTATACGAAAAAGCTTTTTTATTAAATTTTTTTAATACTTTACATAAATGATAAAATAAGCTATAATAGCGATAATTAAAAGGAGCGGAATTATGGAAGAAAACAAACTCATAGACGATATCTGCGACGGGTTTAACAGCAAATCCAAGGCGGCAGAGCTATGTGAAAAGGCTGCGGAGCTTTATGCGAAAAAGAATTATGCAGAAGCGGTGTCGCTTTGGCGCACTGCGGCCGAAGAAGAAAACAGTGCGGAAGCGTTGTATTATCTTGGGGTTTGTTATAATTACAAACTCGGCGTTGACGACGTAACGGAAGAAAATTGCGGAATAAAAGCAAAGGATTATTTTTCAAGAGCCGCGGAGCTCGGTCATCCCGAAGCGCAGTGTTTTACCGCGCTTTGTTACAGTTACGGTATAGGCTGTGAAAAAGATACGGAAAAGTCGCTTTACTGGTTTAAAAAATCTGCCGGGCAGAACTGCGTGCAGGCAATGAACAACTTAGGATATTTTTATGAGAAAGGAGCTGGCGCAGACGGGGAAGGCAACTTTGAAGAGGCTTTAAAATGGTATAAAAAATCGGCTGATTTGGGGAATTCCACGGGGCAGCTCGGCGTCGGCAAGGCATATTATTACGGACATGGCGTAAAGCGTGATTATGAAGAAGCCGTTAAGTGGTTTATGCTTGCGGCGGAGCAAGGGCTTGCGGACGCACAGTTCCGCCTTGGAGAATGTTACGACGACGGCGACGGCGTTGAAGAAAACGCGGAGCAGGCTTTTGTATTATACAAGCAGGCGGCTAAGCAGGGGCATGCTAAGGCTCAGTGTTATGTGGGTTATTGCTATGAAAACGGCTTGGGCGTTTGCGAGAATATGCAGGAGGCTATCAACTGGTATAACGAATCCGCAAAGAACAATTATTTTCAGGCTTATTGCAATCTGGGTTGCTGTTACGAGCGCGGCGACGGCGTAAAAAGGAATATGCAGACTGCGATTGAAATGTATAAAAAGGGAGCCGAGCTTGGAAGTACGATGGCTCAATACAACCTCGGCAACGTTTACGCATTCGGTAAGGGAGTAAAGGTAAACAACGAGCTTGCGGTCAAGTATTATGCGGAGGCGGCTGAAAACGGTTTATCGGAGGCTCAATATAATCTCGGACAGCATTTATATAAAGGGCTTGGCGTTGAGCAGGACGACGAAGCTGCCGCGTATTGGTTTTTACAATCGGCAAAGCAGGGAGATGCTGACGCTCAATATAAAATCGGATACTTCTATCTCAACGGAATAGGAGTTGACGAGGACGAGCAGGAGGCGTTCAACTGGTTTAGAAATGCGGCTCTTCAGGGCGACGGCGATTCCGCGTATATGGTCGGTTTATGCTATGAAGAGGGAATGGGAGTAGAGGAAGACTTGGACGAAGCCCGCGAGTGGTATGAAAGAGCGGCGGAATACGGCAGTAAAGAAGCGAAAAAGGCACTTAAAAAACTGAGATAAATGGATAAAGAAAACAAAGAAAGCAAGTTAATAGACGATATTCTGGATACGTTTGAAAAGGAAAGCTCGGACAAAAGCGTTGCGGAGCTTCACACCGCCGCGGAAAACGGCGATGACGAGGCGCAATATATGTTGGCGCTGAATTACCTTTACGGCGACGGCGTAGAACAGGATAACGCACTTGCCGCCGAATGGTTTGCAAAATCGGCGGCACAGGGGCACGCGTACGCTCAGTACGACCTTGCAATGTGTTATTATACCGGTACGGGGGTTGCAAGGGATTATCAAAAAGCTTTTTCGTGGTTTTCGGAATCGGCTGAAAACGGCAACGAATGGGCGGTTTATTACTTAGGTATTTGCTGTTGGGAAGGCAAGGGGGTTGAACAAAACCGTTCCAAAGCTTTGGAATATTTATCCGAGGCGGCGGATAAGGGGCAGTTTCACGCAATGTACGAGCTCGGCTACCGCTATGAGAAAGGCGACGGAGTTGCTTTGGATTTGGCGACAGCGGCGGATTATTACGCAAGGTCGGCGGCAAAAGATTATGCTCCCGCACAATACAGGCTTGGAAAAATGTACGATGAGGGTAACGGCGTAACAAGGGATTTTGAAAAGGCCGTTGATTTTTACCGTGCGGCTGCCGAACAGGGATATCCGCCTGCGCAAAATGCTTACGGTTGGTGCTTCGAGGTTGGTAAAAAAGTAAAAAAAGACCTTTACGAAGCCGTAAGATGGTTCAGACGCGCCGCAGAACAAGGCGACATGCGCGCCCAGTACAACCTGGCGATGTGTTATGAAGAAGGACACGGTATTTCAATAAATACCGAAAAAGCGTTTAAATGGCACATTAAAGCCGCGGAGCAGGGCGACGACAGAGCACAGCTTCACGCAGGTTGGAGCTACATGGTCGGCAACGGAGTTAAGCCCGACGGAAAACAAGCGATAAAATGGCTTAAAGCTTCTGCCGAACAAGGCAACGCACAGGCAATGAGCGACGTTGGTTATTGCTATTTTAACGGTATAGGCACGAAAAAAGACAGAGAAGAAGCTTTGCAATGGTATTTAAAAGCCGCAGAAAAAGCTAACCCTATGGCTACATATAACGTTGCGTGTGCTTACAGGCACGGCAACGGAGTTAAAAAAGATAAAATAAAAGCAATAGAATGGTATGAAAAAGCGGCGGCGCTTGGCGAAACCGATTCGATGCTGAGCATCGCGTATATGTATGAGCGGGGCGAAGGCGTACAAAAAGATTTATATAAGGCTTACGAGTGGTATAAAAAAGCCGAGCAAAACGGCGAAGAGGGAGCGGCGTATTTTCTTGCGAAAAAGAAATTCGCTAAAATCACGGGCGGAAACTAATGAATATATTAAACGATGAACAAACGCGCGAGCTGCGCAGAATAACCGAACAGGCGGAAGAGTTGTATTCTCCGTATGCGTGTAAAAACGCGCAATACGTGCGCGAGCGTGAAAGCCGTTACGACGACGAAGCCGTGCGTTCGCAATTTGCTGTAGACGCAGATAAGATTATACACAGTCCGTTTTTTAACCGCGGGAGCGACAAAACGCAGGTGTTTTCGTTTTTTAAAAACGACGATATAACCAGACGCGCGTCACACGTTCAGCTTGTTTCCAGAATTGCCCGTTCTATAGGCAGGGCTTTGAGGCTCAACTGCGATTTGATAGAGGCGATAGCTATAGGTCACGATATAGGGCACACCCCTTTCGGGCACAAGGGGGAAAAGTATCTGAACGAATTGTATAACGGCAATACGGGGAGATATTTTAATCATAACGTGCACAGCGTCAGGGTATTGCAGGTTATTTCAAGGAGTAACCTCACTTTACAGACTGCGGACGGGATAATCTGCCATTGCGGAGAGAAAGTAAACGAAGAGTATTTTCCTGCCGTTCTCGGAACATATTCTGATTTTAAGGCTACTTTTGAAAATTGTTATACCGATGAAACGGCGGTCGGCAGACTGCACCCCGCCACGTTGGAGGGCTGCGTTGTGCGGTTGAGCGATATGATTGCATATATCGGCAAGGACAGGCAGGACGCGGGCAGGCTGAAAATGCGGTTAAATTATTCCGATACCGTGATAGGTAAAAGCAATTCGGAAATTATAAGCGCAGTTACTTCTGACGTTATTGCAAACAGTATGGGCAAACCGTATCTTTCGGTAAGTAAAGACGTTTTCGACGCGCTTGTATCAAGCCAAAGAGAAAACAACCTGAAAATTTATCAGTGCGAAGAAGTAACTTCACAATATGATAAGGTTGTAAAGCCTATGATGGAAAAGCTGTATACAAGGTTTTTGAAAGAGCTTAAGGCGGGTGACGGAAATTCGCTTATTTATAAAAATTATCTCAACGATTACATTGTTGGGAAAAATTACGAAACTTATTATAAAACGGAGGGCAACGTTTACCGCGAGGACGATATCGTTTCCGACTTTATTGCAAGCATGACGGACGATTACTTTTTGGAGGCGTTTGCATATTTGTTCCCCGACGACGGGCTTAACTCGCTTGTAAAGCGCGTGGATTATTTCGATAAAAGGTTTATATAGCTGATTTGAAGGCGCAAAAAACCGCCCGCAAGCCGTATAGCTTGCGGGCGGTTTATATTATTTTTATACGGTGGATACGGCTATTTATTGAAAACGGTAACTCCGCGTTCCGTAAGCGGGGAAATAGTTATATCGTCCGCGTTTGTTATAATAAAGTCGTATGCTTTCGGGTCTGCGGTAATATACGGCGCGTCGCTTGAAAATTTGTTTTTCGCCGCTATTAAAACACGTTTTTTGCATCTTGACATTGCGGCGCTTTTGAAACGAGCCGTTTCAAAAGACAGCTCGCAAACGCTTTCCGCATTAATAGAGGCGCACGAGGTAAGCATTAAGTCGAGGTTAAACGTTTCCAGAAATCTTTCCGCCGAAGAGCCTGTAATCGCGCTTGTGTTTGCGTTTACGTTTCCGCCGGGAACGATTAGCTGAATATCGCGTTTGTTTAAAAGCTGTAAAGCGATATGTAAGCCGTTTGTGATAACCGTTTTATTTGTGAAATCCATTTTTTTTGCGAGTGCAAGGCAAGTGGAAGAATTGTCTATAAACACGGTGTTGAATTTAGGCAGACGGTTTACGGCAATAGCGGCACAAATTTCTTTATCGCGCATATCCTGTTCGGACCGAGCAAAGAGCGAAATTTCCCCTGCGTCTTCCAAAAGCATGGCTCCTCCGTGATAGCGGGCAATCAGTCCGTTTGTTTGCAGCTCCGCAAGGTCGCGCCTGATAGTTGATTCGCTTGCGTATAGCGCCGTGCTTAAATCTTCTACCGTTGCTTTTTTGTTGCGTTTTAAATATTCCAAAATGGAATCGGTTCTTTTGTTGATAAACATTATTTTCCTCTTTTGGATTATATCATTTGCGGCGCGGTTTGTAAAGAAAATTAAATATGCGCGTTTGTGCGCGTTTTTGTTCTTGTTTTTGCGTATTTATCAATATAATAGACAAAAATAAAGAAAATATAGACAAATTTTGATTAATTTGATAAAATATTTTCATAAACAGTCAAAATTTTTTAGCTTTGTGAAGCGGCTTCGAATTATGTGGAAGGCAAAGCGGAAAAAGCCTAAAATACGTTTTTGACTGTATGGTGACAACGTGAAAAAATATTATCTGGCAATAGATATCGGGGCGAGCTCCGGGCGGCACATAGTAGGTTGGATTGAAAACGGTATACTAAAAACCCAAGAGGTATACCGCTTTTCAAACGGCACGGAAAGCAAGGGCGGGCACCTTGTTTGGAATATGAAAAGGCTGTTTTCCGAAATAATTTGCGGTTTGAAGAAAGCAAAAGAAACCGATAAAATTCCCGCTTACATAGGTATAGATACCTGGGCGGTAGATTACGCGCTTTTGGATAAAGAGGATAAGCTTATAAGCGAAGTTTATGCTTACAGAGACAGCCGCACCATAAAGTCGGCGGACGCAGTGCATCGCAAAATACCGTTTAACGAACTGTATAAACGCACGGGCATACAGTATCAGCCGTTTAACACGATATATCAGTTATATGCAGATAAGCTAAGCGGAAAAACAGATAAAGCGGAAAGCTTTTTGATGCTGCCCGATTATCTGAATTTTCTATTAACGGGCGTAAAAAAACAGGAATACACCAACGCGACAAGCACCGGTTTGGTAAATGCGGAAACGCACGGTTGGGACGGCAATATCCTTGAAATATTAGGGTTTAATAAAAAATTGTTCGGCGAACTTTCACAGCCTCAAACAGTTGTGGGCGCCCTTAAAAAAGAAGTAGCGGAAGAGATAGGATACGACGCAACGGTAATACTCCCCGCCACACACGATACCGCAAGCGCGGTGCTTGCCGCGCCTTTGGACGAAGAAAGCCCTTACATATCTAGCGGAACGTGGTCTTTACTCGGAATAGAGCAGACGGCGGCGCACACGGACGAAGAGAGCCGAAAAGCCAACTACTCAAACGAGGGCAGTATAGATTATAAATTCCGTTACCAGAAAAACATAATGGGTTTGTGGATGATACAGAGCGTTAAAAGAGAGCTTGGCGGGAATATTACGTTTGCAAATCTTGCGGATATGGCGAAATGTAAGGAAAACAAAATAACCGTAGACGTAAACGACCAGAGGTTTTTATCCCCGAAAAATATGACTGCGGAAATAAAGAAGGCGGTAACAAGCAACCTCGGAACGGCAAGCATAATGCGTGTAATTTATGACAGTCTTGCCAAAAGTTATGCGGAGGCCATAGAGGAGCTTGAACGAAACACCGGCAAAACGTATAAAACGCTTAATATAATAGGCGGAGGAAGCCGCGACGCATTTTTAAACGAGCTAACGGCTAAGGCCACGGGCAAAAAGGTTATTACAGGTCCTACTGAGGCAACGGCGATAGGCAACCTTATAATACAGATGATTAGCGCGGGGGAGATTAAAGACCTGACCTCCGCACGGCAGATAATAAAGAAAAGTTTTGAGGTAAAAGAAATATGACGGCTTATGAGCTTGCAAAAAAAGAATATGCCGAATACGGAGTTGATACCGAGGCGGCGATAGCGAAATTAAGGGATATTCCCGTATCAATTCATTGCTGGCAAGGTGACGATGTTGTCGGTTTAGACGGCGGCGGAGCGTTGAGCGGCGGAATACAGACCACGGGCAACTACCCCGGCAGGGCAAGGAGCTTTGAGGAGCTGAAAGCCGATATTAAGAAGGCTTTTGCGCTTATGCCCGGCAAAAAGCGTTTAAATTTGCACGCAAGCTACGCTGTCGGAGCGGAAGCCGACAGGGATAAATACGAGCCTGAGCACTTTGCCGAATGGGTAAAGTTTGCAAAGGAAATAGGTTTGCAGGGGATAGACTTCAATCCTACGATGTTTTCACATAAAAACGTAAAGGACGGCTTAACGCTTTCCTCACCCGACGAAAGTATAAGAAAATTCTGGGTGGAACATTGTATTTCATGCTTACATATTGCCGAGTATTTTGCGGACGAGTTTAAGTCGCCGTGCCTTGTAAATATATGGATACCCGACGGCTTTAAGGACGTGCCCGCAGACAGACTGACGCCGCGCCTTAGATTAAAGGACAGTTTAGATAAAATTCTTGCATGCGGTTACGACAAAAGCAAAGTTATCGTCGCGGTTGAAAGCAAGGTGTTCGGTATAGGCGTGGAAAGCTACACCGTGGGCAGTAACGAGTTTTATCAGAACTATGCGGCGAAAAATAATATATGCTGCCTATTAGACAACGGACATTATCACCCGCTTGAGTATGTTTCGGATAAAATTCCCGCGGTGCTTGCATTTTATGATAAAGTGGCTTTGCACGTAACGCGCGGAGTGCGTTGGGACAGCGACCACGTGGTGTTGTTTGAGGACGAGCTCAAAGAGATAGCAAAGGAAATCGTCAGAAACAACGCAACCGAAAAGGTGCTTATCGGGCTGGACTATTTCGACGCTTCTATAAACCGTTTATCCGCGTGGGTGACGGGGCAAAGAGCAATGCAAAAAGCGTTGTTGTACGCACTGCTTACAAACCATGAAAAATTGCGTTCGTTGCAGGATATGTCTGACTTTACGGCTTTAATGACGGTGCAAGAGGAGTATAAGACGTTGCCTTTCGGCGCGGTATGGAAAGAGTACTTAAAGAGGGAAAACCTCAAAGAAGATTATCTTACCGAAATCAGGGAATACGAAAAAGAGGTATTAAAGAACAGATGAAAAATATTTTGACCGCACCTTTTGTGCAGGAAATGTGCAAGACTACGGCTAACATGTACCGCTTAGGCTGGGATGAAAGAAACGGCGGAAACATAAGTTATCTTTTAAACGAAAAACAAGTTGCGGAATACCTCGATTTAAATAAAGTAATACGTAATATTCCTTTGATGGGCGTAAATGCGGCGAATTTCGACGCAAACCCGCTTACAGGTAAAATATTTATCGTTACGGGAACCGGAAAGTATTTCAAGAACGTAGCGGACGACCCCGAAAATAACCTCGGCATAGTGCGTATTGCGAATGACGGAAAGGGGGTAGAGCTGTTATGGGGCTTTGCAGACGGCGGCAGACCTACAAGCGAATTTCCCGCACACCTTATGAGCCATATGGCAAGATTAAAGGCTGACCCCGAAAACAGAGTGGTAATGCATTGCCACCCAACGTACACGCTTGCAATGAATTTCGTGCACGAGCTTGACGAAAAGAAATTCACGCATACGCTTTGGGAAATGTGCACCGAGTGCATAGCGGTGTTCCCCGACGGCGTAGGGATATTGCCGTGGATGCTCTGCGGAACGGACGAAATAGGCAAGGCAACCGCAAAGAAAATGGAAGAGTTCCGCCTTGTAGTCTGGGCAATGCACGGCATATACGGCGCGGGCAAGACTATGGACGAAACGTTCGGGCTTATTGAAACTGTGGAAAAGGCGGCGCAGATTTATATGCTTACCGCGCACCTCCCCCGCGTTAACACCATTAAAGACGAAGATATGTTAAAGCTTGTTAAGCTATTCGGGGTCAATTGCAGAAAAGATTTTTTGAATTTAAAATAGTAAAAGCTTTTTTGGGAAATTATTACAATAAGCATTATAAAAATTGTTAAAATT
>CAMWMZ010000006.1 GCA_947175485.1 uncultured Clostridia bacterium
ACTCTGCTAGTTTTTCTTGCGGGTCTACTTGTGTAACATGTCGAAACGGTTCATGAGGGCCGAGATGAGTTACTGGTCCGACAGGAATAACCGGACCGAAGGGCCCGACCGGTGCAACGGGTGCGACAGGCGTGGACGGAACGGCTGCTACAGTTGTTGTTGGAACTACGGAAACGGGTGAACCGGGAACGGCGGCGATAGTTACAAATAGCGGTACTGCACAAAATGCGGTTTTTGATTTTGTAATTCCAAGAGGCGCAACAGGACCGACGGGAGCGACAGGATCGACGGGAGCGACAGGACCTGCCGGAGCAACAGGTTCTACGGGTGCAACCGGTGCCACGGGAGCTACAGGCGCAACAGGTCCGGAAGGAACTATTACGCCCGCGGCGGCAGTTCCCGACGTTGAAGCGACGCCTACGCCCGATGAAGTTGGAACAACGCTGAATGCGTTGCTTGCATCGCTCCGTGCGGCAGGATTTTTGGCAACTTAAGGTTAAGTTTCGTTTATAACGTTTAAAGCCGCCCCTAAATTCGGGCGGCTTTAAATTTTTATCAACACAGGCGAAAACGTTTGACGGCGCGTAAATTTGCGGATATAATGTTTAAGAATATTGAGGCGTAGCGCAGTTGGTAGCGCGTATGGTTCGGGACCATAAGGTCGTGGGTTCAAATCCCGTCGCCTCAACCAAATGCGAAAGAGTTGGAACACCGCAAAACGGAATATATTTTCGTGACGGTGCCGCGTGCTTGGTCGCATACCAATAATAAAAAGCACAAGGTTATAAGCCTTGTGCTTTTTCTATTTTCTGCCCAATTATCGTGTGAAGTAAAAGAATATGGTTATATCTTATGAAATGCAATAAAATACAACTTATTATTTTGCTCTAATTTAAAATTTGCGGTTATTTTTTATTTGGTTTTCTTTTTATAAAAAGCAATTTTTTTATGTCTTCTGATATTGAATAATCGGTTATATTAAGCATAACCCATTTTCCGTCATGATATGTTTGAGTATTATCATAAGCGTCAAGCACAGCGGGCGAAAGTTCATTTCTTATCTCGTCAACTTTGGTTCTTTCTTCTTTACCGAAAATAATCATAAGACCTAATGTGTTTTCTTTAAAATAAAAAGCACATAAGGTTTTTCCGCCTTTTCTAAATTTATATTCGTAATTCCACTTTTTGCCGCCGTTATTCCAAGTTTGTTCCATATCGTAGAGTGATGTTATTTTATCAACTATATTATAAAATATATCGACCTTATCAGCACCGACTAAATTTTCAAGCTCCGGCCTTGCAATGTTTTCCATTTTACAACTCGCTTTTTACTGTATATAGTGCAGACATTATATCATTAAAAACCTATTGAGACAAGCAGTTTTATTTATGCTTTACATTTATGCCGACGATAAAATTAAGACCGTCGGTTTTCTTAATTTATGCGTTGACAGAATATTGACGAAACAAACAAAATTATCGAACGTATTTGAAAGTGTTCAAGCACGTTCGCATATAATCAACCAAATACTTGTGCTGGGGGGGGTGTGTTTTATATGGAATGTACAAAAACCTAATTTTAAGGGAAATACATCTTACAAGGGCGAGTCAAAAAAAGACAGGAACTTGAATTTCAAGTTCCTGTCTTTTTATTTAGGTTTTTACTGAAACATAGTTGTTTTAATTGCGATATATTTGCATCAAATTCAAAAGGGGATAAGATTTTAGTAGGGGAGTAGATTAACCCGTAGCGATATTTTTTGGGTAGCTTTTCGTAAATAACGTCTTTATCCTTTAACTTAGATATAACCACTTTTGAAGTTTTGAATTTGTAATCAATGTCGTTCTCTGTTTTAAGTTGCATTATATATTTGTCTATGGCATAAGCTTGTCTTGCCAAAAAATAATCTCCTACTTCTTTTCTGTTTAACTGCAAAATTCGAGCATCGAATACCCAATCTTTATTTTGCAAATCCAAATTATTTTTTTGAGCATTTCTATAAAACATTAAAGCAAGTTTTCCCGATAATAGCGATAACAATTTTTGTATTCGATTATTATCGTCTTTATAGTTATTATTTCCACGTATTAGTATTGAGATTTCATCACTGAATGAATATCCGAATAGAATGTTTGGCGTGGACTTGCAGAATTCGTTGAAAGTATCTTCCATCGTATCGAAGAATGATTTGTTTATAGCTTGATGTTTAATCTTAAAGCCTTTTGTCATTCCTTTACCATCAAAACGGATTATGTAGTAATAGTTTTGTTTCAGCCTCCAATCATACACTTTTTCATTTTGTTTGAATGGGCGATACTTTTCTTGTGCATAATCGTAGCTGTACTTTGGGGGAGTGGACTCATAAAAATTTTTTTCTTTTGCCATAATAATTTCCTCAATCAATTACGCCCATTGCTTTGAGCATATTGTAAGCCGATTGTTTTTTAGCTTCTTTGACTCGGCTGCCTGTTCCGTCAATCCAACGATTATTCAAATAGCAACGAACAGTAAAGGTGTGGCTGTTATCATCGTGAATTTTGTCGTCGATTGTTTCGTAATAGGGGAGTTCGTAATCTTCTTGGCGACAATATTCTTGAAGCATATTGATTGCGTTTTCATACGATACAATAAAGTTGCTTATTTTCGGTTCAAAATCTTCTTCCAATTTTTGCAAGGCGTATTCTGCGGCGTTGTTTTCCGCTTCTTTGCGGTTGTGTCCTTCACCTCGTTCGCGTATGCTGAGTTCTTCTATTTCGCAATAGGAGATAAAGCCGCCCCAAGTTTTTTGCGTATTGTATGTCGGCAAATCGTAGCCGTAGCGTTGACACCATTCTTGCACGTCGTTTTTGTAACTAATGCGGATTTCGCCGTCGTTCTCTTTTAAAAATTTGTCTATGTCGAGTATGTTTCTTACAACTTTTTCGGTCTTTTTTAGATTGCGGTTAGTGTCCAAATAAACTGCGCCGACAATACTTTCAAATAAATCTTCTAAAACCGATTTACCGTTACGAACGCCTTGTCCTTCATCGCCGATACTCATTCGCAAGTAATCGTGCAAACAATGTTTACTCATTTGTTTGGCAAGGAACTGTTTATTGACGAGCGCGCTTCTCATCATACTGAAATCGCCCTCATCGCGGTAAGTGTACAAGCCGCTTCCGTCTCTTCCCGAATACTTGTCAATAAGAATATTTACGACAATAAGGGATAGAACGGAATCGCCGATAAATTCCAAAATCTCGTTGTCTTGGTCTTCGGGATGCTCATAGTGGTAGGATGAGCGTGTGAACGCTTGTGATATAAGTTGCTTATCGGCAAACTCATATCCAATAATCCATTCAATAGATTCAATCGCGTCTTTTTTTAACATAAAAAATATCCTCCGAAAAAATTATTTCACAAAGGATATAAAAAGAGCTTGCATATATGGAATACACCTATTCATAATGAGCAAGCAAACAATATGTTAAATTAAATTTTATACATTTCAGGCAAAGCCGCGATACTTTGACGGAAATATATAACACGTAAGTTAATATATCCTTTGCATAAAATACAATACTATGAATACGAATGATTGTCAAGAATACAATGGCTATACTGTTGAGTTTTTTCACAAATTATTATATAATTTATTAATAACCGTTAAGTTGATGAAAGGACAAAATTTATGGCTGATTTGAGGGATATGGCAAACATAGGCAAAGAAATGCAAAGCAAGCTGTTCGGTGTTGAAATCGATACAGTGGAAAAGCTTGTTGAATTGGGCTCAAAGGAAGCGTTTTTAAGATTAAAGACAAAATATCCGGAAGTTTGTTTGGTGCATCTATATACGCTGGAGGGTGCAATTCAAAACGTTAAATTTAACGTTCTTTCGGAAGAAACAAAAAAAGACTTAAAAGCATTCAGCGACAGTTTAAAATAATTTTTTTGTTGCCGATTTTATAAAAACAACGCAAGCTAAACTTTGTGTCCAATTAACAAGACTACACTCAACAAAAAAGTTCGAACCTTAAAATTTCGGTTCGAACTTTTTTATTGTTTAGCGGTTAAACATATTTTTTGGAGTGTACGGAATAAATTTTTTTGTTGTAAATGTTAAAGGCGGTAGAAATTCTTAATACAAAACCCGATTTGCAACCGTGAACCTAATACGCTGAAAACGGACGCGCGGAAAAGCGGAATTAAATCAATATTTCTTAAAAACGTGGCGGACAGTAAATACAACTTCAAGTGTTCCGTTTTGTAAGCTTGCAATCTTAAACTTGGCAACAAATAATAATCGGCACGGAATTATATCTAAAAGAAGTTTTAACGGCGAAAACTTTCGGTTTAAGCGGCAATAAAAATTATACGAATGTGAACACAAACCGCAATATGCTGTTTTAAGATTTTATGCGGTTGACTTTGCGGGTTTAAATGTAATATAATAGTTGAAAATCTTACGGAGAAACAAATGAGCAGAGCAGACGAAATTTTTATCGCCAATATGAAAGAAATTACCGAACACGGAGTATGGGATACGGAGCTTGACGTCCGCCCCAGATGGAGCGACGGCACCCCCGCGCACACGGTAAAAAAATTCGGAGTTGTAAACCGCTATAACTTACAGGAAGAATTCCCTATTCTTACAATCAGGCGCACGGCGTTTAAATCCTGCATAGACGAGTTGCTTTGGATTTGGCAGAAAAAGAGCAACAATATTTGCGACCTCAATTCCCATATCTGGGACCAGTGGGCGGACGAAAAGGGTAGTATCGGCAAAGCGTACGGCTATCAGCTCGGCGTTAAGCATAAGTATAAAGAGGGGGAGTTCGACCAGGTTGACCGCGTTCTTTTCGACTTAAAAAACAATCCCGCAAGCCGCCGCATTATGACTAATATTTACACGTTTGCGGACTTGCACGAAATGAATTTGTATCCTTGCGCTTATTCGATGACCTTCAACGTTTCAGGCGATACGCTGAACGGAATTTTAAACCAGCGTTCAAACGATATGCTTACTGCAAACAATTGGAACGTTGTTCAGTATGCAATACTCTTAATTATGTTTGCACAGGTTTCCGGACTTAAGGCGGGCGAGCTTGTTCACGTAATTGCCGACGCGCACGTTTACGACAGGCATATCCCCATAGTAAAAGAAATTATAGAGATGCCTAAGCTTCCCGCGCCTAAGCTTGAAGTGGATACAAGTATAAAGAATTTTTACGATTTTACCGTGGACAGCTTCAAGCTGACAGACTATAAATTCAACGAAAAGAAATATTCTATTCCTGTGGCGGAATAAGTTAAACGAGGCGTATTATGAGAGCAATTTTACATGCGGATAAAAACTGGGGTATTGGAAAGAGCAACGGATTGATGTTTAAAATCCCCGCGGATATGAAATTTTTCAAAGAAACAACGGTTGGCAACGTTGTTGTTATGGGCAGCAACACGCTCAAATCTTTCCCCGCAGGGAAGCCGCTTAAAGACAGGTTGAATATAGTGCTTTATCCTGAGGGCGAAGACCGTGAGGATTGTAAAATCGTACGCTCGGTGGAAGAGCTGTTCTGCGAAATCAAAAAATATCCGCCCGAAAAGGTGTTCGTCGTCGGCGGACAGATGATGTATAAAACACTTTTGGACTATTGCACGGAAGTGCTTGTAACAAAGGTTGACGCGGCGGGAGACGCGGACGCGTTTTTTGAAAATCTTGACAAAAATCCGAATTTCGAGCTTGTTTATGAAAGCGAGCCCGAAGTTACTAACGGTTATACGATAAAATTTACAACCTATAAAAATCTTAACGTAAAAGAGTATTGATTAATGAGTGAAAAAGGCAAAATTGCGGTTCTTATATCCAATATCGCTATGTGCGCCGCCATTGCGTTATTGACCGGTTTTTTAATGAACAGCTGGGGCGTTTTGGTGCGCGTTGCCTTTTTTTGCGCCGCAGGCGTAGGGCTTGCCGCAACGCTTGTAACCTTTTTTATAAAGAAATTCGCGGTTTTGAAAAGCACGTTTATTCTTCTTGTAATCGCGGCTGTGTTTTTGGCGGCGTTTATAATTGTGGGAGAGGTCGGGCATCTAAACGAATATGAAACCGATTCCGAAAAAATCGCCGCTTTTGTAAAGATTATAGAAGATACCGGCGCATGGGGAATGGCGGTGTTCTTTCTTATACAGGTTCTGCAAATAGTGGTTTTACCTCTGCCCGCGGTAATCTGTTACGTTCCCGGTGCAATGATTTGGGGCCCGCTGACAGGAACTTTGCTTGCTTCTGCCGGAGTTATAGTCGGTTCTTTGATAAATTATTTTATCGGTAAATTCTGGGGCAAAAAGGCCGTTGTGTGGGTTGCGGGTAAAGAAACTACAGAAAAGTACTCCGCATATTTCAACAAAAGGGGCAAAGTAATTTTTGTGCTTATGCAAATTCTGCCCTTTTTCCCCGATGATATTCTTTGTATGATAGCAGGTCTTACGGGTATGAATTTCGTGTTTTATATCTTGACGATCGTGCTTGTGCGTCCGCTGATAATCGCCGCGTATTGTTACCTCGGAAGCGGGACGGTAATTCCTTTCGAGGGTTGGGGCATATGGGTTTGGATAGCGATTTTCGTTGTATGCATAGTGCTTGCGGCGCTGTCTTTCAAATATCAGGATAAGGTTGAAGGCTTGCTGGTTTCAAAATTTTCCCGCAGGAAAACAACTGAAAAAGTTCAACCCGAACAGGCGGAAGAAATTGACGGCGATATAAACACTGAAAACGACGGCGTACGTTCGGTGCGGAATGAAAAAACCGCTGAAACCGAATGTGAAAATAAGGATAATACCGAGTAACGGAATATTAAACAAAACAGCCGCACGGCGTGAAACATCACGCCGTGCGGCTTTTATTTCATAGAATGTAGTAAAGCTTTTTACTCGGAGAAATACTTTCAGATGGAATGGTTAAATAATTTCACCGGCTGGCAGCTCGCGCTTTTAGGCACCGCGTTTACCTGGGCGATGACGGCGGCGGGCGCTTTGCTTGTGTTCGTATATAAAAAGGTCAGCGCAAACACGTTTTCGTTTATGATGAGCAGTGCGGCGGGGATAATGCTTGCCTCTACGTTTTTTTCACTGCTTATGCCCGCGATGGAGATGGTGCAGGATTACGGCTACATAATTTTAACCGTGGGCTTTATATTGGGCGGCGCGCTGATAATAGTTACCGATATAGTTATAAACAAATTGCATATGTTTTCGGGAAGCGCGCAAAAACGCGGCTGTGCGGTAATGTGCATAGCCGTTACGATGCATAATATTCCCGAGGGAATGGCGGTGGGCGTAGCTTTCGGCGCGCTCGCTTCGGGGCAAACTGTCGAAGCGGTTGCCGCGGTTATGCTTGCCGTGGGAATAGGCATACAGAATTTTCCCGAAGGAATGTGCGTTGCGTTTCCTTTGAGGGCAAACGGACTTTCGCGCGGCAAATCTTTCCTTATAGGGCAGCTTTCGGGGGCTGTCGAAATCGTGGCGGGAGTGATAGGCGCGCTTGCGGTGACAGCCGTAAACGGAATACTTCCGTGGGCGCTGTCGTTTTCCGCGGGGGCGATGCTTGCGGTGGTTTGCTCTGAGCTCATACCCGAAAGTTTTGCTCAGGGAAAGGTCAAAGCGACGATAGGAGTTATATGCGGATTTGCCCTTATGATGATATTGGACCTTGCGTTCGGGTAATGGTGAAACTATAAATTGCCCCCGTAATATGCCGCGTTTTTATGCGTATAATTACTAAAATTTTCCGCAATATATGGGTATGGAAAAGAGCAGTGCAAAAAAAACGGCGGTAGTCGTAGGGGGCAGCTCGGGTATAGGATATGAAACGTGCCTGAGGCTTGTAAACCGCGGGTGGAACGTGGTGAATATATCGCGTACTCCGTGCAAAAATTCAAAAGTGGTAAATCTGGCCGCGGACGTTGCGGCAGGGGCTGCGCTTGCAGACGCAATCAAGCAGGCGGAAGAGAAATACGAATTATCCGCGTTGATATACAGCGCGGGATTTTCCATGGCGGCGCCCATTGAATATGCGGACGAAACCGATTACAGATATCTTTTCGACGTAAACTATTTTGGGGCGCTCAAAGCTATACGTGCGGTAATACCTGCGTTTAAAAGCAAGGGCGGAAGAATTGTTCTCGTAGGTTCGCTCGGCGGGGAATATCCGATAAGCTTCGATAGCTTTTATTCCTCTTCCAAAGCCGCTTTGGAAATGCTTTGCCGTTCGGCGTATTGCGAGTTAAAACCCTATAATATCAAGGTTACCGGCGTTTTGCCGGGCGGAACGGCAACCAACTTTACCAAAAAGAGAAAGGTTTATTCCGATGAGGAAAACAAATCTTATTCCGGCAGCGTTAACCGTGCTGTAGCCGCGCTTGCAAATATGGAACAGAGCGGAATGTCGCCTGACGCCGTTGCCGAAATTATTTATAATACGCTTATGGAGGACAAGCCCCCCGTAATAAGAATATGCGGTGTAAAAAATACGATGCTCCGCCTTGTTTCACGCGTTATGCCGGAAAAATTAACGCTGAAAATCAATCAGAGGATGTTCAACCAATGAAAAGAGATTTTGATTTGACCCGCCGCGACGAACGTGAAACGCTTGTAAAAATTCCTAAGGAAGGCAGCTTGAAAAATGACAGGAAAATCCCGTGATAATTTTAATCCGAATTACCTTAACTATGTAAAAACGCAAGACCCGCCGACACAGCATTTCAAAAACTGTGCCGCGGCCTTCGGCGTGGGCGGGCTTATATGCTGTATAGGTCAGTTTATACGTTATATGCTGGAATATGCGGGACTTTCGGGTGACGAGCTTGCGGGCGCCACGTCGGTTATTCTTATATTTTTGGGCTGTTTTCTTACCGGCTTGGGCGTGTACGACCGTATAGGGAGATATGCGGGCGCAGGTTCGATAGTGCCGATTACGGGCTTTGCGAACAGCGTGACGTCTCCTGCTATAGAGTTTAAAACGGAAGGCTGGATTTACGGCATGGCGGCGAAAATGTTTACCGTTGCCGGTGCGATAATAGTTTTCGGAGTGTTTTCGGGCGTGCTTGTCGGGCTCGTATATCTGTTTGTTTAAGAGGCTGATATGAAAAAGGGAAATACCGTATTTTTTAAAAATGCGCCGCGTATATCTTCGTTTGCGGCGGTTTGCGGCTCTAAAGAAAGCGAGGGCGTTCTCGGTACTTTTGCGGACATAGCATTGCAGGACGATATGTACGGGGAAAGCACGTTTGAAAAGGCGGAATGTAAAATGCTTTCTACCGCGATTGCGCTTGCAATAGAAAAGGGCGGCTTCACGGAAAAGGATATAGACGTGTTGCTTTCGGGCGACCTGTTAAATCAGATTATATCGGCGAGCTTTGCCGCGCGTGATTTTAACTTTCCGTTTCTTGGCGTATATTCCGCATGCTCGACTATGAGCGAGAGTATTTTGCTCGGCGCAATGCTTGTCAACGCGGGATACTGTAAAAAAGCCGTTGCGGCGACGGGCAGCCATTTCGCATCGGCGGAAAGACAGTACCGTTATCCGTTGGAGCTCGGCTGTACGCGTCCGCCTCAGGCGCAATGGACTGTTACGGGTGCGGGCGGCTGTGTTATTTCGGATAAAAAAGAGGGCGTTAAAATCGTGAACGGAACAATGGGAAAGGTGTGCGATTTCGGCGTTACCGACGTAAATAACATGGGGGCGGCAATGGCGCCCGCCGTTGCTATAATAACACCATAAGGCAAACCGCCGCTTTAACACGAAAATATAACAAGGAGGCGGACTTGGGAACGCGGTTTGCAATTTATTCGGAAGTTTACCCATAATAGTTGTGAAACAAGGGTATTTTTCACAAGATATCGGGTATAACTCTTGACTTTAACTTATGTTAGAGTTAAAATATATTTCACGGATATAATAGATTAATAATCTATTTATAATCTTTGCATTTTATTTTAACGGAGCAAAAATGAAGGTTTGCGAGTTATACGATTTGAGCCATACGAAAGCGGACGGCTATTTAAAAGGCTTTGAATATCCCTGGCAGGCTCTTGCCGGTTTAAAAGATTTTATTTTAAAGCTTGGCGCGGGTCTTGATAAAAACGAATATAAAGAGATTTCTCCGCAGGTATGGGCGCATAAAAGCGCAAAGATATTTTCTTCCGCTTATATAGGCGCGCCTTGTATAATAGGCGAAAACGCCGAAATAAGACATTGCGCGTTTATCCGCGGCAGTGCGCTTATAGGCAACGGATGCGTGGTCGGCAATTCAACCGAGCTTAAAAACGTTATATTGTTCGATAACGTGCAGGTTCCGCACTACAATTACGTGGGGGACAGCATCTTGGGCTACAAGTCGCATATGGGCGCGGGGTCTATCACTTCTAACGTGAAGTCGGATAAAACCCTTGTCACGGTAAAGTGCGGAGAAGAAAGAATTTCTACGGGTTTGAAAAAGCTCGGCGCGATGCTCGGGGATTTTGCGGAGGTCGGCTGCAACAGCGTTTTAAATCCGGGGACCGTAATAGGAAGAAATACAAACGTTTACCCTCTGTCTTGCGTGCGCGGCGTTGTACCGGCGGACAGCATTTATAAAACCGGCGGAGAAATAGTAAAAAAACACGGTTGATATAAGAGAATACGAAAGAATTTAGGAGAATTTATGGGCAGATATTTCGGTACCGACGGTTTCCGCGGCGAGGCGAATACAACGCTCACGGCAGACCACGCCTATAAAGTAGGCAGATTTCTCGGTTGGTATTTCGGCGAGATAAAAAGAAAGAACAAAGACGGCTCCGCGCCGAGAATAGTTATAGGCAAAGATACAAGACGTTCGAGCTATATGTTTGAATACACTTTGATTGCGGGGCTTACCGCGTCGGGCGCCGACGCGTATATGCTGCACGTTACCACAACCCCGTCCGTTGCCTATCTTTCCAGAGTTGACGGTTTCGACTGCGGAATTATGATTTCCGCAAGCCATAACCCTTATTATGATAACGGCATAAAGCTTTTGAATTCCCACGGCGAAAAGATGGACGAGGACACAATAGGGCTTATCGAAGATTATCTCGACGGCAAGCTCGAAGTTTTCGGCAAAAAGTGGGACGAGCTCCCCTATGCTACAAGAGAAAAAATCGGCAAAACAGTAGACTACGCCGCCGGCAGAAACCGTTATATAGGTTATCTTATTTCGCTTGGAATGTATTCGTTCCGCGGAATGAGGGTTGGTTTGGATTGCGCCAACGGCAGTACATGGAATATTGCAAAATCGGTGTTCGAAGCTCTCGGCGCAACCGTTTACGTTATCAACAACGAGCCCGACGGATTCAATATCAACAAAAACGCGGGTTCGACCCATATCGAGGGCTTGCAACAGCTTGTAAAGGATAAAAGGCTTGACGTCGGTTTTGCTTATGACGGCGACGCCGACAGATGCCTTTGCGTTGACGAAAACGGCGATATGGTAAACGGCGACCAGATTTTGTATATTTACGGCGTTTATATGAAAGAGCGCGGAAAGCTTTTGACCAATACCGTTGTAACGACCGTTATGTCTAATTTCGGGCTTTATAAAGCTTTGGATAAAGCGGGCATAAAATATGCTAAAACTCCCGTAGGGGACAAATACGTTTACGAATATATGGCGAAGCACGGAAGCAGGCTCGGCGGTGAGCAGTCCGGTCATATAATTTTTTCAAAATACGCAACCACGGGCGACGGAATACTTACAAGTTTAAAGGTTATGGAAGTTATTCTCGCAAAGAAAACCACCCTTTCAAAGCTTGTTCAGCCGCTTAAAATTTATCCGCAGGTGCTTTTGAACGTAAAAGTTGCGGATAAGGAAAAGGCTGAAAACGATAAAGACGTTATCTCCGCAGTAAAAAAAGTGGAAAAGAAGCTTAAAAGCGGCGGAAGAATACTTGTCAGATCTTCCGGCACGGAGCCTCTTATCAGGGTAATGGTAGAGGCGGAAAACAAGCAAATTTGCGAAGAATACGCCGAAGAAGTTGCCGCGGTTTTGCGTGCCAACGGGCATATAGCTCAATAAAAGGAAAACGAAATGTGCGGAATTGTCGGATATATTGGTAAAAAGCAAGCTGCGCCCGTGCTGTTGGACGGGCTGTCCAAGCTCGAATACAGGGGATACGATTCCGCCGGCGTTGCCGTTTTGAACAACGCGGGCGGAATAGATATAGTAAAGGCTAAGGGCAGGCTCAAGGTTTTAAGCGACGCAATAGACGGCGGAAAAAAATTAAACGGAACTTGCGGAATAGGTCATACGCGTTGGGCTACGCACGGAGAACCAAGCGAAAACAACGCGCATCCTCATTGCAACGACGAAAAGTCCATAGTAGCCGTTCACAACGGAATAATAGAAAATTACGCCGAGCTTAAAGCAAAATTAATCCGCAGAGGATACGGATTTTATTCACAGACGGATACAGAGGTGGCGACAAAGCTCGTCGACTATTATTATAAAAAATATAACGACCCTTTACAGGCTATTTCCCAGTTTGCGTTAAGGGTGCGCGGCTCTTACGCCCTTGCGGTAATGTATAAGGAATTTCCCGATACGGTATTTGCTATCCGCAAAGACAGCCCGATGATTATAGGGGTTGAAAAGGGGGAAAGCTTTCTCGCTTCCGACGTTCCCGCGATTTTGAAGTATACGAAAAACGTTTATTACGTGGATAATCTCCAGATTGCAAAGCTTGAACGCGGCGGCGTAACTTTTTATAACCTTGACAGAGACGAGGTGCAAAATAAGCTCGTTGAAATTACATGGGACGCGGAGTCGGCGGAAAAGGGCGGATATGAGCATTTTATGCTTAAAGAAATTCACGAACAGCCCCGCGTGATAACCGATACCGTTAATTACGTTTATAAAAACGGTGAGATTGATTTTTCAGAGGTCGGTCTTACTGATGATATTTTAAAAGAAGTAAAAGGGATTATAATCGTAGGCTGCGGTTCTGCGTATCACGCAGGCATGGTGATGCAGTATGTCACCGAAGATTTGGCGCGCGTTCCCGTAAGGGTTGAACTTGCTTCGGAATACCGTTACCGTAAGCCCGTAACAAACGGCGAGCTGGTTATAGTAATAAGCCAGAGCGGTGAAACGGCGGACAGCCTTGCCGCGTTGCGCGCCGCAAAGGAAAACGGCTTAAAAACGTTGGCAATCGTAAACGTTCTCGGCTCGTCGATAGCAAGAGAGGCAGATTTTGTTTTCTATACAAAGGCGGGCCCGGAAATTTCCGTGGCGACTACAAAGGCTTATAGCGCACAGCTGATTGCGGGATATTTGCTTGCCGTCAAGCTTGCGGAAGTCCGCGGAACGTTGACGCGTGATTATTATGAAGCTCTTTTAAACGAGCTGTGCGCTCTTCCCGAAAAGGTTGCGGCACTGCTTGAACATAAGCATTTAATACAGAAATTCGCTGCCGAAACGATGGATAAGAAAGACGTGTTTTTCGTCGGGCGCGGAACAGATTACGCGGCTTGCATAGAAGGCAGCCTTAAATTAAAAGAAATAAGCTATATCCATTCCGAAGCGTACGCCGCAGGCGAGCTGAAACACGGAACAATAAGTCTGATTGAAGACGGCACGCTTGTTTTCGGGGTTTTGACCCAGCCTGAGCTTATTGAAAAAACCGTAAGCAACCTTGTTGAAACGCAAAGCCGCGGCGCGTTAACAGCCGCAATTGCTACGGACGGAGTTAAATTGCCCGACGTCGGGTTTGAAAACGTATTTTCGATACCGCAAACGGACGAGCATTTCACAGCCAGCCTTGCCGCAGTGCCTATGCAGTTGTTTGCATATTATCTGAGCGTTTTAAGAGGTAACGACGTGGATAAACCCAGAAATCTGGCAAAGAGCGTCACGGTAGAATAAAATACGGAAAATTCATACAAAGCGGAAAAGTCAATGAAAAATTATAAAAAACTTAAAGACGTAGGCATTCTCATATTATGTGATTTTGTCGCAATAACGGTTTCCGTTCTGCTGTCGCTTCTTATAACGTACGGCACGGTGGATTTTTGCCTTAGCCTTTTATATTGGTATTTATTCAATATAACGGCGGGCTATCTTTTCTTTGCGCTTTTCAGATTATATTTTATCGTGTTTACGTCGGTCGGGATAATAGATACGCTGAAAGCAGTCGGCGCTATGGTCTTGATTCTTTGTTCGAATATCGCTTATTCGCTTATTTTCGACAGCTTAATCGGGATAAGGGTGTGCTTTACGTTTTCAATTATGTTGGGCGTTCTTGCACTGCTTATAAGATTTTCAAAAAGAATATACGTCGCGGTAAGATATTCGTTTTCCCGCAAAAATAAAAATAAAGTAAGGGCGATGATAGTCGGCGGCGGCAACGCGGGCACGATGCTGATAAGGGAAATCCAGAGCACCGATAAAATAACGTATTTGCCAGTTTGCGTAATAGACGACGACCAGACCAAGGTAGGGAAAAGCATTAACAACGTAAAAATAGTTGGTAAAACGGACGAAATTCCCTCCTATGCGGAAAAATACGGAATAGACGAAATATTAATAGCCATGCCGGCTGCGCCCAAAGCGGAAATAAAACGGGTTTTCGATATCTGCGAAAAGACTAAATGTAAGGTTAAAACGCTTCCTGGTATTTACCAGATAGTCAACGGCGACGCAAGCGTTACCGCGCTCAGGGAGGTGCAGATTTCCGACCTTTTGGGCAGAGACCAGATAAAAGTTAATCTTGATGAAATTATGGGCTATATCGAAAACCGCGTTGTGCTTGTTACGGGCGGAGGCGGTTCGATAGGCAGCGAGCTTTGCCGCCAGATTGCAACGCACAATCCCAAACAGCTCATTATTTTGGATATTTATGAAAACAACGCATACGATATCGAGCAGGAGCTTAAACGCCGCCACCCCGAGCTCAACCTGCTTACGCTTATTGCGAGCATAAGAGACGTAGGAAAGTTAAACGACGTTTTCAAAAAGTATTCGCCGGAAATAGTATTCAACGCTGCGGCGCACAAGCACGTTCCGCTTATGGAGACAAGCCCCAACGAGGCTGTTAAAAACAACGTTTTCGGAACGTTGAACGTGGCAAGATGCGCGGATAAATTCGGGTCTAAAGTATTTGTTCAGATTTCCACGGATAAGGCTGTCAATCCCACCAACATAATGGGAGCGACAAAGCGTATCTGTGAAATGATAATTCAGACGATAGGCAAGCATAGCAAAAATACAAAATTCGTTGCGGTGCGGTTCGGTAACGTGCTTGGTTCCAACGGTTCCGTAATTCCGCTTTTTGAAAAGCAGATTGCAGAGGGCGGGCCCGTTACGGTAACGCATAGAGACATAATAAGATATTTTATGACTATACCCGAGGCGGTTTCTCTCGTTTTACAGGCGGGAGCATACGCGCACGGAGGGCAGATTTTCGTTCTTGATATGGGTGAGCCGGTTAAAATTTACGACCTTGCGTATAACCTCATAAAACTTTCGGGCTTGGAGCCTAACGTCGATATTGAAATAAAATGCACGGGGCTTCGCCCCGGCGAAAAGCTGTTTGAAGAAAGACTTATGGACGAAGAGGGCATGCAAAAGACGCCTAACGGTCTTATCAGCATCGCCAACCCGATAGAGCTTGATGAACGCAATCTTTGGGAAACGCTGGAAAAACTGAGGGTTTCGGCTTATTCGGAAACGTCGGATATGAAGTATCTTGTTTCACAGCTTGTCACAACGTATAAACCACAGAAGTAATGTTAAATTATTTATTAATTAACGGTTGTCAATGAAAATATGAATTTTTTAACTATTAATTATTAAATAATAAATAATTTCAACGCATAATGCTTTTGTATATTTTATAACTATTAATTAAATAATAAAATCTATACGCCGTCCCGCTGAGTGCGGGACGGCGTTGTTTGTTTTTATACGTATATCATAGACGTGTTCTGGTAAAAATTTGAATATGAAAACGTTGCCCGAAAATTTTGAAGCTATAGACATTACCGATATAAAAACAAACGGCAGATTTGTAAAAGACAGATTGCAAAGCTTTAAAACCGCAGTTAAAAATCCTTATTATTTCCGTGTGAAAAATACGCGCGTTAAAATTGTTTTTTCTGATAAGCTTGATGCGCCTACAATGGAAACGGTTTTGGTAAATATTGCCGTCAGCAGTAAGAACTGATTTGATTGCAACATTTAAATAAAAATTGTAAAATGTAAACGTGTTAAAGTGCCGAAGTCCGCAAACGGCGTACATATGGCAAGAAAAAGCAAATACCAAACGGTGCAAGCCGACGGGCTTATTGAAAAGGAATACAGCGCAGGGCTGTATATTAGGCTTTCCCGTGAGGACGGCGACAAAGTAGAAAGCGAAAGTATTTCTTCGCAAAAAGCAATTCTGGAAAAGTTTGTGGCGGAAAATCCGTCAATTTCTCTTTACGATTATTATATAGACGACGGCTTCAGCGGAACGGATTTCGAGCGTCCCGCTTTTCGGCGTATGATTGCGGACGTGACCGCACGCAAAATCAATTGCGTAATCGTCAAAGATTTATCGCGTTTCGGAAGAAATTATATTGAAGCAGGCAAATATATTGAAACAGTGTTTCCGCTATTTTCCGTTAGGTTCATTTCCGTAAACGATAATATAGACGGCACCGAAAATCCCGCTTCTTTGAACAGCGTAATAGTGCCATTTAAAAATATTATTAACGATGAGTATTGCCGCGATATTTCAATGAAAGTGCGCAGCGCTCTCGATATTCGCCGCAGACAAGGTAAATTTATAGGCTCTTTCGCGCCGTACGGATACAAAAAGGATTTAAACGATCACAACAAATTGGTTGTTGACGATACCGCGGCGCAAACAGTGCGGTTTATTTTTGAAAAATTTCTGCAAGGCTGCGGGATTATGTCAATCACGCGTATTCTTAACGAACGCGGAGTTAAAAATCCCTCGGCTTATAAAGCAGAAAAAGGCTATAATTGCAGAGCCGCCGGGAACACTGCCGGCGGACTTTGGTGCGATTCCACCGTGCGCAGAATTTTGACTAACGAGCTTTATATAGGTAATCTGATACAGAAAAAAAACGAGGTTATAAGCTATAAAATTCATAGAACTAAACCTGTAAATGAAAAGAACCGTATAACGGTTGAAAATACGCACGAGGCGATAATTTCAAAAACAGACTTTGAAAAAGTGAAATCCCTGTTAAAGCGCGATACGCGTACAAGCCCGAAGGATACGGAGCTTTCGGTTTTTGCCGGATTTATAAAATGTGCGGACTGCGGGCACGCAATGCAAAAACGCACTGTGAAGCAACCGTATAAAATTTACGATTATTATGTTTGCCCGACTTATCGCAAATCGCGCGGTAAAGACTGTACTAAACACGCAATACGGGTTGATACGCTTGAAGAAACAGTACTTGTTTTTCTTAATAAATATATATCGATCGCGGTTGATTTTGAACGGCTTGTTGAAAAAATCGACAAGGCGCGCAGAGCGGACGGGAAATCTAAGCGTTTGCATTCAGAGCTGATTGCTCAAAAGCGAGAGCTGGAACGCGCACAGAAAATTTTAACCGATTTGTATCCCGATTATAAATGCGGGCTTTTATCGCGTGAAAGTTATCTTGCGTTAAAACAAAAATATGAAGCGGAAATAACCCGCGCACGGGAAAACGCCGAGCAGCTGAAAGCCGAAATTTACTCTTTTGAAAACGGTTTTGACAGAGAAAACGAATTTATTGCCGTTTTCAAAAAATTCAAAGGAATTAAAAAACTAACGCGCACTATAATGGTTGAGCTTGTGGAAAACATCTTTATTCACGAGGGCGGCGAAATTGAAATTCATTTGAAGTGTAAAGACGCGTTTTTGGCTATAGAGGAATTTATAGGGCAAAATTCGAATGACGAAAACAAGTCGGACGAATCCGCTTAAATTTTTTTTATTTTGTTATGGCGTTTAATTGACATTTTCCCCCGCCGCGGCAGACACCATAATGCAGCATCTGAAAGACACGGAAACCTGCCCCGAGGATTACGATATGATTTTAACGGGCGATTTGGGTGCGCTCGGCAGCCGTATCGTCAAAGATTTATGTTGGGAAAAGGGATACGATATCTCTTCCAACCACGTTGATTGCGGCGAAATAGTATATAAAGTAATTGAAAAGGAATTTCAGGGCGGAAGCGGTGCAGGCTGTTCCGCAACCGTGCTCAATTCCTATATATTGACCAAAATGAAAGCGGGGCTTTATAAACGTATACTTTTTGCGGCAACGGGCGCGTTGCTGTCGACCGTGTCTTCGGGGCAGGGCGAAAGTATTCCTTGCATAAGCCACGCGGTGCAGTTGGAGGTGTAAATGTTCGGTGCAGAGTTTTCAAACGAAATTTTAGATATATTTTTGCA
Organism: uncultured Clostridia bacterium; assembly: GCA_947175485.1. Classification (GTDB taxonomy): domain Bacteria; phylum Bacillota; class Clostridia; order Christensenellales; family Borkfalkiaceae; genus Coproplasma. The sequence goes on from CAMWMZ010000006.1 coordinate 18,443, forward strand.
GTTTGTAAAGGCGTTTGCCGTAGGCGGCGGGATTTGCCTTATCGCCCAGATTATAATAAATTTCACCGACCTTACGGCAGGAAAAATTCTTGTGTATTTTATGCTGGCAGGAGTGGTGCTTACGGCTGTCGGATTATATCAGCCGCTGGTTGATTTTGCGGGGGCGGGCGCAACCGTGCCTATTTCCGGCTTTGGTTATCTTTTGGCAAACGGCGCAATGCGCGGAGCGGAAAAGGGATTTTTTGCGGCGGTTACAGGTTCTCTCAGCGCGGCGAGCGCGGGGGTTACCGCGGCGGTTGTGTTTGCGTTTTTAATGGCTTTAATTTTTAAATCAAGAACCAAGCGGAACTGACATACAATATTGTATGGCGCGAAAGTTACGGAACAAAAAATTCAGACGGTTCAAAGTATTCGTAGTGATATTCTGTCTTTTGATAATCGGAGTTTTAATTTATTTCCAGCGCAACGTAACGCGCGTTCTTATTTCCATAAGCGAGGCTACAATCCGCTCTATAACCACGGTTGCCGTAAACGACGCAATTTATTACACGCTTAACGACACTATGCGTTATGAAGATTTGATTTCGATAGAACGCGACGGAGAGGGGAACGTGACTTCAATTACCACGGACAGCCTTAAAATAAACAGAATCGCCCGCGATACGGCCTATCTTTCACAGGAAAACCTTACGAAAATGAGTGCGGAGGGCATAATGGTGCCCATAGGCGCGCTCACGGGCGTAGAGGCTTTGGCGGGCTTCGGTACAAAAATAAATATTAAAATCATACCTATTTCAAACGTTGAATGCCGCTTCGTATCAAAGTTTACCGACGCGGGCATTAACCAGACGAAGCATTCTTTATATCTTGAAATAGTATCGGATATTTCAATAATACTTCCGTCAAAAAGCACGAATTTGGCTTCTACGATAGAAGTTTTAATTTGTGAAAGCGTAATCGCGGGAAAAATCCCCGATACATATCTTCAGGCATCGCTTGCAGGCGGAGGTGCGGCGCTTGTTCCGAAGAATTGAAAAATCCCGCGCGGCGATAGCCGCGCGGGATTTTGATTGAAACGTATTTATCTTAAATCTATATTGAGTTTGTATTTAAGATTGTTTAATATCTTTTTGACAAAGCCGTCTATTTTTGTTTCTATAGGCTCGTCTTTAGGGGTGAAGGTAATTTTGAACGCCATCGATTTTTTGCCGCTTTCAACCTGAGAGCCGATATAAACGTCGAAAAGCTTTACGTCGGTCACGTATTTGCAAGCCGAATAAATTTCCTTTTCGATTTCAGCGCACCTTACGGAAATATCGCACGTCAACGCAAGGTCGCGGGTTGCTTCCGCAAATTTTGAAATGGGAACGTATCTGAACGGTTTAGCGTGCTTTGTAAGCTCTTCATAATCGATTTCCGCAACGTACGCAAACCGCTCCAACGCAAGCTCTTCCGAAATTTCAGGGGAAAGCATGCCCAGGTACCCGACCTCTGCGCCGTCGCAAAGTATTCTGGCGGTAATGCCGGGATGAAGAAAAGGCTTTTCGCAAGGCTCGTATTCAAATTCGGTATTCAGATTTTCGGCGATGCTTTCGGTAATTCCTTTCAGGTCAAAAAAGTCGTATTTGCCCCATATACCGATAGCAATCACGGGTTTTTCTTTGGGGAAGCTTTGTATGGGAAGCTCGTTTGCAAGATAAATTTTGCTTATTTCAAACAGCTTGCCTGCCATATTGCCCCGGCGCAGATTGCGTACGATAACTCCGACCATAGAGGGGGCTAGGGTAGTACGCATTATAGACAAATCCTCGGAAATAGGGTTTAAAATTCTGATTGCGTTGCGCTCTTTTGCGTCGGGCGCAAAGTGTAACATATCTAAATCCTTTGAGGAATAAAACGAATATGACGAAATTTCGTATAAGCCTTTGCTTACAAGGCAATCCTTAAGTTTTTGTTCGGCTTTCTGTTCTTCGGTGAACCCTCCGTTTGTAATGGAGGCAGAGGGGAGGAACGTGCTCTTAATATTATCATAGCCGTAAAAACGGATAATTTCTTCTGCAATGTCGGGATATCCGTCTATATCCTCGCGGTAATCGGGAACGGTAATTTCTAAATCGCCGCCGTTTAAAACCGTTTTAAAGTTAAGATTTTTAAGGATTTTAACCATATCCTTTGCGGCAATTTCAATTCCTAAAAGTGCGTTTATTTGCGATACGCTCACTTTCATCTTTTTACATTCCGTGCGGGAGTATGGCGTGGTTACGTCTATATGCAGGTCGGTAACCGTTCCGCAATTCAGCTCCTCGATAAGGTGCAGCGCGCGGTCCATTGCCATTTTTGTCGTATATTCGTTAACGCCTTTTTCAAACAGTGCGGAAGAATCGGTATGTTGACCCAATGCGCGTGCCGTTTTTCTTACGTTGTCGCGCGCGAACTTTGCCGCCTCAAACAAAACCTCCGAAGTATCCTCTTTTATCTCGCTGTTCAGTCCGCCCATAACGCCCGCAAGCGCAACGGGTTTTTCACTGTCGCAGATAACAAGATTTTCGGAATTCAGCTCGAATTCGTTTTCGTCCAAAGTAATTATTTTTTCGCCTTTGTTTGCTCGGCGGACAACGATTTCGCGCCCGCAAATTGTTCTTAAATCAAAAGCGTGCATGGGCTGTCCCAGCTCCAAAAGAATAAAATTCGTTATATCGACGATGTTTCCGATAGAGCGCAAACCGCATAACGCAAGCCGTTTTTTGAGCCAGGCGGGGGAGGGTGCGCATTTTACGCCGGTTACATAATGACCTATATATCTGGGGCATATGTCGGGGGCTAAGTCTGAAATTTTGATATTTTCATACTTGCCTTTAACCGCCTTATAAGAATAGTCGGGCTCTTTCAGTTTTTTGCCTAAAACGGCGGCGACCTCGCGCGCAATTCCTAAAATGCTTTGACAGTCGGGGCGGTTGGCGGTAACTCCGATATCGAAGACGTAATCGTCAAGCCCGACTATTGGTTTAACGTCCGCGCCGTTTGCACTGTCGGAGGGGAGCAGTAATAGTCCGCAATATCCCGCGCCTTCGTATAAATCTTCGTTAAGACCGAGTTCGATACCGGAACATAACATGCCTTCGGATTCCACTCCGCGCAGTTTCCCCTTTTTTATCGTCATCACGCCTTCAATCGTGACGTGGTCTTTTGCCGTTGCGTATACGGTGGCGCCGACCAAAGCGCAGGGCGCTTTGATTCCTTTTTTTACGTTGTCCGCTCCGCAACAAATCTGGAAAATTCCTTTATCGCCGCAATCTACTTTACAAACCGAAAGATGTGTTCCTTCCAACGGAGTGCACTCGATAACTTCGCCGACAACAACGCCGGATATATCTTTGCCGGTATCTATTAATTCTTCTACTTCGAACCCGCAGGAAAACAGCTTTGCCTGCAATTCTTCAGCAGTAACGTCTATATCTACGTAATCTTTAAGCCAACTTAAAGGTGCTTTCATATATTTCTCCTTAACCCTTGAACTGTTTTAAAAATCTGACGTCGCCCTCGAAAAGAAGCTTCATGTTATTGATGCCGTATTTGAGCATCGCGATGCGCTCGATACCCATACCGAACGCAAAACCGCTATATATGTCGGGGTCTACGCCGCAACCTGCAAGAACATGGCGGTTCACCATGCCTGCGCCCAAAACTTCTATCCAGCCCGTTCCTTTGCAAAGGCGGCAGCCTTTTCCGCCACATTCGAAACAGCTTACGTCAACCTCTACAGAAGGCTCGGTAAAGGGGAAGTAAGAGGGGCGAAGCCTGGTTTTAACGTTATCGCCGAAAATTTTACGCGCAAATTCGTCGAGCATTCCTTTGAGATCGCAAAGCGTGATACCTTTATCAACGACCAGCCCTTCCATTTGTGAAAACATAGGGGAGTGCGTTGCGTCGTCGTCGCTGCGGTAAACTTTTCCGGGTGAAAGTATTTTTATGGGCGGCTTTTTGTTTTCCATAACGCGAATTTGCCCTGCCGAAGTCTGCGTGCGCAAAAGCAAATCGTTGGAAAGATAAAACGTATCCTGCATATCGCGCGCAGGGTGGTCGGAGGGAGTGTTCAGCGCAGTGAAGTTATAATAGTCGTTTTCGATTTCGGGGCCTTCGAATACCTCGAACCCCATACCGGAAAACACCGATATAAGCTCGTTTTTTATAAGCGTATTGGGGTGGTACGCGCCGTTTTCCGTGCTTTTCCCGGGCAGAGTAACGTCTATTTTTTCTTCCGCATATTTCCTTTTAAGTTCAAATTCTTTTAACTTTTGTTCCAAAGCGGAAAATTTTTCTTCCGTCCATTGACGCAAAGCGTTTAAAATCTTCCCCATAGAGGGGCGCTCTTCCGGCGGAATGTCGCGCATGTTTTTCATAAGTGCGGAAATTTCACCCGTTTTGCCTAAAAAGCGCATTTTTATTTCCTGCAAGGTTTTGGAGGACTGCACGTCTTTTACGGCTTCGTCGATACTCTTTTCTATTTCGTCTATTTTTTTCTGCATTTTTCACCTTCCGAATAAAAATAAAAGCCCCGTGTTAAACACACAGGGCGAAAGTTTCGCGGTACCACCTGATTTTACGGCGCAAAGCCGCCTTAATTAAACCCTTTACGCGGGGAACGGAATAAACTACTCGGTTTTTACCTTTCGCAAATTCGGCTCGCGAGTGAATACCGCTTTCTCCCGATGGAAAACCTTTCAGCCGTTTTCGGATTTTCCTCTCTGAAAAGGGATTTTAAAGCGTCTGTCTCGGTCACTGCCTTTAAAATTTATTTAATTATAATGCGTAAAAAAATCAAAGTCAAACAATTTTGTAAGGGTAATCCAATACTTATTATTTCTCTTTATAAACTATTTCTTATTATATTTTCTTTCTGTGTTTTCTTTTTATATATAATTTTTATATATAATAATTAATATATCTTTTATCTTTTAAATTCTTTCTTTGTAACTTTCTTTCTTATAATCAATAAATGCTTCCGCCGCGGCAATCATAGGCGACTACCGCGGGGAAGTTTTCCACTTCCAAACGGTAAACCGCTTCGGATAAGAGCTCCGGGAAAGCTATACATTCACATTTTTTTATTGCGTTCCCGTAAAGAGCGCCCGCTCCGCCGATAGCGGCGAAATACACTCCGGTAAATTTTTTTAACGCTTCGCGCGTAGCTTCGTTCATTTCGCCTTTCCCTATAAAAGCGCTCACGCCGAAAGAAAGCATGCGCGGAGCAAAGCTTTCCATTCTGGCCGAGGTTGTAGGGCCGCAGCTCCCCGAAGCTTTATCGGGTTTTGCGGGGCATGGACCGGCAAAATAAATTACGGAGTTTTTAAGCTCGAACGGTAAAGGCAAGGAATTGTCGAGGTGTTTGAAAATTTCTTTATGAGCCTCGTCACGCGCAGTTAAAATAACTCCCGTAAGGCTCACGCTGTCGCCTGCGTGAAGCTCTTCGATTTGTTGTTTGGCGAGCGGTAAAGTAAGCTTTTTCATATTTCCTCCTTTACGCAGCGCACGCAATGGCACTGTATGTTTACCGCTACGGGCAATCCCGCAATATGGGTTGGAGCGGTTTCGCAGCTGACGCCCAAAGCCGTTATTGTTCCGTGAAAGCCCTGGCAGCCTATATCCAGATTGTTTATACTGCGGTAAGCGGTTTTTTCAATTTCGGCAACCGTCGGATCGGGGTTATGAATTCCGACGTCTCTGGTTAACGCTTTTTTTGCAAGAAAAGCGCATGTGTCGAACGTTCCGCCAATCCCGACGCCTACGTAAACGGGGGGGCACGGACGGGAGCCGGCTGATTTTACCGTATTTACTATAGCGTCTATAATTCCCTGTACGGATTGTGCCGGTTTAAGCATATAAAGCTTTGACATGTTTTCACTGCCGAAGCCTTTGGGCATAAAGGTGAGCTTTATTTTGTCGCCTGCGGTTATTTCCGTGTGAATGGCGGCGGGAGTATTATCTCCGGTGTTTCGGCGCGTTATCGGGTCGCATACCGATTTGCGGAAATATCCGTCTTTGTAAGCTCTGCGTACGCCGTCGTTTACCGCGTCTGAAAGAAGCTTGCCTTCCAGAAAAACTTCCTGCCCGATTTCCAGAAGTACGACAGCCATACCTGTATCCTGGCAGACGGGCATATTTTGTGCTACGGCAATTTTGCTGTTTTCGATAAGCGTTTCAAGTGCAAATTTTGCCGCTTCGTTCTTTTCGGATAATCGGGCGCTCTCCATTGCGTTTAAGCACGACGGGGTAAGATTAATCCCCGCGTGCAGAGCCGCCTTATAAACCGCATCTTCAATCAACCGTGTATTTATCTTACGCATAACTTTATTTTATAATATTTTCGTATAAAAGTAAATAAATATTTTACTTAAATAAAATTTTAAGTTATAATCCATGTTATGGAAAACAATCAAAATAATACCGACGAATTTATGACAAACGAAGAAATTGCAATGCGGCAGGTTCAAAAGCCCTTGTCCCATGCGGGCGGCTTTGCGTTCAGCGCGGCGGCGGTTCTTTTCGTTGTTGTTGCTTCGGTATTTACAATAATAACAATAGTTGCGGGTATAGAAGAAAATACCGATGCTTACACGTATATAAATTATCTTGCCGCGCCCGTTGCGATAACGGCGGCGGTGTTTATAACGATGAAATATAAAAAAATCGGCTTTAAAAGCATGTTTCCGCTAAAATGTAAGCCGAAGTATTTTTTAATAGCCGTTTTGCTTATATTCGGGTTGCTGTTTTTCGTGGGGCTGATTGACGCGCCCGTGTTGGAATTTTTCAAATTACTCGGATATAAAGAGAGGGGCGCGGATTCTTATTTTCCCAACGTTTCAGGCGGTTGGATTGTGTTAGCCCTGTTGGTTATGGCGGTTATGCCCGCCGTTTTTGAAGAGGCGCTTTTCCGCGGCGTTATTTTGAACACGTGTGAAAATTCTCTGGGTACAATCCGCACGGTATGCGTGGTCGGTTTTTGTTTTTCCTTGTTTCACTCGTCGCCCGAACAGACGGTATATCAGTTTATAGCGGGCTGTGCGTTTGCTTATATAGCTATACATTCAGGTTCGATATTGCCGTCCGTCTTTATGCATTTTTTGAATAACGCTCTTATAGTTATATTGCGTGCTTGCAACCTTTTTGACGAAGCGGGCTCGTTGATTATGTCGCAGACAGCGTTTATCATAGTCACAGTTTGTGCGGCTTTAAGCTTTGTAGGTGCAATCGTTTGGCTTGTTCTCGATAAAAAGCCTTTGAAAAAATGCCAAAAGGGTGCGGTGAAAGCATTCTTTTTATACGCGTCCGTCGGTATCGGTATTTTGGGCTTAATGTGGATTATGTCTTTCTTTTTCAGCGGTTAAATTATGCAGAAAATAAATATTGTTTGCGTTGGCAAAATAAAAGAAGAATTTTACCGTTCCGCCGTTGCGGAATATTTAAAACGGCTTTCCCGTTTTGCCAAAACAGAAATAAAAGAGCTTCCGGAGTGCAAAAACATAGAGGAAGAAGCCCCTTATATACTTTCCGCGTCAAAGGGATTTTTAATCGCGCTTTGTATAGAGGGCAAAAAGCTTTCAAGCGAAGGGCTTGCTTCGGAAATCAAAAAGCTGTGCGATAAGGGTCGGGAAATCACTTTTATTATCGGCTCTTCGTGCGGACTTTCCCAAAAGGTAAAGGACGTGGCGCATTTAAAGTTATCCTTTTCGGATATGACTTTCCCGCACCAGCTTATGCGCGTAATTCTGACAGAACAGATTTACCGCGCCTTTATGATAAATTCGGATAGCCTATATCATAAATAGTCGTGGTTTCTTGCGGAATTTTATAATAATCGTTCTTAGTCCGCATTTTTGCCTATAGTGTATACGATTTGATAAAAAATCATATTCTATTATGTGATATTTGAAGAAATTACCAAATTATACCAGAGATATCCGTACAAAAAATGCATCATAGGATATTCTTGTCAGGGCAGGGAAATTTACGCCTTTCACGTAGGGTCGGATTTCGGCAGGCAGTTTATCGCCGTGTACGCCGTGCACGGAAGAGAATGGATAACCGCAAGCCTTGCGGAAAAGCATATTAAAATTAAAATAAAAAGCGGCGGAGGCTGGGTAATTCCTTTACTTAATCCCGACGGCGCAAACATATCTCAAACCGCTCTGCCGTTATGGAAAGCTAACGGAAGAGGCGTGGATTTGAACTGCAATTTCGACGCCGACTGGGGCAGCGGACGGCAGAACACGACTAGGAGAGGCGGAGAAAATTGCATAGGCGATTATCCGTTTTCCGAGCCGGAAACAATCGCTTTAAGAGATTTCACAAATAAAATCCGTCCTTTCGTAACTCTCAGTTTTCATACGAAGGGCGGGGAAATTTATTGGGAATACGGCGGACGCGGAGATATGCGCGGCGCGGAAATCATAAAAAGGGTTACGGGATATGAAATCAAACGTATTTACGGTTCTGCGGGCGGCTATAAAGATTGGTGTATAAAAAAGCTGCGTATTCCTGCTTATACCGTGGAGTGCGGTTCAGACAGCTTAACCCACCCGATTACGGATTTGAAAAAATTGAAAAAGTGTTATAAACTTTTAAAAATATTTGTTGAAAATTATGGAAAATAAATTTATGAAAGCCGCGCTCAAATGTGCGCAGACCGCGCTTAAAGAGGGGGAAGTGCCCATAGGCGCGGTAGTGGTTTGCGACGGAAAAATTATTTCGCGCGGGCACAACCGCCGCACGAAAAAGCAAATCGCCACGGCGCATGCGGAAGTTGAGGCTATAGAAAAGGCTTGCAAAAAATTAAACAGCTGGCGTATTCCCGAATGTGAAATTTACGTAACGCTCGAACCGTGCCCGATGTGTATGGGCGCTATGCTCAACGCGAGAATAAAAAAATGTTATTTCGGCGCGTTCGAAGCAAAGGGAAGAACGCTTACAAGCGAAATTGCTAACGCTAACCTTTTAAACCACGTTATAGAGGTTGAGGGCGGAATTATGGAAAAGGAATGCGCGGAAATTTTGTCAGCTTTTTTCAGGGAAATGCGAAGCCGCACCAAATACGATAAGGAAAATTAAAACCCTTATTTTAGTTGACTTTAAATACGATTGATATTACAATTTATACTGCTGTACGACGGGATTAAAGAGAGGGCAAACTCTCATTAATATACAAATTACTTCGGAGGAAACATAATGATTAGCCACGGAAACGAAATCAAAATATTTTCGGGTAATTCCAACAAACCGCTTGCGGAAAAGATAGCGGCGAAACTCAACACAACTCTCGGAGAAATGGAAGTAACGCACTTTTCCGACGGAGAAATTTACGTTCGTTTTAACGAAACTATCCGCGGAATGGACGTATTCCTCGTTCAGTCCACAAGCTATCCCGTCAACACGAATTTGATGGAGCTTTTAATAATGATTGACGCGGCAAGGCGTGCAAGCGCAGGCAGAATTACAGCCGTTATCCCCTATTTCGGTTACGCCCGTCAAGACAGAAAGGCGCGTTCGCGCGAACCTATAACGGCAAAGCTTGTTGCAAATCTTTTAACCAGCGCAGGCGCGGACAGAGTTCTTACCATGGATTTGCATTGCGCGCAAATTCAGGGCTTCTTCGATATACCGTTGGACAACCTCGTGGGCGGACCCACCTTGTATAATTATTTCAAACCCAAAGTAGACGAAAATTTCGTTGTCGTTTCCCCCGATATAGGTTCGGTTGCCCGTGCAAGAAAGGTTGCAACGCGTATGGACGCGCAGATGGCGATAATCGATAAGCGCCGCCCTAAAGCCAACGTTATGGAGGTTATGAATATCATCGGCGACGTAAAAGGCAAAAACTGCCTTATGGTTGACGATATGATCGATACCGCGGGCACAATCGTTCAGGGCGCAAAAGCTTTAAAAGAGTACGGCGCGAAAGAAATATACGCTTGCTGTTCCCACGGAGTTTTATCCGGGCCCGCAATTGAAAGACTTGCCGCGTCGCCTATAACCGAGCTTGCTATGCTTGACACCATAAATATCCCTCAGGAAAAAATGCTCCCCATATTTAAAATGATTTCGACCGCTCCGATATTTGCCGCGGCTATCGAAAACGTTTATATGGACAGGTCTATGTCTAAGATATACGACTGATTATCACAAAAGCCGCGCGAGCCGCGGCTTTTTTAAAGAAAATTAAAAGGCAAACTATGTATGTAATTGTTGGGCTTGGAAATCCCGAAGAAAAATATCTGAAAACTTTTCACAATATGGGCTACATCGCGGCTGGCGAAGTCGCGGAAAAATTAGGCGTCAAGTTCAAAAAAAAGGAATGCGAGGCTTACGTTGCGGAAGCCAACCTGAAAGGCGAAAAGATAATAATCGTCCGCCCCGTAACTTATATGAACGCGAGCGGGAGGGCGGTGAAGCAAATTCTTGCAAAATACAAGACGGACGCGGCGCATCTTATAGTTTTATACGACGATTACGATATACCAAAAGGAAGCGTGCGTATACGCCCTTCCGGCAGTGCGGGAACGCATAACGGAATGCGTTCGGTAATAGCTGAAATCGGTACGCAGTGCTTCACCCGCATAAGAATAGGCATACGCGACAGCGAAGTAAATATTCCGATAATAAACTACGTTCTTTCCGAAGTCAGAAAAGAAGATTACGAATTGTTTATTTCCGCTTGCCAACGTGCTGCCGAAGCCGCAATCGCAATTTCGGGCGGCGAGACGGTGGAAAACGTAATGACTAAATTCAACGGTTAAGGGAAAGCCGTTTTGCTTAAAAATTTTTTTACATTTGAAAACATGGGGGGCGGTTATTCCGCCCTTGCAAACGATATCCGCCTCGGTGCGCCGACGGCGGCTTTTGGCGTGTCTGACGCGCACAAAGCAATTCTTGCCTGCCTTGCGGAGCAAAAGGTTTTGTATATTGCGCCCGACGGCGTTTCCGCACAGCGGGTATATGAAACCGTCAGCGTCCTTTCTGGGAAGAAGTGCGTGCTTCTTCCCGCCAAAGACGAGGTGATTTTATATAAGGACGCTCTTTCAAAAGACGCGTTATACCGCAGGATATGTGCGGTTTACGCTATGTTGCACGGTGCGGAAATAGTTGTTTGCGATATAGAGGCGGTGATGCAGACGTTCCCCGCCGAAATCAACGCGGTAACCTTTGCCGCGGGGGAAGAATTGAACTATTCCGCATTGCAGAAAAAGCTTGTGGAAATGGGATACGTTCGCGAATATGCCGCAGATAATAAGGGTTGCTTTGCCGTAAGAGGAGATATTCTGGATATATTTCCGATAAACTGTGAAAATCCGGTGCGCATTGATTTTTTCGGCGATACGGTTGAAAAAATAAGACCTTATGACGCGGTTTCCGGCGAAAGGCTGCAAGAGGAAGCTTCTCTTACGGTTATAGCCGCTACGGATATTGCAATATCCGCGCGCGATCGTGAAAAAATTATAAGCGTATTGAATAAAGAAATCAAGCATGTCCCGAATGCAAAAGCATATGAAAGAGCTAAATCGATTGCCGACGATATCACTGAAAAAATGTCGCGGAGCGCAAGCTTTTCGGGCGCTTCGTTTTTGGCTCCCTTGCTTGATTGCACCCGCAATATATTCGATTTAACAGATAAAAATACGCTTATAATCTTTGACGAATGCAAGCTTTTGAACGACAAGCTCGAAGGGCTGTATAAAGAGCATTGCGAACGTGTGAACGATTTGAAAAAGGGCGGGGAGGCTTTTTCGTTTTCCGTTGACCAGATGGTTTCTCCCGAAGCACTTATAGAAGGGTTTAAAAGCTATCGCTGTTTGGCCGTGCAGAATTTTACTTCGTCCACTGCGTTTTTCCGTCCGCTTAAAACTTACAATTTGCGTTCAACTCCCGTGCCGTCTTATCTCAACGGTATGCCGCAGTTTATCACGGACGTAAAGGGCTGGCTTTCAAACGGATACAAAGTGCTTGCGTTTGCCGGCAGTGTGCAAAGATATGAAAAATTGAGCTCCGCGCTTACTGACGAGTATTTGCCCGTTTATCCTGTGCCCGACAGATTACAGGCTTTGCGCGGGGTGGCGGTAAGCTCTGAAGAAATGCCGAGAGGTCTTATTCTTCACGAATGCAAGCTTGTAATAATCGGCAGCTCCGATCTTTACACAAAGGCTGTAACAAAGCGCATAAGAAAGCGGCGCGGCGATATGTTCACCGCCCCCGAAATCGGTGATTATTGTGTTCACGAAAAGCACGGTATCGGCAAGATAACGGGCACGAACAAAATCGAAACTACCGACGGAATAAAGGAATATCTTTCAATCGAATACAAGGGCGGCGACGTTTTGTACGTTCCCGTCGAGCAGATGGATATTCTTTCCAAATACGTCGGCGACGGAAATCCCGCGCTTTCGAAAATAGGCGGCGCGGAGTTTGAAAGGATAAAAGAAAGAGTAAAGCAGTCGATAAAAAAACTGGCTTTCGACCTCAAAGAGCTTTATGCGGAACGGAGCGCTAAAAGGGGATTTGCTTTTCCCGAAAATTCCGTAATGATGGAGGAATTCGAAAACGCGTTCGAATACGAAGAAACTCCTGACCAGCTTACGTCGATTGAAGAAATTAAAGCGGATATGTGCTCGGAAAAGGTAATGGACAGACTTTTGTGCGGTGACGTTGGATACGGCAAAACCGAAGTCGCGCTCCGCGCCGTATATCTGTGTGTGCTCGGCGGCAAACAGGCGGCTATTATGTGCCCTTCGACCGTACTTTCCGAACAGCATTTTCAAACGGCTTTGGAACGCTTTAAGGAATTCGGGGTAAGAGTGGAAGCCTTAAACCGCTTTAAAACTCCTGCTAAACAGGCAAAGATATTAAAAGAGCTTGCCGAGGGCAATATAGATTTGATAATCGGCACTCACAGGCTTTTATCGCAGGATGTAAAATTTTATGATTTGGGGTTGCTTGTTCTTGACGAGGAACAGCGCTTCGGAGTAGAGCATAAAGAAAAAATTAAGCACGTTAAAAAGAATATAGACTGCCTTACCATGACCGCTACGCCCATACCGCGCACGCTTCATATGTCTTTGGCGGGCATACGCGATATTTCCACCATAAACACGCCGCCGTCGAAGCGGCTTCCTGTGCAGACGTACGTGGTTGAAGAAAGCGAAACGTTGATACGCGACGCGTGCATACGTGAAATTTCGCGAGGCGGTCAGGTTTTTATTCTTTATAACCGCGTGGAAAGCATTTCTTCTTTTGCGGGAAGAATAGCGGAAATAATTCCGGAGGGCAAGATATGTTACGCCCACGGCAGAATGGACAGGGATACGCTCGAAAACGCTGTGTTTTCATTTTACCGCGGCGAAAAGAATATTCTCGTGACTACAACCATTATCGAAAACGGTATCGATTTGCCTAACGCAAATACCATTATCGTTATCGATGCGGACAGGTTGGGTATTTCCCAGCTTTATCAACTGCGCGGGAGAGTCGGCCGCGGTTCTAGGCTTGCGCAGGCTTATTTCACATTCAAACCATCTAAAGTGCTTACGAGCGACGCAACCGAAAGGCTTAAAGCGATTATGCGCTTTACCGAGCTCGGCTCAGGGTTTAAAATCGCAATGCGCGATTTGGAAATACGCGGCGCAGGCAACGTTCTCGGTGCGGAACAACACGGGCATATGGACAAAGTCGGCTATGAGCTCTATTCAAAGCTTTTAAAAGAAGAATTGACTGGCGATAAGCAGCTTTCTACCGAGCTTGACGTAAAAGCTACTGCGTATATTCCCGAAAGCTATGTAGAAAGCAGTGCGGGCAGGCTTGACTGTTACAAACAGATTGCGGAAATACGTTCGGTGGAAGATTACAAGCGCGTTTGCTTATCGATAGAAGATAATTACGGAACAATGCCCGACGAGGTTTTAAACCTATTGATTATCGCCGTTCTGAAATCTTTCGCCGCGAAATTCAACGTTAAAAAAATATCGGTAGACGGCACCGAAGGCGCGTTGGAATTGCCATCTTTGCAGTCTTTGAACGATAACAGGCTTGCCGCCGCGCTCGATAAATACAAGGGAATAGTTAAGCTTTCTATGGCAAAAGCGCCTTTAATTATATTCGAACCGCGCTCAACGCCATCCAAAACTATGCTCGATATGACCAAATTTTTGAAATTTGCATTAAGTTTTAACTAAAATTCACAAAAAAGATTTGCCTAATCACTCAAAAACCTATATAATAGTGGTTAGTATTTTCAGTATTCTATCTTTCGGAGAAATTTATGGGAAAGAAAAAAATTATAAGCGGCGTTCTTGCAACTTCGGTGGCGCTTGCCGCAACTTTGAGCGGATGTTCTTTGGTATCTTCGAATACCGCCGCGGATATGAATCAGGTTATCGCGGAGGTAAACGTTGCCAATGCGGCGGCGCTTGACAGCGAGCTTAAAGAATTTAAAGACGCGGTAGGCACTGCCAAGGTAATAAAAAGGGAGCTTATCGCATACTTTTTAAACGTGGGCTCTACTTACGTCAATCAGTACGGGCAGACCTATGAACAGGTTTTCAATATGCTTGTTAACAGCCTTGTAGAAAACAGCGTTTTAACCCAGTATTCCACTTTGTATCTTTTGAACGACAAGGCGGAAAAGGAAGGCAAGACGTCGGCTCAGATTATCGCCGAATACAACGCTTTCTCTTCCCAAACGCAAAAATACGAATGGCTTTTAGGGAGCGTAAACGTCGGTAAAGACAATGTTGAATACAGCGACGAGGTATATATTGCAAAATATTCGCTTTATTCTTCTATTAACTCTGCAATCGATTCGTATGAAAAGAGAATAATTAAAGAAGACAGCTCTTCCGCTGGAACGGATACACGTTCTACGCCTGCAGGCGTAGATACCGAAAGGGAAGATTACTATCCCAAAACCGAGGAAGGCAAGCTTGATTATAACGTTTATACCGGTTATAAAAATTATTTGCTTGCGGACAGCGGCGTCTATCAAAAAGATCCCGTTAAAGGCACTACGCGTGTAACCAGAATAAGAGCGTATAACGATTTTATCAGTTCGCTTGCATCTTCCGGATTTACGCTTGTAAACAATAACGAAAATCTCAGGGACATTCTTTCTTTGCAGTATATAGAGGACGAATACGCAACCCAGCTCGAGCAACAGATTATAAATAAATATTACGACATTTACGAAGAAGACCAGGAAGAGCTTTTGACAAACGGCGAAGGCGACGAAGCTTATGCTTATGTTCAGGCTATTTATGAAGATAAGCTCGGGCTTCAAACAAGAACGTACGGCAAAGACGAAAGCGCGTTTTCTTCCGCTCTCGGCAATATGAACGACAGCAGCTTCGTGCTTTACGCTCCCGATACTCAGGATACGGGAAAATACGGATTTGTATACAATATTCTGCTTCCGTTCAGCGCAACCCAAAGCGCGCAGCTTAAAGCGTTGCAATCGCAGTATGCAGACAGTGAGCTCGACGGCGGATACAAACCCGAATATTATATTGCAAGAAACGAAATTTTAAACCAGATTACAACTACCGACCAGCGTTCGGCTTGGTTCAACGGAGAAAAGGAATACGCGTTCAAGGCTGACGCCTCCGCTGAATTTTACGGTAAAAATAACGGTAGAGAATATCTTTTCTTTGAAAACAACCTCACCAATACCAAAAGATACGAAGAGTTGGATAAATATTACGGTAAATACGCTTATAACGGAAAAGTCGTAAAAAGCAAAGACGATTACATTCTTGCGCCCGAAACGCTTGATATGAACGCAATGCTTGACGAATTCAAAGCCTACGTAGAATATGCAAGCGGCGCAACGGTAACGGTCAATCTCACTCAAAATTACGGCGACGCAATCAAGAACGATAAAACGGCTCTTTATAAAAAGGTAAGCGGCAAGGATAAAATTGATTACTCCAACTTCATTTATGCAACGGGCAGCGTAGGATTTACTAATAACAGCGAAGCCTATAACAGAGAAAACCTCTTCAAAAAGGACGGAGAAAACTCTCAGGCGAGCGAGCAATACAAAGCGCTTGCCGCAGTTAACGAGCTGCAGTACGCTTATACAACCGATACGGGTGTTCTTTCGCAATACGTCGGTTATTCGGTTGACGCGGGCGATACAAGCTATATTAAAGAGTTTGAGTACGCCGCTCACGAGGCGATAAACAAGGGCGCGGGCAATTTTGCGGTTTGTGCCGGAGATTACGGCTGGCATCTTATTTACGTAACATACACGTTTGACAACACGGGCGTTGCGCAATATACCCCCGATTGGAAAAACAATGTAAAGGTTAAGGGCACGTTTGAAAATATTTTCTACGAATGGATAAAAAATAACGACCTTAAAGATATTTCTTCAACAAGAAGAACGCAGATTATAACGGCGCTTAATCTTGAAGGAAACACTGTTACAAAATACGAAAACACCTATAAAGATTTGCTTGAATTAGATAAGTAAGGTTTAATATGGAAATTTGGCAGGCTGTAATTCTCGGCTTGGTGCAGGGCTTAACTGAATTTTTACCGGTATCTTCGTCGGGGCACGTCGCCTTTTTTCAGGGCGTTTTCGGGATTAGCGAAAACGATATAGCGCTGTTTTTTACGATTATACTTCACCTCGGCACTTTAGTTGCCGTGTGCGTGGTATTTTGGCGCGATATTCTCGAATTGTTTAAAAAACCGTTCAAAACTTTGGGGTTTCTTGTGCTTGCCTCGGTCCCCGCGGCGGTTGCAGGTATAGTATTCAAAGTTCTGGATTTGGACGAAATACTTTTGAACCCGCAGTACATGGGGATAATACTTTGCGTATTTTTCCTTGTAACGGCAACACTGCTTTTCGTAACGGAAACGGTGGTAAAGCGCAGACAAAACCAATTGCCGTTATGCTTTAAAACCGTAATCCCTATGGGGGTTGCCCAGGCTTTTGCGGTTCTCCCCGGTATTTCAAGAAGCGGTTCGACTATTTGCGCAGGAACGCTTGCAGGCTGTAAAAGTGAAGACGTTGCCAAATTCTCGTTTATAATGAGTATTCCCGTAATACTCGGCAGCTTCGTAATAGAGCTGTTTATGGGGCTTCGCAGCGGAGAAATACAGGAAAGCTTTGTAAGCGGAGGAGCTACACTCGGTTGGAGCGTTGCGTTGGGATTTATCATTTCCGCCATCGCAGGGCTGTTTGCCATAAAGGTGATGCTTAAAATAATCAAAAAAGCAAATTATAAGTGGTTCAGCTTATATCTCGTGCTTATGGCAATAACTTGTCTGGTTCTTCATTTTACATTTTTTAATCCTTAAATAAAAAGAGTTCGGGAAATTATTCCCGAACTCTTTATAATTTTCAGTAATCTGACTTGCCCAAAAGGAAATCCGTGCTTGTTCCGAATAATTCGGCTATGCTGATCAGCGTGTCGAAACTGCACTCTCTTTGTCCGTTTTCCCAATACGCGATAAGCCTTGCGGAAACATTTAGGTTTTTTGCAAGCTGCGCGCGCGAATAGCAATTATCCGTGCGCAATTCCCTTAATCTTTCTCCGAATTTGTTCATATCGCCATATTAGAACAAAATGTTCCGATTTTGTTTGACTTTGAACGAAATGTTCAATATAATATATATTAATTTTAGGTAACAATATGACGGAAATATTAAAAGTAGAAAATTTGAAAAAAAGTTTTAATCTTTCAAGAAAACAACAAAAACTCGAAAAAACGTACCAAAAAGTAAAGGTAGCGGTTAATGATTTGACCTTTTCGGCATACAAAGGTGAAATTTTCGGGCTGTTAGGTCCAAACGGCGCAGGCAAAACCACAACATTGAGAATGCTTGCCACCCTGATAAAACCCGACGGCGGCAATGCTTTTATCGACGGCAAAAGCATTATAAACGAAGAAAACGAAGTGCGCCGGAAAATAGGCTTTCTTACAAGCGAGCTTAAGCTTGAAGATTTTTTTACCCCGAATTATCTTTTCGGCTTTTTCAGCGAACTTTACGGAGTTGATAAAACTACGGCAGCGCAAAGAAGGCAAGTGTTATTTTCAAAATTCGGTATAGATAAATTTGCCGAAGTTAAGTTCGGCAACCTTTCCACCGGTATGAAGCAAAAGGTTTCGCTTGTAATTTCTATTGTTCACGACCCCGAACTGATTATTTTCGACGAGCCGACAAACGGACTTGACGTTTTAACGGCAAAGGTTGTAACCGATTTTCTGGAAGAGCTGCGCGCGGAGGGAAAAACAATTATACTTTCAACCCACATTTTCAGCCTTGTAGAAAAGCTTTGCGACAGAGTCGGAATTATAATAAACGGACAGCTTATTGCTTTGGATACGCTTGAAAACCTGACTAAAGAAAAAAATCTTGAAGATACGTTTTTTGAGCTTTATGAAAAAACCACGGGGGACAGGATATGAAAAATATATTTACAATAATAAAGAAAGAATTCTCCCGTTTTTTCAAGGATAAAAGAATGGTTATAACCGTGCTTTTGCCGGGATTGCTCATTTTTGCGGTATACTCGCTTATGGGCACGGTGTTTTCTGGTATGGAAAGCGTGGACGAAAATTATAAGCCCAAGGCTTATATAGTTGCCGCACCGCAAAATTTAGAGGAAACGTTTTCGTCAATACTCGAAATAACCGAAAAACCGTCGCTTGAAGAAGCGAAAAAGGCTGTTACGGAAGGCGAGCTGGATATAGTAGTGGTATTTCCCTCGGATTTTTCTCAAACAATTGGGACTGCAACTCCGCCCGACGTCAAAATATTTTACAATTCAGCCGAGCGCAACTCGGTATACGGTTATACTTTTGTAACTGCTGTGCTCGGGCAGATTAACACGTCGGCGTTTACTGTGAACGCGGCTTCGGATAAATTCGATTTGGCTACGGGGCGCGATATTACAGGTAATTTAATGTCAACAATTATGCCTATGCTCATGTTCGCTTTGCTTGCTTCGGGGTGTATAGCGGTTGCGCCCGAATCCATAGCGGGTGAAAAGGAAAGAGGAACTATGGCAACCATGCTTATTACTCCGATTAGGAGGGTAGAGCTTGCTCTCGGCAAAATTATAAGTTTGACGTGTTTCGCGCTGTTGAGCGGAATTTCAAGCTTTCTCGGAGTAATTTTGTCTTTGCCAAAACTAATGGGGGGAATGGTTGGCGCTGAAGCGGCGGCATTCTATTCCGTAGGCGATTACTTTATGGTGCTTGCAATAATAATTTCTGTTGTGCTTGTAATAATTTCAGCTTTTTCGGTAGTTTCCGCGTACGCTAAAAGCGTTAAAGAGGCGGGCTCGCTTATCAGTCCTTTGATGATTTTGGTAATAGTACTCGGAATGGCTACTATGTTTTTTGCCGGTAACGTGCCGCACGTCGCCATATACATTGTGCCGTTGCTCGGCAGCGGTCTTGCCATGTCTTCGATAATGTCGTTTTCCGTCAATCCGCTTGGTTTTGCGCTTTCGATTATTTCAAACTTGGTTATAACCGCAGCATTTGTCGTTCTGCTTGCGTTTATGTTTAAAAGCGAAAAGATAATGTTTAAAAAATAATATTTACCATAAAATTCAAACCGCCCGCGATTAAATCGCGGGCGGTTGTTTTTAAAGAATACTGTGCAGTCTTTTTTGCCGAAACAAGCCGAAGCGTAAACCTTACAGGTAGCTCCTTCAAAGCAACCTTATGGCACACCGTCAGGTCTGTTTAGTGCTGCTACATCCCTGTCCTGACACGGTTCGCAGTTGACGGTTGCATAAGACCTTGATATCAACGCTCCTTATAAGGCGCAGCCTTCCACTTGCTTCGTCGGGAAAGACGTTCGGTCCTGCTATTGCGGATTGCAGGTTCAGGGCACCGCAAACTCCCCACTTAGCACAGCTCATTAAGTATAAGTGATTTATAAGTTTTTTGCAAGCTTTTTTAATAGCTTGACAATTTTTTGCCTATAACTTAAAATATATAAAAATTATACAGGCGGATTTTATGGCAGATTGTAATCACGATTGTTCTTCTTGCGGTGAAAGCTGTTCCTCGCGTGATAAAAAAAGTCTTTTGAAAAAACCTCATGAAATGAGCGATATTAAAAAGGTAATTGCCGTGGTCAGCGGTAAGGGCGGCGTAGGTAAGTCTATGACTTGTGCCCTGCTTGCGTCCGCGGCGCAGAACAGCGGAAAAGTAACGGCGGTTATGGACGCCGACATCACTGGCCCTTCAATTCCCAGAATGTTCGGAGTAACAGAAAGGGCTATGGGCTCTGATAACGGCATTTTACCCGTTGTTACCGAAGGCGGGGTGCAGGTTATGTCGATGAACGTGCTTCTTGAAAACGAAGCAGAACCGGTTGTATGGCGCGGCTCTTTGATTTCCGGCACCGTTCTTCAATTTTGGACGGATGTTATCTGGACGGGCGTTGACATAATGTTTATTGATATGCCTCCCGGTACGGGCGACGTGCCTTTGACCGTTTTCCAAAGTATTCCCATAGACGGTATAGTGGTGGTGACTACCCCGCAGGATTTGGTGGGAATGATTGTGCAAAAAGCAGTAAATATGGCGCAGATGATGAATATTCCCATTTTGGGCATTGTCGAAAATATGAGTTATATAGAGTGCCCTGATTGCGGAAGAAAAATTTCAATATTCGGGGAAAGTAACGTTGACGCGATTGCCATGGAATACGGTATACCGAACGTTGCAAAGTTGCCGATTGACCGTAATTTGACCCAAGCTGCCGATAACGGAAAAATAGAGCAGCTGGAAAACAACTATCTCACAGAATTTTTTAATAAAATAATGAAAAAGATAAATAAGAAGTAAAAAAACCGCCCCGCACGTATTAGACGTGCGGGGCGTATTTTATCGGTTATTTCAATTTCACTCGTTTTTTTCGTCTATTCTAAACATTTTTCTCAAAATTAAGCCTACAAGAGGAAGTCCGAACGATAAAGCAAGAGTTGTGCCTACAATCGGCAGAGCGTATGTGATAAGTATTTCGGTAAGCAAATTAAAACCGCTCATATTGTCGCATGCTACCATTGTTATAATCCAGATTATACCTGCAAAGAGTACAAGAGGCATAAGAGTAAGAATAGTCCGTCTGACAAAAGTTACTATATTATATAAAAATTCCGCAAAGCGAAAAATAATATTGCCGGTATAAGGTTTTAATCTGCAAAAAACCATGGACGTTGTAAACCTTTCTGTAACCGTACTGTGTGATCCGTACGAATCGTAGGTAGTGTTCACGTCATAGCCGTCGTGACAGGTTTCGGTTCCTTCATACGTCCAGCCGAAATTTTTTTTGCCGAAATAGGTCAACCACTTATCGCCTTTGATTACTGAAAATCTTTTCTCTTGCCATTTTTTCTGTTGCATAACTTGCCCCTCTTTTGTACATGCTTAAAGTACAAGTTTCTTGAACTTCTGTTTTTATTATACAAATATCTTGTACTTTTGTAAAGTAAATGAAAGTAAAAATTGCAGAAAATATTAAATTTTACAGAAAACAATTTAAAATGACGCAAGAGGAGTTGGCTGAAAAATTAAACGGAAAAAAGAGCCTTGTATCTAACTACGAAACAGGTTATAGCACTCCTGATATTTACACGCTTTGTAAGCTTGCCGATATATTTGACGTAACTTTGGACGAACTTGTGGAATGGGAAAAGTAAAAAGCTCTTGCCTTTTTGGTAAGAGCTTTTTTAAATTTCCGTTTTATTCAAAATCGTTTTTTTCGGGCAGATGCTTCCAATATCTCACGGGCATACTGCGCTTCATTTGCCGTTCGTGGGGGCGTTCTTTTACATTCACCGCTTTATAATACTTTTTCCAAAGCGTTTCAAACGCGCGCTCATATTCGGATAAATAAATCTCCGCTTCGCCGGCGTAACCCATAATCCATTCGTGTCCGTTATACATTCCCGCTTTTTTGCGCTTCAAATCGTGTATAACAAACTTTTCCGCCTTAAATCTTTCCGCAAAGTGCGGCATAAGCAACTCCGTTATGTCGTTGTCGGGCGAATAAGGGGCGTAAAACGCACCGTTTGCGCTTTCCATAAACCTTAATAAGCCCTTTAACCGATGCGTTTCACCCGTAATTTTATATATAATCTCGTTGAAATCGATTACTTCGGGCAAATTATATGCTTTTTTAACGGGGGATTTAAACTGCAAAAGCCTGCGTATATATTCCAAAGCCGTTTGCTCGCGCAGCGGGTCGCAGCTTCGCAAGGCAAGCATAATATCGTTAACGGCTTCGTTGTCGTATCGTAAAATCCCTTGTTTTACGCGTTCGCTTTTTTCGGTATCGTTTTCAATGCGTATAACCTCGCTGTCAAGAGAAAGCTGTACCTCGCTGTTGGAAGTGATTACGCAATCCTTTTCTTTAAACGCATAAAATACGGCGGTAAAAAAGCAATCGGGCGTTCCGTCGCAAATAAAAATTTTCATAATATGTACGCCGGCTTAATTTCTGTTAAGCCGAAAAAATATAAAAACAGCGGATTATTTCGGCAAGCTCAATGCAATAAATTTAAATTTCGCCGGTCAAAGCGGAAAGCGCAACCGAACTTTCGGAAAACATTGAAATCTGTTCGGTTATTTCGGCAGAGCCCGCAAGAAGAAGAGAGGTCTTAACCTGAGCTAAGCTTTCGGAACCGAAAAATTTCCCCTTGCACGTTATAAAGTGTTTAGCCCTCTTTAATACTATGCGCATTTTTGCAAGATTATCAAAATCAAGCTTTGAAAATTTCCGCGCTTCCACGATTTTGTATGCGCTTTTTGCGCCAATCCCCGGCACACGCAATAAAACCGCAAGCGGAGCGGTGTTTATTTCCACGGGGAAAAGGTGCATATTTTTCAAAGCCCACGCGCATTTCGGGTCGTATTCCTGTAAAAGATTTTCATTTTCCGCCACGATTTCGTTTACGTCAAATCCGTAAAACCTTATAAGCCAATCCGCCTGATAAAGTCTGTGTTCGCGCAAAAGCCCCGCGCCTGCGGAGGGCAGTTTGTTGCTTTGCACTACGGGGATATAAGAAGAATAATAAACCCGCCGCAGTCCCATATTGCGGTAAAGCGCTTCTGTCAGCTTTAAAATCTGCCCGTCGCTTTCGGGCGAAGCCCCTATAATCATTTGCGTTGTTTGCCCCGCGGGCAAAACGCGGTTGCTGTGTATTTTGTTTTCCTTATCGTAAATGATTGCGTCGCGTAAGCTCTTCATCGGCAGTAAAAGGCTTTTTTTCGTCTTTTGCGGCGCAAGCAGCTTCAAAGATTGTTCGCTGGGCAGCTCTATATTATAGCTCATTCTGTCAACCATACGCGCCGCCTTGAAAATCAAAGTGCTGTCCGCGTGCGGTATGCCCTTTAAATGAATATATCCGTTGAAATTATAAAGCTTTCTCAGCTTAATCACCGTTTCACACAAAAGCTCCATAGTTTTATCGGGGTTTTCAAAAACGGCAGAAGAGAGGAAAAGCCCCTCGATATAATTGCGCTTATAAAAGTTGATAACAAGCTCGCAAATCTCGTCGGGCGTAAGTCTTGCCCGCGGCACGTCCGCACTGCGTCTGTTCGGGCAGTACTCGCAGTCGTATACGCACTCGTTACTCATCAGTATTTTCAAAAGAGAAATACACCTTCCGTCGGGGGTGAAGGAGTGGCATATTCCCCCGACGGAACCGTTGCCCAACCCGCGGTTCTTGTTTACCCGATTAGAACCGGAAGAAGAGCAGGATACGTCGTATTTCGCGCTTTCGGTTAAAATTTCAAGTCTTTCGGCGTCCAACATAAGCGTATTTCCTCAAAATAAGCCGTTTACCGCATAAAAATACCCGAATTTACGGTAAACGAACAAATGTTTGCTTTACTATAATATCACTCCTAAATACGCTTGTCAACGGTTTTTCGTATATTGACTAAAAAAAATTTTTATGTTAAACTGTCCGTGGCTGTTGAAATAAGACGTAAAGCAACGTGAATTTTCACCTAATTTTCACGCTTATTTAAACGGTTTATTATAAGAAAGCTGTATATTTTTGTATAAGGTGCAGTAATTTACAACGCAAGAAAAGGAGATAAAAATGAAAGTACTTATCGTTGACGACGAAGAAATGATACGCGGAGTATTGAAAGAATACGTAGAGTTCGAGGGCGGAACCGCATACGAGGCGGAAGACGGTATGCAGGCGGTAAAGCTCTGCCGTGAAAACGACTTCGATATTATTTTGATGGACGTAATGATGCCCAAGCTCGACGGCTTTTCCGCGGTTAAAGAAATTAAAAAGGTGAAAAATATCCCCGTGATTATGCTTTCTGCGCGCGGAGAAGAATACGATAAGCTTTTCGGTTTTGAAATCGGCGCCGACGATTACGTTACAAAGCCTTTCTCCCCTAAAGAGGTAATGGCGCGTATTCACGCGGTTTTAAAACGCGGCGCCGTGCAGGAAAACCCCGAAAACGACGTTCTCACCTTCGAGGGCTTGAAAATAGATATGGTCGGGCGCAACGTTTTCGTAGACGGTGAAAAGGCGGAGCTCACCCCCAAAGAATACGAAATTTTATTTTACTTTGTTAAAAACCAAGGGGTCGCGCTCACGCGTGAAAAGCTTTTGATGGACGTATGGGGCTTTGATTTTTACGGCGACGACAGAACGGTTGATACCCACATAAAAATGCTCCGTTCCAATTTAAAGCAATACCGCAAGTTTATCGTAACTTTACGCGGTTTGGGGTATAAATTTGAAGTCTGATAAAGGCGCAATGCTGTTGAACGGCGAAAACCCGAAATCCGGACTGAAAAAGCTCAGGCGCATAAAAAGCGTAAATCGGGTTATGTTGGGATATTTCTGTCTGGTTGCGTTTCTTTTGATTTTGCTCATAGAAATAGTTTTCGGCATAATAGTTTCAACCGCGCTTGAAAAGCAGGCGGCAGACAGAATAACCTCAATCGGCAAAGAGGTGGAGGCCGAGCTTGCCCGCCCTTACAGTATAGAACTGATTATCGCCCGCAACCGCAAAGAGGGAGTGGAGGTCGTTTTGATAAACGGTGACTGGCAGGTTGTCGCGCCGAAAGATTATTATGAAAACGCAGAAGCCCACCGCAGCTTTCAGGATATTAAAACCCGCTTTATCGTCAACGAAGATATCGGCTTTTGGGAGGTATACCGCACCGCCGACGCCGTTAACTACGTTTCCAAGGTGGCTTACGCGGGCGCGCCTCATTATTTATATATAAGCTACTCCATAAAAATCGTCCGCGACACGGTCGGCAATTTACAGCTTTATATGCTGTTAATCGGGGTTGGCGTTTTCCTGCTTGCGTTTTTACTTTCTCTCGCGCTGTCGCAAAAGCTTACGCGCGGGCTTAAAACCATGTCGGATACAGCCGTATGTCTTGCAAAGGGCGATTACGGAGTGGAATTTACAAATCTGGACTATAAAGAGCTTGCCCGCCTTTCCGATACGCTCAATTACGTGCGCGACGAGGTCAAAAAAAGCGGCGATTTCCAGCGTGAAATTCTTGCCAACGTTTCCCACGATTTAAAAACCCCGCTCACTATGATAAAAGCGTACGCTTCTATGATTAAAGAAATTTCGGGCGATAACAAAGAAAAGCGGGAAAAGCATTTGCAGGTCATCATAGACGAGGCGGACCGCCTCACAGGGCTTGTAAACGACGTTTTAAGCGTTTCAAAGCTTCAATCAAATATCGCGGAGCTTAAACTCAAAGTTTTCAACTTAACCGAATTGCTTTACGGCATAATTAATAAGTTCGGATACTTGCAGGAAAGTCTGGGTTATACTATAATGGTTGATATCGACGCGAATATGTATACCCGCGCCGATTCCGAAAAAATCAGTCAGGTAATTTACAACCTTTTGGGCAACGCGGCAAACTACACGGGCGAAGATAAAACCGTATATATAAGCCTTAAATCTAGCATGGACGCAAAGCGCGTAAGATTTTCCGTCCGCGATACGGGCAAAGGCATCGCAAAAGAAGACTTGCCCGAAATCTGGAACAGATATTACCGCGTAAAAGAAAACCACGTCCGCCCCGTAAAGGGCACGGGCTTGGGGCTGAATATAGCAAAAGCAATTTTAGATAACCACTCGTTCGATTACGGAGTGGATAGCGAGGTCGGAAAAGGCTCCGAATTCTGGGTGGATTTCCCCGCCGTTCCCGCTGACCCCGAAAACTGTTAACAACTTAATATTTCCGTTAAAGTACGGTATATAAGCCGTTCTTTATAAGGGCGGTAACCTTGTTTAATTAACTGGTGTAGTTGGTTGCGTTCCGGTAACAACAACAACGCTAACAATGCGTACATACTTAATTCGTCCGGTGACAACAACAACAATAATACGAACAATAGCTATGGTGTGCGCCCCGCGCTTCACTCGCTTGTTACACAAAAGACAAGTTATTCCTGTATTTCTCCCGATACCGTCGGAGAAACCGATTAGATTTGAGATGAAGGGGGTTACCGTCCTGCCCGAAGTTTATTTGTTTTGAACGGAAGGCAAATCCGTCCCAACCTTGGCGCGACGGTGCGAAGTGCCGCATTTTTCCCGCCATGAGCTTTTATAAGCGGTTGGGCTTTTTTTTGCCCTTTTTTGCCGTATATACCGCGGTGAAAGCATAAAAAAACTATAAAAAATGTTAAA
>CAMWMZ010000007.1 GCA_947175485.1 uncultured Clostridia bacterium
AACACGCCAACCCCCCTTCGCCTTACTCTCGTGGGCTCGGAGATTTGTATAAGAGACATCATATTACCATATGAAACGTAAGGCTTTTCACCTTTTCCCCACAGCTCTTCGGCGTAATTTTTAATTTGTTCGTGAGCGAGCTGAAAGGGATAGCCGATATCGTGAAAGAGCGAGACCGCTCCCCACAGCCTGAGAAAGCAGGCAGCCGAAGCCCCGCCGTAAAATTTTGTAAAAGCGGCGCGGTAAGTTTTATCGTTTGCATAGACGGCGAGCCCGAGCGCGAAAACGTAGACGGAATGAGAATAATGGTCGCGGTGTTTTGACAACAATTCGCCGGTATGGTATTCGTGGTCGGAGAGCGTTTCCATAAGTTTGCGCACGTTATCGTAGCCTTCCCCAAAAAGCTTGAAAATTTCGTTAAAGCAAAAGTAGACGACGAACGCGTCGTCCTTTTTCCCGCTGTTGAGGAAGGTTTTTAGAGCATTCTTAAAACACGGCAAGTCTGCGCCTATACTTTCGCCGATCTCCGAAAAATCAAAAAACTTACCGCACAGCTCGTACAGTTTATGCATATTAACCTCTTGTATTAGAAATTGTGGAATTATTTAAAGTAAGCTGCGGGCGACGGCGGATTTCCAGCCGTTTAAAAGGGCGAGCCTTTGCGCCTCTTTCATGGCGGGGGTAAAGACACAGCCGGCGGAGGCGTTTTTTTTCAGCTCCTCCACTCCGCTCCAATAGCCTGCGGACAGCCCTGCAAGATACGCGGCGCCGAGAGCGGTTGTTTCCGAAATTTTCGGCCTTTTGACCGTGCAGTTTAAAATATCGGACTGAAACTGCATTAAAAATCCGTTTTTGCTTGCGCCGCCGTCAACGGCAAGATTGGAAATTTTGACGCCCGCGTCCTTTTCCATAGCCTGAACGAGGTCGCACACCTCGTATGCAACCCCTTCCAGGGCGGCGCGCACGATATGGGCGCGGTTTGTTCCGCGGGTTATACCCGTAACAGTTCCCCTTGCTTCTGCGTTCCAATAGGGCGCGCCCAGACCAGTGAAGGCGGGAACTACGTAAACCCCCGCGCTGTTTTTGACGGAATTTGCCAAGGCTTCGCTTTCTTCGGACGAGGCGATGATTTTCATTTCGTCGCGCAGCCATTGCACGACCGCGCCGCCGACGAATACAGAGCCTTCGAGCACGTAACAAGGCTTATCGCCCGACGTAGCCCCCAACGTAGTCACGAGCCCGTTGCGGCTTTTTACCGCCTTTCCGCCCGTGTTCATCAAAAGGAAACAACCCGTGCCGTAGGTATTTTTAACGTCGCCCGCTTCGGTGCAAAGTTGACCGAAGAGCGCCGCCTGCTGATCGCCCACGACGCCGCATATCGGCACGGG
Organism: uncultured Clostridia bacterium; assembly: GCA_947175485.1. GTDB lineage: Bacteria > Bacillota > Clostridia > Christensenellales > Borkfalkiaceae > Coproplasma. The sequence goes on from CAMWMZ010000007.1 coordinate 1,389, forward strand.
CGAGCCGAAGTAGCCTGCGTCCGTAAACCCGAATTTATGGCTTGACGGATAAACCTTGGGCAGCATAGAGGCGGGTATATCGAAAAGGCGTAACAGCTCTTTATCCCATTTGAGCGTGTGGATATTGAAGAGCATGGTACGGCTTGCGTTAGTGTAATCGGTGGCGAAAATTTTACCTTTTGAAAGCTGCCACAGCAGATAAGTATCGACAGTGCCGAAAGCAAGCTCTCCCCGTTCCGCGCGTTGGCGCGCGCCCTCAACATTATCCAAAATCCATTTGATTTTGGTTGCCGAAAAGTACGCGTCGGGCACGAGCCCCGTTTTGTTGTAAATTTTTTCGGAAAAGCCGTCGCGGCGGAGCTTTTCGCAAAAGTCCGCGGTTCTGCGGCATTGCCAAACGATTGCGTTATATACGGGCTTGCCCGTTTTTTTATCCCAGACGAGAGTTGTTTCCCTTTGGTTGGTCAAACCGATTGCCGCCAAATCGCGCGCGGTTATGTTGGCGCGGACCAGAGCTTCGCCCACGACGGCGACCGTAGACCCCAATATATCCTGCGGGGAATGCTCCACAAACGCGGGTTCGGGATAAATTTGGCGGAACTCCTGCTGTGCGCTTGCCGCAATATTGCCGCGCTTATCGAAGATTATGGCGCGGGTGCTGGTAGTGCCTTGATCGATTGCCAGAACGTATTTCATAGAGCTATTATAATACCGCGCGCGGAAAAAAACAAGCCCTCCCGCATAATTAAACGCGCGGAGGGAAATACTTTAAGTATGAAAAAACCCAGACAGAACAAGATGATTGACGAAGTTTACAAGGATTGCGCAAGCGCGAACGATTACACGGGATTGTTCCAGAGAATTCATTTAGACCCCGAAGAGGTGGCTCTGTTCCACAAAATGTATAACGAAACGGACGCCGATTGAAATTATCTGCCGTAGATTTCGCCGCAGATATATTCCGCATACGCGCGGGCGACGTTTACCCCTGTAGCCTTTTCTACGCCGCCGAAGAACGCGTTTGAGTTTACCTCGCAGACGAGATAACCGTTTTCACCGAAAAGCACGTCTATGCCGCAGTAGCCGAGATTCAGGATTTTTGCGGTTCGTACGCATATATCGTTGAGGCTGCCGTCGATTTCATAAGGCTGCCCTGCGCCGCCCAGACCGATGTTGGAGCGGAAATCTCCGTTTGAAATTCTTTGCATGGCGGCGACGCATTTGCCGCCGATAACGATAACCCTTATATCCCTGCCCTTACTGCTTTTTATAAATTTCTGGAAAAGGTGCGGCGTGCATTTTACCCTTTCGCAAAGCGCGGCAAGCTGTTTGCGGTTATCCGCCTTGTATACCCCTTTGCCGAGCGAGCCGTAGCTTTCTTTGACGATTACGGGATAGCCGAAAGCGCTTTCGATTTTATCGAGAGCGCTGTTTTTTATTTCCGCGGCGGGCGTATAGCACAAAAGTCCCGCTGTTGTTTGCGGCATATTTATACCGTTGCCCGAAAGGGCGATATGAGTGAGCATTTTATCGTCGCACAACTCTATCGCGCGGGCGCAATTGAAAAGCCTTAAGCCCGTTAATTCGAGCATATGTGCCGCGTATTTATCCTTATCGAGAAAAATACAGAAGTCGTAGCCGTTGAGCTCGGAGCTTATTATTCCGTTTTTATCTATGCTTAAACCGAGCGGCAAGGCGATTATATCCGTTTTTACGCCGAGGCCTTCAAGCTCCGATTTCAGCCTTTCGCACTGGTATTTGCCGTACGGAAGCTCCGAATAAGGATTTTTTAAAATAAACGCTTTTTTCATTTTGTTTTAAGATACGCGCGGTAAGCCTTTTTATCCGGAATTCCGTTCAGAATTATATAAACGGGCTTGCCCTCTTTTACGCCGTCGCAGGCGGTATAGGAAACGGTTTTATATTTTGCGCCGCGTTCGGCTAGCAGACAAAACGTGTGCGAAAGTCGGTTTGCAACCGCCGCGGATACGGTAGGACGCGTAAAAGCCGAGAGCTTGCCGAAAGCGGAAAAATCGAAGATTATTTCTTCTTTGAACTTATTAACCTTTAATATTATTTTATCTTGGGTAAAATTAAAGGCAAAATTTAAAATTTCCTTTTCGGGATGCATTAAAGACGCGTTTTCGAGAAATACTGCGCGCACGTATTCTTCAACGAGTTTTTCCGTTTTTCCGCCGTATTTGAGATTGCAATATGCGGAAACAGCCGCGGAAACAGCCGCGATTATCGGCGCGCATATCAGCGTTGACAACCGCAAAGCGGGCAAATCCATAATCTGCGCCGCGGCAAAGCACACGGCGAAATATACGAACGCGGCGGCGCTTACCGCCGCGAACACATAGCCTAAAGCTTCCCGCTTTTTTAACCTTTTTATTTCTTCCGCGTTTAAAACTGCCATGAAAATATTTTAATCCTCCGCGCGCTCTTCCGTCAAGCCCTTTTTACCTTTTTTACGGTATTTGACGCACTCGGTGAGGAGATATTCTATTTGACCGTTGACCGAGCGGAATTCGTCGGTTGCCCAGCGTTCGAGTTCGGCGTAGAGATTTTCCGATACCCTTAAAGGTATTTGTTTTTTTACGTTCTTTTCTTTTTCCATCAATTATCCTCGGATCCGTCCTCTTCCCCCGCGCGGTTTTCTTTATTTATCGAGTGCGCCAAAACTATTACACAAAGTATTATATTGATAAGAATAATCAGCCCGCCGGCTGAAACCATTGCGACGCCCGCAACGAAGCCCAAGCCGCCGACGAGATATATTATCCCCGCAACGGTAAGCGCGAGCGAACCGAGCAAGACTATCAGGCATAAAACCCTTAAAAGCACCATGTGCCGTTTTTTGAAAACCTTGTCGGGCACGATAATTTCCGCCAAGCCGAGGTACGTTTCAAGAAAAATTTCCCCGAAAAGCTCAAAGAGAAATTCCATAATTACCCTTCCGCAAAAGGCGCGAATTTTTCGGGCTTTTCAAGCGTTAAACCGAATATATGTCCGCACTTAACGCACGCGTAAGCAAATATTTTGCTGTGCTTGGGCAATATTTTTTTGCGCTGTAAAAACGGCACCGCGTATACTACGCTGTAATCGCGGAACGCGATTTTGGCGACGTTTGAACTTTCACATTGGGGACATCTTGCCATAAAAAATTCTCCTTAAAAATTAATCGCCGCACTGCGTGAAAACGCGCGTTTGCCCGATTTGCTTTCGGCGCGTCTGAGGCTAGCCGAGGCGAATTGGTGCCATTAAAGACTGAGCCGCAGGAAGGATTGAGAACATGGGGCGGTCAGAGGGCTGTCCGCCCCCTGACCGCGGAAATTTTTTGTGCGCAATACGGGCGGAAATTTTGTGAAGGCTTAATAAATAGAACCGCTGTTGACTATGGGCTGTGCGTCGCGGTTGCCGCAAAGGACGACCAGAAGATTTGAAACCATTGCCGCCTTTCTTTCGTCGTCCAGCTCGACTATGTTGTTATCGGAAAGCTTTTTGAGCGCCATATCCACCATGGAAACCGCGCCGTCCACAATCTTTTGCCTTGCGGCGATAATTGCCGAAGCCTGTTGCCTTTGCAGCATTGCCGCGGCGATTTCGGGTGCGTAGGCGAGGTTGTTAATGCGCGCGTCCATAATTTCTATGCCCGCCATTTCAACACGGGATTGAAGCTCCGCCTTTAAAACGTCGGCGATTTCCTGTGAAGAGCCGCGGAGAGATTTTTCGTCGCCGTTTTCGCTTACGTCGTAGGGATACTGACGCGCGACCTGCCTTATGGCGCTGTCGCTTTGGGTTGAGATGTAATTCATATAATTATCCACGGCGAACACGGCTTTTGCGGTGTCTTTAATGCGCCAGATTACGACAACGCTTATTTCTATGGGGTTACCCTCTTCGTCGTTGACCTTTTGCTTATCGTTGTTTAAGGTCATTGCCTTTAAAGAAACTTTTTTGCCGAATCTGCCGAAAACTGCGGGATTAGCCGCCGAGCAGAAAGGGTTGACGAAGTGAAAGCCGTCGGTTTTCAGCGTTCCGTAATATTTGCCGAAAAGCGTTAAAACCAAGCCCTCGTTCGGGGCGAGGATTTTCAGCCCGTTTATGCAGATGAGCGATATGATAAAAATTATAGCGCCCGCCGCGGAAAGCGCGAAGAACGAGGGATTTTCGGGAGCTTCGTCTCCGCCGACCAGAACGAAGCCCAAAATCATCATTATCACGCCGATAATGACGCCCGCAATTACGGCAAGGAGCATTGCCCAGCCGTTTACGCCCTTTATTTCTCTTTCTTTAATCTCAGTGTTCATAAAAAACCTCTGTAATTTATTTTGATATCAAATTGATATCATATACAGTATACGGCGGAATTTTACGTTTGTAAAGTATTTTGTTGAAAATTTTTTGCGGATTTGCTATAATTTCCGCGTTATGGGATATAAACTTTGCTTTGAGCTTGTGCCGGACGGCTGTTGGTATTCTAATTTGAGAAGTATACTTTCTTCCGCGCAGTGGGACGTTGTGCGCAAAGATGCTTATGCGCGCGCAGGCGGAAAATGTATGATTTGCGGAAAAAAGACAGGCAGGCTGGAGGCGCACGAGCGTTGGGAATATGACGAAGAGAACGCAGTGCAAAAGCTTGCCGACGTTGTTGCGGTTTGCCGCGGCTGCCACGAGGTTATACATATAGGCAGAACACAGCTTATGGGCAGAGAACGCGAGGCGGAGGAGCATTTTATGAAAGTGAACGGCTGCTCTTACGCCGAATACCGAAAAGCGTTGGGCGAGGCGAACGAGGCGCACCGTCGGCGGAACAGGGTTGCGGAGTGGAAGCTCGATTTATCTTATCTGAAAAAATTTATTGACTAAGAAAGCTTTTCGTTGCGGTGTGTAGGGATAAAAAACAAGCAATTTATCGATTGTTTTCGACTTGTTTTAATTAAAATTTTTATAACCGACTTTACGGCAAACGGTAATTCGGCGGCGGGATAACGCAGTATGAACGAACAAAATAATTTATCTTTCACAAAATTATTGCTTTTGATATTTATTCCAAGTTTGGCATCGACGGCATTGTATGTGACAATCGGCACATATTGGCAAGGCGTTCCGTCAATATGTTTGTTTTTAATCGTATTTGCGTTTACCCTTTTACCCTTTGAATTGGGGGTTGTTTTATACGCAAACAAAAAACAAAGCGGTAAATCGGGATTAAATATTGCTTTTACTGATTACCAAAAACAAAAACGATGGAAAACCCTGCTTTGGGGTTTTGCATTGTTCGGGTTTGCGGGAATTATCTCTTTTACTTTGGGAGAAATCGAAAACAAATTGACTTCGGGTTTATCTTTACGGCTGTTTTCCGAATTGGGCGAATATTTTAATTGGAACAATTTTGAGCTGATAAGACAATATCCGAAAGGGATATTGATATTTACAAGTGTTTTGTATATTGTTACAAACGCCTTTGTGTTCCCCGTTGCAGAAGAAATTTATTTCAGAGGATATTTGACGCATAATTTACAAAAGCAAGGGTTATTTGTTCCCGTTGTTGTGTCCGTTTTGTTTTCTTTGTATCATTTGTGGTTGCCGTTCAATAACGTTTTCAGAATTACCGTATTTACCGTTGCCTATGTTATAACTTATAAAAAGAAAGATATCGGCATAGCTATAGTGTTCCATTGTTTATGCAATCTGTTTTCAAGCGTTAGTTTTATAGTTTCGGTTTTCAGTTGAAATAAATTTCAATTTATCGCTTTATGTGTAAACAAACAGCCCGCTAACTTTTTGAACGAAGTTAGCGGGCTGTTTGTTTATTCGTTATTTATCTGCATAAAAAGCATTAAGATAAGCGCGATTTATGAAAAGATTTTTTATTATCCGTTTTGTTTTTTGCCGATTTCGGGATTTGGTTTTGTTTGTTCTGAAGCTTCGTTTTGAGGTTCTTCCTCTTGAAGTTGTTTGAGCATTTCGGCAATCCTTTTTTCCGAAAGCTCTTCGCTTGTTTTTGCGAGCTTGCCGTATGCATGCTTATCATGATGGATCGTCATTGCCGAGCTCCTTATTTGCCTTTTTGTTTAAGCCGCCGAGGGTTTGACTTTTTTCAGCGTTTCATTATAGCCGTTGCGGTAATCTTCGTTATCGGGTTCTAAGCCAACGGCTTTCTTTTTAGCGTCAAGCGCTTCTTCATAGCGTTGCATTTCGTCAAACAATAATCCCAAATTAAATTGATATTCCGCGTTGTCGTCTTCAAGCATAACCGCGTTGGATAAATTATCCAACGCTTCTTTATAGCGTTGCATTTTTTGCAACGCTAATCCCGCGCAATTGTAGCCGGCGGGGTTCTGAATATCAAGCTTTATCGCTTTTTCGGCTTCCGCTAACGCTTCTTCACGGTTATCGGTTTCAAGCAAAGCCTTTGACAAGCTGCAACGGCTTGTAATATTCCAGCCGTTCAGTTCCACGGCGCGGCGGGCATTATCTATCGCTTCGTCGTAACGTTGCATTTCCCTTAAAGTTATGGAAAGATTTGCATAGCAATAATAACAGTTTGCATCAAGCTCCAAAGATTTTTTCGCCGCTTCCAACGCTTCGTCGTAGCGTTTCATTTTTCTGTAAATTACGCCTAACCTGTTTTGGCATGCCAGATTATAAGGGTCTTTTTGTAAGCCTTTATTTGCGTAATCCAAAGCCTCGTCGTAGCGCTTCATTAACTGAAGAGTAGTCGCAACGCTGTTATACAGCTTCGCGTTTTCGGGTTCGAGCCCCAAAGCTTTTTGTTTTTGCCGCAACGCTTCTTCATCTCTTTTCATCGATTGCAATACATACCCATAGTTATCATATGCCATGGCGTCTTCCGGCTGTAGTTTAATTGCTTGTTTGGCATACTTTTCCGCCAAATCATAATCCTTTCTGTTTGCATAAATAAACGCAAGGTTGCCTGCAAATACCGCGTTGGTCGGCATGATTTTAAAGGCTAATTCTATTTCTGCAATCGCTTCGGTATACTTTTTCATTTCATATAACGTAAGAGCCAAACTATTATGATAACTAGCGTTGTTCGGTTCAAGTCTGACGGCTTTTTGCTTTTCTTCCAACGCTTCTTCGAACCGCCAAAGCAAATGTAGCGTCGTGCCGCATAAGTTATGATATCTTGCGTTATTTTTATCAGTATTAATTAGCTTTTTCTCTATTTCCAAAGCTTCGGAATACTTTTTATTATTATGCAGCCATAAAGCTTCGCGGTACATTTTGAGGTTGTCGTCCTGATTGGTAACCTTTTGTATCGCGTTTTCCAAATCCGTATCGGTATCTTTATTAACCAGAATTGTTTCCAGAGCTTCTTTATCTTTAGACTGTATATCGGTAGTAAAACCGTTTATATAATCTTTTATTGCTTTAAATCTTTCCCTCGGTTCTTTTAAAAATTCGTTTTCTTTCGGTACGGTATATCCCAATTCGGCGCCGAGCCTGTACATTACCGCGTCGAAACCGTCGTGCTTTATAAGATAACCGTTTGCGTTGTCTAAAAAGTCTTTTACCCCGCCGCTTAAAGCTTCGGTCTGATAAATTAACCAATAAGGGAATTTCCATTTGTTATTGGCGAAGTTGGCGCTGTTATCGGACAAATAATCCATAAGACTTTTGTCATTGCCCGCGTAACCTATAAATACAGGGTGGTACTGTGAAAAAATGTTATCCAACGCCATTTTCCAGTTTTCGTGCAATATCTCAACGTCTTTTTCAGTATTTTTGGGGTCGAACAAGAGGTCGCGGTGGATTTTTACTATTGTGGCGCGGTTAATTTCTTTTGTGATGTAATGCGCCAAAGACTCGTGCCCGACAACCAAAGGAATGGTATGCGTATAGTAGCTGACTGCGTCTTCGGTAAGATGGTCGAAATTCGTTGTTATTACGACGTTATATTTGCTCTCTTTTTTAGTTAAAAGAAAAGCGAGCATAACATAGCCTATTTTGGGCTTTGCCGGCTCCATTAGTTTTTCCAGATAGTTATAGCCGTCTCTCGGTTCGCGTAAGAAACGCTTTTCATAAAACTGGCTGTAAAAGCCGTATTTATTTTCCTGCGTTATGCCTTTTTGCTTTTTCCAGATTTCGTGAGCTTCTTTGTTCCTTTCTTCAAGCTCTTTATCCCAGATATCGACAAGCTCCTGTCCGGATTTTATACCCGAAGATTTAGACGCGCCTGCGCCCAAAACAAAGCAGAACTTTCTGGGGTGGGGACCTTCGGACGTTTCTTTGATTTCTTTTACAAAGCCCGACAGGGATAGTTCTTCGTATGCCATTAGTTTTCTCCTTTTGCTTTTGAAATGTTTAACGTTTCCTTTATGGTGTGGCATATAAAGAACCGTAGTTTATAACGATTATACAATACTGTTCGAGCAATTGCAATAGCAAAAAAATTTTATTTTTAACGCGAAATTACAAAATAACCGCAATCTTCCTAACAGTAATAACGCTTTCGGAAAATTGCGGATATATAAAGTTTTTATATCGGACTATATGCCCTGAAAATTATTAAGATTTATTATTTAAAATTATAATTTCGGCGTGCACGCATCTGCGCACGGAAAGATATCAAATTTTTTTGGAAAGGACGACGAGTGTTTCAACATTTGTAATCAGTAAAAATAGTTATATCATTCAAAGCAAATCTTTTTGCTAAATCGCTACTTTGTTGCTCGTCAAGAATATGATAAAGTTTTATGCAGTCATACGCACCTTTATAAATAATAGTAGATGCCTCGCCACGCAACTCTATATATAGCTCATAATCATTAAGCTGATTTAATTTTCGCAATGGACCATTATTGATAGTCTTGTATAATTGACTAAATACAGCATAAATAGGATTATCAGTTCGCACATCAACAATAAAATCTTCTATATCTTTCCGTTTCGTAAAATATAACTGTTCAGTAAAATAATTAACAACATAGAAGTTCCATTTGTTCCAATTTTCAATATCTTTGCCTAAGTCATGATATTTAGATGTTCTCAAAAATAAATCATAGCACATATCAAGGAAGTTCATTTTTTATCCTCCACGATTTCCATAATATCGTAAATATCGCATTGTAACGCATTACAAATTTTAAGCAATACCAACGTTTTCACATCCTCGTTTCTGCCGAGCTTTGCCATCGCGGTAGTTGTAATTCCTGCCGCCTTACGCAAATCTTCTTTCCTCATATCTTTATCAATCAGTAGTTTCCACAACTTTTTATAGCTCGCCGCCATATCAAAATCTCCTACTCTTATATTAGATATTTTCATTAAAACACACATCAAAACAAATCGCAAGATTATCTCTAAAATCTAGAGAAATATTTTTAAGAAAACGGCTCTACACTTTCGTAAAGCCGTTTATATAATTTTAATCAATAAAGTACAAATATTTATCTTTCTGATTTACACAATAAAATTCTCTACTGTCCTTAATTAAACTATCAATAGTATAACTACTTGGAAGCTTGTGCCTATTACCATATCCAAATGGAACAACATAGATTTCTGCTTCAATCTTATTATTCAAAATCGCATCCCAATTGTCTTTAGATCCATGATGTGGCACTTGCAATATCAAGTTATCACGTTTGCCCCTTATGTTGTTAATCTCGCTCGATATAATTGAATCTACCTTGGCATCGCCTGTAAGTATCGAAACAACACTATCATTTGCTACTATATTATAAAAGTAGTCGTTAATATCACAACAATAATGACTATAATAATGATTTTTAATAAATTTTTTAAAACGATACAACCCATCGTTATAAGGGCAGATTGAAACGGCGTTTACATAAAGAGGAAAATGTACGAGTAAAATTGATGTTAAGTTTAATGCATTGCCTGTCCCAAAAACCGATTCGTATATGACTTTCAATTCTTTCAAAGTGCTTTTATTATTTAGAAATATACTTATTAGGTTTCTTGATTCAAATTGATCAAAAAAAATATTTAATTTCTTGTATAACAATTTTAATTGTTCCCCATAAGCACGACTTTGTATTAATTTAAACTGCCAGTAAGGATTATTTGTATAACCAACATCGAATTTTTCGATCGAATATACAACATCTCTATTTTTATTTAACTTTTCATCATTTCTAATATAAACTACTAATTCTCGATATCTAATAAAATCTCTACTTTCATCAACTCCATATAGACCGCACATAAAATAATACAACCTCATATTATTTTGCGCATTATCTTCTATACCTTGATCATATTGCTCTTGAAAAATAGATAAAGCCAGCGTAGAACGAATAAAATCTTTATTCTCCCCTAGGTAGGGCAAATAGATTTTTTTTACTTGCGCTTTATGCAATAAGTGCATTAGTCCACTAAAATGGTCTTTATGCAAATGTGAAATAACAACAAAATCTATATCCAGTTTTTCTTTATCATACGAAAACGATTTAACATAATTATCTATGCAATCATTAACATAATTTTGTTTATTTTCTGTGCCGCAATCAAACACAAAATGATATGTACCATGCATCAATGAACCTGTATAAAATAAACCTTGACCTACTGAATGAAATTCAAAACAATTCATGTGATATTTCTCCATTGTATTTTTTATTGTTAAATAATTTCAAAATGTTTTAACGTTTCTTTTATTGCCTCGACCATTTTGGGCGTTGGATGCGCTCTCGGTCTTTTCAATTCTTCTACGGCATTAGGGGCGTCGTACATTGGCAAGCCTAAATCTCGTTTGACTTCGGCTATATATGCTGTATGAACTTTGAAGCCGTAAGTCTTTTCAATATAGTCTTGTATCTTTTTATAAGTAACTTTCTCTTTCGGCTTACGGGCTTCTGCTCGTTTAGCAACATCTTTCAAGGATACTTGCCCTTCTTCTTCGCCAAATTCAACCTTGACGTTAATATGTCCGTCAGGCTTTTTGTGGGAAAGAACAACCAACGTTTCCACGTGTTTGGTTTGGGGGAACATGTCGAACGGGGTTATGCTTTCGATTTTATAGGCGTCGTTTTCGTTGCCCATTTTGAAGAGAGCGCCGTTGATATCTTCAAGCGTGCCCGTTAAAAGCCCGAGGTCGCGCGCAAGCGTCGAGGGGTTGCAGGAAATTAAAATTATTTTATCCGCGCCGGATTGCGCGATTGCTTTTACCACGCTGCGCTCCATGCCCTTTCTCGGCGGGTCGCACACTATAATTCTGTTTTTGCCTTGCGTCAATGCGAACACTTTATCTATATTTTCTTCCACCTTGCCGCAGACGTTGAACATTTTCCCTTCAAGCCCGTTGGCGGTTTTAAGCTCGTCGGCACAGCGCGACGCTTCTTCCACGATTTCCACTCCGTACGCAAGCCCGCATTTTTTTGCGAGCATGGCGGTGAGCATACCGCCTCCGCTGTATAAATCGAGCGCGGCGGCTCCGTTTTCCGCTTCTTCGAGAACGCGGGAATAAAGCTTTTCACGCACGTCGTCGTTTACCTGCAAAAACGTATTTGCGCCCGCTTTGTATTTTACCCCGCACTCTTCCGCCTCAAAAAAGCCGTTACCGCGGCATATGTGCCACTCTTTTGAGAAAATAGCGTTGCTTTGCGCGGCGTTTACGTTTAAAAGAAAAGTAAAATCTTTAAAGCTTTTTTCAAGCTCCCGCAAAAGAAAAGACACGTCGATTATTTTGGTTGCAACCAACGCAAAAATGTATTTGCCTTTTACCTCCCGCACGACTATACGGCGCAGAATTCCTTTATGGGTTTGCTCGTTATACCCCGATATATGCTTTACTTTTGCAAAATTTTCTATTGCGGCTATAACGTTTTTTACCCACTCCGACTGGATAAGACAGTCTTTCACGGGCACTATTCTGTGGCTGTGCAGGCTGTAAAAGCCGCAGACAGTTTCTCCGTTTACTTCGCCTATAGGTAAAGCGAGCTTGTTACGGCAACGGTATCGGCTTGCGCAAGCAACGGTTTCGTTAACGGTGAAATTTATTCCGCCGATTTTAAAGAGCGCGCTTTGAACGGATTGCCGTTTAAAATCGAGCTGGGTATTATAATCCATATGCTGCAAGGCGCAGCCTCCGCACCTGCCGAATACGGGACAAGGAGGATTGACGCGGGAATATGCCGGAGTTAACACTTTTTCTATCTTGCCGTAGGCAATGTTATCCTTTACTTTGAGAGCTTTAAACCGCACCCTTTCCCCGACAAGACAAAAAGGCACAAACGCCGTCGTGCCTTCGCATTTTATTATTCCCTCACCGTCGGTGCCCAAGCCTTCGACAAGTCCTTCGTAAATTTCGTTTTTTTGCATAATTATTTTTTGATTACACGGAACACAAGCGTGTTTACCATAATCTGAACTTTAAAAATAAGATAATCATAAATAAAGAAAACCGCAGAGCCGAGCGTGAAAATTATTACGTACAGCCGCCAGCCGTTTATTATGGCTTCTATTTCGGCAGGAAGGGAAATTCCGCCGACGACGTAGATTAAAAAGTAACCTGCGATAAGCGTGCAATCGAACCATACCGCCTTTATTGCGAGCGCGAGCCATTTGTTGATTTTAAAGCGGATTTGCAAAGCGTTCAATAACGGGTGCAGACCGAAAAACATCGCGAACGGCACCAAATCCCAGAATTTGACCGCCGCCCCCAGCACCACCGCCAGAATACACGTGCCCGCGTAAGCTAAAAATCCGCCCTTGAAAAACTGCTTTGAAAGGGGCACCATCAGCGCGACTATCCCCACGAGATAACCTGTTGCAACGAGGTATCCGCTTAAAAGCCCCAAAGCAAGCGCGCCCGACGCCGCCGCGCACGATATTCCCGACAGCGCCAGTTCAAAAGCGGGAGAGTTCTTTTTTTTGCCCATTTTTCCCCTGAATTATAAATTATTTAAGGCGCAACCCGCTTGCGCGCCCGATTTAAGCATAACCGCGCACAGCCGCAGCCCTGAAACCGCGAAAATATTTGCCGCAGATTGCAAACGGTTTATCTGCAACAGCCGTTACAAAGGCAGTTGATGCACATGTTGAGGTAACAGCATTCGATACAGCTTGCGCAAAAGCTCCCGCCCATCTGGCTTTCGGAGGGTTCGCTGTTCATTGTCTGCCCGTCGTAAGCCTGTTGGTAGCTTTGGTTTTGCCCGCCGCCTTGTGCGGAATTCTGGTTTGCCGCGTCGCTTGTGATTTTTTCGTTCAGCTTACGGTAAGCATCTTTATATTTTGTGTTGTCCGGTTCGAGCTGAATTGCGATTTCAAGCTGTTTTTTGCTTTCGTTTATCCAGCTTTTACGGTAAAAGACGACGCTTTGCAAATAGTGCCATTGACCGCCCCTTTCGTTAAAGCTGTCTAAAACGCGCTGTGCGTCCTGAATGTTTCCGTCTTTAAGATATTGTTCAACCTTGCCGAAAAGGTCGCCGCTTTCGCCCGAAGTGCGGTTTTCCTGCATTTCGGCGTTCAGCTCGGAATAAGCCGTTTCTATTTTTGTGAGCATTTTTGCGGCGTTGTTGCCGATTTCTCCGTCTTTGAAGCGCTCTTCAAGATATTTTTCCCTTAAGCTTTCGTAAGCCGCCTTGACGTCGGCGGGCGTTGCGGACCCGTCGAGCCCCAATATTTCAAGATTCTTTTTGTTCATTTAATGCTCCTTTTGCTTTGCTGTTACAGCCTGTTTTTTTGCAGCCGCCGTAAAACAGCGAGCGCGTTTTAAGCGGTATTCCGCGAAGTATTATGTTATCGGTCAAATCGCGGTTGAAATGGAATTTTATATTTTGAATACTGTGCCGCATATCGGCAAAAAGGCTGTCGAAGATAAATTCCATTTCTTCTTTGCCTTGCCGCACCGCCTCCGTTTTGCACGGTGCGCCGTATGCGTTGAACAAAACGTTGTAGCGCTTCTTTTTTACGTCTTTATCATAATCGTCCAAAGCGTCGATAAGATACACCCATTTGCCGAGCGCGTAAAAAAGCTTTTGAGTTTCCGCGGTTGCGTGCGCGCCGAGCACGTAATCGGAAATATCGCGCATCATCATTGCGGACGGTTCGCACGCTTCGTCTATAATTGCACAGCCCGACTTTTCGAGTTCGGTTTGTTTTTGCGTGTAATGTGAAATTATTTCCGCTATGCGCGGGTGTTTTTTAAGCGTTTTTTTGAAGCCTTTTTTATATAGATGCCGTAATATGCCGCGTTTATCGCCGTCTGCCTTATCGTCGCAGAGCTTGAAATAGGCGAGAGCGGTGTTTATGCAGCCGATTGTTACCGAGGTTTCGTCTGCGGTGGCAATCGGGCGGCTTTTTATAAAATGGAGGCAACAGCGCGCCTTTTTTATGTTTACGTCTTCGCCCCTGATATTATGAACGAGAGCGGAAACGAAAGCCATATCGTAGGTCAGCGCCGTTCTTGCCGTTTGCCCGCAGCCCGCGCCTATGCTTTTGCAAAGCCCGCAATAAAGCGCCTTATATAAAGTTTCGTCCTTTTTGAAAAGGTACGGCGCGTCGGGGGAAATATAACCGAACATTTTCTTTCCTTAAAATAATTTACTGTGCAAGCAAAAACCGCGTTTTTTGCGCAACGGCTTGCGGCTCACCGAAATGCATATCCGCGACTGTTTGCCCGCGCGCACTTTATATCGCGGCAAGACGGGCGAGGGCGGATACTCTGTGCCGAAATGAGCGATTTCATAACCGGCAAACGGGGCGCATACGGAACGGAATATTTTTTACCGTTGCCGAGATAACAGCCCCAAAGCCACGAAAATATTTGCCGTATTTTCGTGAGCTTTTATAACTGATAAAAGCCGATTTTTTTATAAACCTTTGAAAGGGTTTTATTCGCCGCCTTTGCGGCGCGTTCCGCGCCGGAGCGCAACACGTTATCGAGGTAAGCCTTATCGGCGAGCAGCTTTGCCTGTTCTTTTTGAATAGGCCGGAGCTTATCCGCCACGGCTTCGCCGACGGCGAGTTTGAATTCGCCGTAGCCTTTACCCGCGAAGTCCTTTTCCGCCTGTTCCATAGTTTTACCCGTAAACGCGGTATATATTGACAGCAGATTGCTTACCCCCGCTTTGTTTTCCGGGTCATACTTTATTTCCGAGCCGCTGTCCGTTACGGCGCGCTTGAATTTGCGGATTACCGTATCTTTATCGTCGGACAGAAATACCGAGCCGTTGGGGTTTTCCGCAGATTTGGACATTTTTTTGGAAGGGTCCTGCAGGTCGTTTATTTTAGCCCCGATTTTTACATATAAACCTTCCGGCACTTTAAAAGTCGGAGTATAAACGTTATTGAAGCGCTGTGCGATATCGCGGGCGATTTCGAGGTGCTGCCTTTGGTCGAGCCCGACGGGAACGCAGTCCGCCTGATATAAGAGGATATCCGCCGCCATTAACACGGGATAATCCATAAGCCCCATATTTATATTTTCCGCATGGCGCAGGGATTTATCCTTAAACTGCGTCATTCTTTCCATTTCCCCAACGTAGGTAAACGTGTTGAGCACCCAGCACAGCTCCGCGTGCGCGGGAACGTGCGACTGAAGATACAAAACGCATTTTTCGGGGTCTATTCCGCACGCGATATAAAGGGCGAGCAAAGAAAGCGTTCTTTGCCTGAGCTCTGCGGGAATCTGGCGCACGGTGATTGCGTGCATATTGGCGATTGCAAAAAAACAATCGTATTCGTTTTGCAGCCGCGCCCAGCTTTTTATCGCGCCGATGTAGTTGCCGATTGTTAAGTTGTTTGTGGGCTGAACCGCCGAATAGAGAATTTTTTTGCTTTCTTCCATAAAATACCTATACATTATAATCATAACATAAAGCAAATATAAATGTAAAGTTATTTTTTTGAACGCGGAAAGTATTCACACAATTATCAGCCCGCATTCACAAACTCGGCGGGCGGCTGTTTTAAGCCTTAGAAAAAAGAAAATCCCGCCCGCGGCAAAAGCCGCGGGCGGGATTGATTTTAAGGAGTTTTAATATTTGCAAACGCGTTTAAGCGTTTTTGGGTTTGTAAGTTTGTTTCATTGTTACGCCTTCCTCCGACATAGACAAAATAAGGCTATCGCCGGAAAGAGTGAAGTTCTGGGAACTGCCGTTAATCGTAAGCACGAGATTTGCGCCGTCCTGCGTATATGTTCCCCCTTCCATCTGCTCCGAAAGAACGACCATGGAGAACGTATTGTCTTCCCCGAATATAATTTCAACCCCTGCCGCATTTTCTTTTATCTCGGCAATCTGCTTTTCTATCTTTTTTTTCGTTTCATCGCTTACCGTGCTGTCATATTCGGCGGTTAAGTCGTGAAAAACGAAAGTTTTGCCTGCAACGGAGGTGATTGCGGGAGGGGTTTGCTCTTCTGCTTTTTTATCGTTAATGGCTTTAACCGCGTCTGCGGGGGCGTTAACGGAGGTTTTTCCGAATTCCGAAAATTTATAAACCGCTTTGCTTTCCGAGGTTTCCGTTACGCCGTTTTCGGTTTCTTCTTCGCTTGCTTCAGCCTCGATACCCGATACGTATCCGTCCTTTACCGTGACGGTTAAGTCGATTTTTGTGCTTTCGGTATAAGCCGTCCACACCGTTGCTTTGTAGAAGCCGCCGCTGTATGTAAACGCGGAATAGAGGTCCGCCAAAGGCTTAGCCGACGAAGCTTCGGCGGTTTCGCTTGTTTTATAGGTTTGCGCAAAAGCCATGCCTACGCCGCTGTAAGAAAGGTTTTGTTTTACTTCCGCTTCGGAAGAATATTCCGATTTTTCGGCAGTCCATTTATTGGTTGAGGCTGAGTATTCGCTTGACCATATGGTTTTGTTTTCCGCAATTAAATAAGATTTTCTTTCCGAGGTTGATTCGCCGTCTTCTTCTCCGATGTCTTCGAGTCCCGTGAACTTTTCCGAATATTTTGTTTCGGTATAGATTTTTTTGCCAGCCAAATCAAAGTAGACTTTTACGGCGCTTTCGGAAGTTGCCGTTGCGTTTACGGTTTTTCCTTCGACCGTGCCCGTCATTGTCTGCTTCATAATCATAACGGATTCGGCGGTGTAGTTTTCCGACGAGGCGGTTTTTTCAAACGCGCTTTTCCACTTTTCGGCGGTGACTTCTTCGCCCTTAGGCAAACCGCTGTCCGCGGGATTGCACGCCGTTAACCCTGCTACGCCCGTTGCCGCCATCACGCCGACGAGCAATGATACCAAAATTTTTTTACGCATAAAATTTCTCCTTTTGCGAGGAGCGTATAATGCGGACTGTTGCACGCGTGCGCGTGCAACAGAGGGGCGCCCCTCTGTTTTTTATTGACATTATATTACCAGATTTACTTTACGAAGTCAAGCACTTCGGCGAAAAGGTTTTTCGCCTCGGCGGATTTTGTGAAGCGCAAGGGCTTATCGCGCAGGGTCAAAAGGCATTTGGGAACAGCCATTGCGGTTGCCGCGTGCAAACGCTTTATGCCCTTGAAGCTGTCTTTAACGTCGTTGCCTGTAACCGCGTAAAGAACGTCCTGCGGGAATTTATAGGGATTTGCAGTGGATACGATAACCATATTGGTTTCGTCTTTTTTATGCTTTTCAAACCAGTCCACCGCGACCTTCATTGCGCAGCCGGTGTGCGTATCCATAGTGTAGCCGACGTCGATAAAAACGTCGTACATAGCCTCTACGCTGCTTTCTTCGTCGGCGTATCCGCCGTCGAAGGTTTGTTGGATTTTTTCAAGTTCCTCCGCGGATATAGCGTATCTTCCGTTCTTTTTCAAATCCTCCATACGGCTTGCGGTGAGCTTTGCGTTGCGCCCCGAGGCTTCGAAAACGAGCCTTTCGAGGTTGGAAGAAACGAGGATATCCATTGACGGCGACGTGGTTTTGTAAAATTCGCGGTGCAAATCGTAAACCCCCGTCGCGAGGAAATCGGTAAGTATTTTATTGGAATTGGACGCGCAATGCAAGCGCCTTATAGGCAATCCCATTTGCTTTGCGTAATATGCGGCGAGTATGTTGCCGAAATTGCCAGTGGGCACGGTGAAATCGATTTCTTCCCCCATTTGGATTTGTTCCGAGGAAACCAAATCGAGATACGCGGAAAAATAATAGGCGATTTGCGGGGCGAGCCTGCCGAAATTTATGGAATTAGCCGAGGATAAAACGGTGTTGCGCTCTTTAAGCTTTTCCGCATATTCCGCGTTTGAAAAAATTTCTTTGACGGCGGTCTGGCAATCGTCGAAATTGCCTTTTACGGCTACGACGTTTACGTTTTTGCCCTCTTGCGTGCACATCTGGAGCTTTTGCATTTTGGAAACACCGTCGGAGGGATAGAACACCATAATCTTGACCCCGTCTGCATCCTTGAAGCCCTCCAAAGCGGCTTTGCCTGTATCGCCAGAGGTTGCGACGAGAACCAAAATCTGTTCTTTAACGCCGCATATATCGCACCCTTTTCTCAAAAGCCACGGTAAAAGAGTGAGCGCCATATCCTTGAAAGCGCAAGTAGGACCGTGCCAGAGCTCAAGCATATATACGCCGTCGTCAAGACGGACGAGGGGCGCGGGGTCACCGCCCTCGAACCTGGAATACGCGTCTTCGCAAGCCTTTAACAGTTCTTTTGCGTCGTATTCGGTAAGATATTTCCCGAGCACCTTTGCCGCGCGTTCGGGGTAGCTCATAGAAAGCATTTCTTCAAGCTCTTCCCGCGGGACGGCGGGGAATTTTTCGGGAACGTAAAGCCCGCCGTTGCCGGAAAGCCCCGCGACTATAGCCCGAGCCGCAGAAACCTTTTCTCCCCCTCTTGTGCTGATAAATTTCATAATTAACTCCTTGTGCGCAAAAGCGACGCGCTAAATAAAAAACGGCAACACAAAAAATTTGCGCTGCCGTCAAAAATCAAAACGAAAAAATTAAACGTATTTTTTAACGAAATCGGGAAGGTCCGCCTCCGCGCAGCTGCATGTAAGAACAATTGTAATTTCGTTTTCGGAGGAAATCTTATCAAGCATATAGAAAATGCCCGCAAGCTCCTTTATATCCTTACCCGCGATACGGGCAACTCCGTCTATGTAGATATATTCGTGGTCGCTGTTGCAAGCCGCAACGCCTTTGACGAAACCGCAGAGCGCGTCTTCGCCCGCGATAGCCCAGTCCGCAACGTCGATAAAACGGATATTGCGGTCTACGTCGTACATACATCTTTTATTGTCGGTTATGAAAACGCTTAAACCCTTTGCGCCTTTTGCGTCGGAATTAGCCGCTTCGATAAGCTGTTTTGTTTTGCCGGTGCCTTTGGGTCCGTATATAATTTTAATCATTGAAAATCCTCCCGATAAAGTATTATATTTATCTTATAATACATTTTATCAGTTATTCGGCGGAATTTCAATACTTTCACCAAATTTTTTTTATATTTTTATATATGTAATTTTAACCGCGCAAGCCTTGAAACCGCGAGCCGCCGCGATGGTTTGCCCGCGCGCCCTTAGCATGACGGCAAATATGAGCCGCCGTAAGGAAACCGATTGCGTGAGGGTTATTCACATTCACGCGCGAAATCTGCGATACGTTCCAAGCCTTCGAGCATGTCCGCAGTAGAAAGCGCGTAGGAAAGGCGGACGGCGTCGTCGTCGCCGAAGCATACTCCGGGGGTAATTGCAACCTGCTTGTGGGTTAAAAGCAAATCCGCGACGTCCATGCTTCCGTGGATTTTAACCCCTTTATAGGTTTTTCCGAAAAGATTATCGCATAAAAGCATAACGTAGAAAGCGCCGTCGGGCTTTACGTAATCAAGCCCCAAGGACTTCATGCCGTCGAGCTTTTCAAGCATCTTTTCACGGCGCCTGCCGAAAGCGGCAACCATATCTACCATGGGCTGCTGCACTCCCTCCAAAGCGGCGAGCGTTGCGTATTGCGTCATTGTGTTAACGTTGGACGTGGAATGGCTCTGGAACGAAGATATTGCCTTTGCAACGTTTGGAGGGCACGCGAGATAGCCAAGGCGCCAGCCCGTCATTGCATAGCTTTTTGAAACCCCGTTTACGATGATTGTCAGATCCTTCATTTCGGGCGAGCACTGCGCTATGGAGAAGTGGCTTTCTCCGCCGTAGATAAGCTTTTCATAAATTTCGTCGGCGAGCACAACGATATTGTGCGCCACGCATACCTCCGCAATAGCGCGGATTTCCTTTTCCGTATAAACCGCGCCCGTGGGGTTGCAGGGGCTGTTGAATATGAGCATTTTGGTTTGCGGGCGGATAGCCGCCTCCACCTGCGCCGCCGTTATTTTATAGCCGTGGCGGGGAGTTGCGTATATGTATTCGGGCACGCCGCCGCAGCTTTTGACTACTTCGGGATACGTGAGCCAATAAGGCTTGGGGATTAAAACCTCGTCTCCGGCGTTAATCGTGGCGAAAATCGCGTTGAATATAGAGTGCTTTGCGCCGTTGGAAATAATTATCTGCGACGGGTCGTAATCAAGATTATTGTCAGTTTTAAGCTTTTTTACAACAGCTTTTTTCAAAGCGGGCAAGCCCGCAGCCGCAACGTATTTTGTGTAGCCCTTGTCCAGAGCGTCTTTAGCCGCGTTGCAGATATGTTCGGGCGTATTGAAATCGGGTTCTCCGACGCCGAAATTTATAACTTTTACCCCCGCCGCTTTAAGCTCGTTTGCCTTTGCGGAGATTGCAAGCGTCATAGAGGGCGCGATTAAAGAAACTCTTTTTGAAACTTCTATCATATATAACTCCTTTAACGGGATTTTCAGCTGTTGTGCGGCTAAACGAAATAAGTACTACGGATTATTATACATACGGCGCGTTATTTTTGCAATTAAATAGGACTAACCGTTTGAATTTTTCAACGCTTTTACCGTATCTTTGACTATCTTTTTAAACTGCGGATTAAAAGAGCGGTAATCGGTTATTAAGACCTTTTCTTCATAAGTCAGAGCAAAATCTTCTTTACTTATTACAAAATCGTTGAATTCCTGAGTTCTGCCCAACAAATAATCTGTTGAAACCTGAAAATAGTCTGATATTTTTAAAAGAGCGGCGGCTTTTGGCTCTACTTTACCATTTTCCCATTCTGAAATATTGCTTTGAGTATAATTCAATTCTTTTGCAAGCTCGTCTTGCGACAAATTATTTTCAACGCGGAGAGATTTTAAAATATTTGCAAATTTATTTTCCATATAATAAATTTTATCGTTTTATCGATTTGATGATTGACTTATCGATTTATCAATGATATAATATATCGACATATCGATAATAATTATAAACAAAGCGATAAAAATAAATATAATGGAAAACAACTTTAAGAAATGAAAAAATTTATAACTTTGCCAGATTTGACATTTGAAATCTGTTTAATTTTGGAAGAGTATTTTGAGTGTATACTCGATACGGATAAACA
Organism: uncultured Clostridia bacterium; assembly: GCA_947175485.1. Taxonomy (GTDB): domain Bacteria; phylum Bacillota; class Clostridia; order Christensenellales; family Borkfalkiaceae; genus Coproplasma. The sequence continues at coordinate 22,772 of CAMWMZ010000007.1, forward strand.
CGAAATAGAATTTTTCACTTTTGACGGACAGAAATTTGCGATTAAAATTGAAGAAAAACAAGTAAAACCGCCCCGCGGCGCGGATTAAGCGCTGCGGGGCGGTTATCCGCCTTATTGTTTATAAGATTATTTAGTGCCGAAGAGCCTGTCACCCGCGTCGCCCAGACCGGGGAGGATATAACCGTTTTCGTTGAGCTGCCTATCGAGCGTGGAAACGTATACGGGGATATCGGGGTGGGCTTCGGCTACCTTTGAAACGCCTTCCGGCGCGCCGATTATAGCCATAAATCTGATATTTTTACAGCCGCGCTTTTTCAGCGCCGCGAGAGCGTCGCAGGCAGAGCCGCCCGTTGCGAGCATGGGGTCTACCAAAAACACCGTTTTGTTTTCTATTCCGTCGGGAAGCTTGCAATAGTATTCCTGAGGCTCGAGCGTTTGCTCGTCGCGGTACATGCCGATATGCCCTACGCGCGCGGTGGGGAACACCTTATGCACACCGTTAACCATGCCGAGCCCCGCGCGGAGTATAGGCACGATTGCAACGCTTTCTTCGGGCACGCGGTATTGCGTGGTTACTTCGAGTGGGGTTTCAACCGTTACGGGAACGAGCTGAACGTTGCGCATGCTTTCATAAGTCATCATGGTTGTGATTTCTTCTATAAGCTCGCGGAATTCTTTCATGCCCGTGTTTTTATCGCGCAGGATAGAAACCTTATGTTTTATCAAAGGGTGGTCGAAAACGAAAACGTTTTTATAATTTTTCATCTGCATTTTCCTCTTTTGTTTGTTGTTCCGCGGGTGCGGGCTGTTCGGGCTGTGCCGCCGTTTCCGCCACCGCCTCTTCTATGGTGAGCTGTTCGTCTTTATTTCCTTTTTTGGATTTAATGTTGACAAGCAGGTTTGTGAGTATGCCGAGGATAAGCGCGCAGGCTACTTCGGTGATTACAACGGGCCCGATATTGAGCACGAGGCCGCCTACCCCCGCGATAAGAATAACCGAAACGACGAAGAGATTTTTGTTTTCGTTCAAATCAACTTTTTGTACCATTTTAAGACCGGATACCGCGATAAAGCCGTAAAGCGCGACACACACGCCGCCCATTACGCACGAGGGTATTGTGGCAAGGAACGTGGTAAACGGAGCTATGAACGCGCATACGATAGCCATGCCCGCGGTTACGAGAATGGTTATTACGGACGCGTTGCCCGAAATAGCCACGCAGCCGACCGATTCGCCGTAGGTGGTGTTGGGGCAGCCGCCGAATATTGCGCCCGCCATAGAGCCGATTCCGTCGCCGAGGAGCGTTCTGGAAAGACCGGGGTCGGAGAGCAAATCCTGATCAATTATAGAAGATATATTTTTGTGGTCTGCGATATGTTCGGCGAACACAACGAACGCAACGGGGATATACGCGACGGCGATGGTGCCGATATAAGCGCCTATAGAACCGACCGAGCCTGCGGACATTTCACCGATAGCGGAAATGAAAGCAAAGTCGGGATACCACTGCATATTGTTGAATTTGGAGAAATCGATGACCCTGAGGCACTCGGCGCCCTCTATATAGCTGAAGCCCGTGAAAATGGCCGCGAGCGCGTAGCCCGAGAGAATACCGATTATGAAGGGTATCATTTTCATAAGCTTTTTGCCGTAAACGGAGCAAACTATGGTAACCGCAAGAGTAGTAAGCCCGCACAAAAGAGCGATATAGGGCGAACACATCATTTGTGAAGCGTTTACGAGCAACGTTTCTTTGCCGGTTGTAGTTTCTATAACCTGTTCCACTACCGTATCGACGAATACGCTGCCCTTCATCAAATCGCCTACCGCGTTACCCGCAAGGGATAAACCGATGATTGCAACCGTGGGTCCGATAACGACGGCGGGCATGATTTTATCTATCCATTTAACCCCCGCAAATCTGACGATTACGGCGATAATTACATAGACGAGCCCCGCAAGCACTGCGCCGATAATGAGCCCGAGATAGCCGAGCGACATTGAAACCCCGCCTGCGAAAGCGGTTGCCATAGAACCGAGGAACGCGAAGGACGAGCCGAGGAACACCGGACTTTTGAATTTGGTGAACAGCAGATAGACAACCGTGCCCACACCCGCGCCGAACAGCGCAGCCGAAGGAGACATTCCGTTGCCGATAATCATAGGCACGGCTATGGTTGCGGCGAGAATCGCCAACAGCTGTTGCAGCGAAAAGAGTATAAGACGGCCGATTTTGGGTCTGTCTTTTACGCCGTAAATCATTTGCATTTTTTTATCCTCTCTTGTAATTACTGTGTGCAAAAATATACGCGGGAACGCATTTTTGCTTAACCTTATATATTGTAACACGGCGAAAGCCAAAATGCAACGGTAAGTTATAAAAAATCCGCACGGCGGCAGCCGTGCGGATTTTCCGCGCGTTTAGGGAGTTACGCGCGGCGTTAAGGAGTAAAATCGTTTAACCGTATATCCGTACGCGCAAGCCCGTTTTTTCCGAAACGGATTTGGCGACGGGGTAATAATCGAAGCCGAGTTGGGCGCAGTTAACAACGCCCCTTTCTTCTTCTATCTGCCCCAGACATCTGATTAAAACGCAACGTATATCCGACTTTATCCAGCCGATACAGTGTATCAGGCTGTTGATAAGCCCGACGGTTTCTTTTATGAGCGTTTCACCTATCCCGCAAAGGGCGGATTTCTTTTCACAGAGAATTTTACCGTCGCCGCGGATTAACGCGCCGTTTATTTCTTTATCCGATATTTCGATTTTAATTATTTTTTTTGCCTTGTTGCAAGCTTCGCTAAACATAAAAATCCAAAATATTATTTTGAAAATACGGCGGACGGCAAAGCGTCCGCCATATTTTCAAGGAGAAAAAATCACTGAACCGTAAAATCTTTATTCGGTTTTGTTTTCTTCATCGACGTTTAACTCGGGTTCGCCGCTTTCCGCCGCCGAAGAATTGCCGAGCTCTTTTTCTTTTTTATAGCGTTGCAGAATAGCGAGTACGCCCCACGTGGTCAAGCCGACGGTGAGCACCTCCACCGCTATTATAATGAGCGTGTAGTAAGCGAAAGGCAAATCGGCAACCTCCACGCCGTGTATGATTCCGTTCATTGCATTGGAGTTAACCGTGGTATACAATACGTGCTTCATAGACTGACGTGCGAAGTATTGCGAAGCCTTGTTATTGATATTTACGAAAACACCTGAGCCGTAAGCGGTAAGCTTGATATCGCCTCCGGCGCGCAGACACTGTTCGGTATCCATAACGCCGCCCTGGTCATAGTCGGTTATAACGGTGCCGTTGAAGCCCCATTCGTTGCGGAGAACGCCGGTAATGAGGTTATAGTTACCGCCTGCCCAAACGCAACCGATTCTGTTGAACGCCGTCATAACGCCCATAACTGCGGGGATTTCGACTTCTTTCTTGGTAAATTCACCTGTTTCTTCGTTGTATTCCTGCACCATAATTTTTGTGTTTCCGCGTTCTTCTATGCAGGTCTGGAAGGGTTTAAGATAAATTTCACGGATTGCCTGTTCGTTGGAGAACGTTGCAACGTGGCTGCGGTGGTCTTCCTGATCGTTAAGAGCGAAGTGCTTGATGTAAGCGTAAACGCCCTTTTCCGCGCAAGCTACGGCTGCTTCAAGCGCAAGCTCGCCGCTCATAAAGCCGTCTTCGGAATAATATTCGAAGTTACGTCCCGCAAAAGGAGTTCTGTGAATGTTCATAGCGGGAGCATACCAGCCGGAGATAATTCCTTTGTAGTTATGCTTACCCCAAGAACCGTCGGCAGCAAGTCCGTCTTCGCCTACAAAGTAGCCGTGAAGGCGGGAATTTTCCCTGTCCCAGCTTGCAGCAAGGTTAGCCGCGCAGGGATAAGTGATTGAATAAGGCTCATGAGTAACGCCGCCTTCGTTAAGCCCGGAAGGACCGTCGAAGTCTATTGCTCTGGGTTTGCCGATGCTCTTTGCGTTGAGAGTCTGGTAACCGCCTTTTTCGATTATGCTCTTCATTTCAGCGGTGTCCATCTGGTCGATGAGCTTATCCCAAGCGCCGTTCTTTTCAAGCTCGTCGTAATCCTTGCCGCGGTAGTCGATAAGCTCAAGCTCGCCTGCCTGTTTGTACTGACCCGCTTTTTCAGCCGCTTCTTCATCGGTCATGGGATTCATAGAATCCTTTGCCTTTATCGCGTTTTTAACGCTATCGGAAACGTTAAGCTCCCAGGTGTAACCGTTCTTTTCGGAGAAACCGCTCTTTCTTTTCGCGTCCTGATTGCCGTGCGTTTCGGGGAAGGTTCCCGTCCAGTCGTTACGGGTGAGATATTCTTTTCTTTTTGTAAATTCGTCGTTAACAGCGTGGTCGAACTGGTTGGTGATTTCCGTGCCGTTAGCGCTCTTGGAATAAGTGGTTTTATCCACGCCGCCGTTTTCGGTATAATTATATTCCCATTCGCCTACAAGCGCACCGTTTCCGCCGGCAGCTTCGCCTTTGACTCCGTATTTAGTCAATACGTTTTTGGTTGCTTCGTGAGCATCGGTTGCCGCGGTGACGTAATATTTGCCTGCTTCGAGAATGTAAGTTTTGCTGACTACGTCATCGTAGGAGATGAAGTCTTTGATATTCAAAGTTACGGTAACCGTTTCTTCCGCGTCTTTTGCAAGCTCTCCCGTTTTGCCGAAGCCTACGAGAGATACCGCGGATTTTTCAATGTGGTTGGTTTTATCGTATTCGGTGTAAGGAGCGTTTACGTAAACCTGCACGACTTCGCGCCCGGAAACGTCGCCCGTGTTTTTAACCTTGACGGAAACGTTGATATCGCCGTTTTCGTCGGGTTGCGTCATTTTAAAATCGCTCCACTCAAAAGACGTGAGAGTTTTGCCGTAGCCGAAAGGATATTGGACTACGTCGTCATAAACGTATTCGCCCGCGTTGCCCTGTTCGAGAACCGCGTCGAAGTATCTGGTTTCATAATATTTATAGCCTACGTAAATGCCCTCGTCGTAGAACAAGCCTTCGCCGACGTCTTCTCCGCCGTTTTTAAGAATAATATCGCCCATATTCTGCATTGCGGGTGAAGAGAAAGCATCGTATGCAAAGGTATCTACAAGGTGCCCCGAAGGATGGATATTTCCGCTTAAAACGTCCGCGATGGAACGGCAGGTATCGCCGCCCGCACCGGGCGCCCATAAAACGGCGGTGATGTTTTCATAATCCTTAACCCAGCCGAGCTCGAAAGCGTTGTTGGTGTTGACGACTAAGATAACGTTATCGAAATTTTTGTTGAGGTAATCTATAACGCCGAGTTCAACGGAATCGGGTTCGAGATAGTGCTTAGCCTTATCTTCTTCGATTTTGGTCCAGTCGCCCATGTATCTGCCGAGGTCTCTGCCCTCGCCGCCCGTACGCGAAATAAAGAATACGGGGGTTGTGCCGACCGCTTCCGTTTTAGCATCGTTGGGGATAGCGTCTAAGGGAGCTTCGTTTATAGACCAGTTTTCCGCACCGCCGTAGCTTATAGCGCCGCCGCCGCGGGTATATTTGCCGTGGTTATCGGTATAGAACTTCCACAGGCTTTCATTTATTTTAAAATCCTGTTCGGTGAGCGCGGTTTTCATATCGCTCGAAATGGTGCTGACGCCCGAACCGGTGCCGCCTGCAAGCAAGTCAACGGACGAAGCGGAAAAAAGGCTGAGCTTGGAGTTTGCCGCCAAAGGAAGTCCTTTTCCGTTTGCGCTGCTGTTTTCCAACAGAACAAAGCCCTCCGCGCCCGCTTTGCGTGCATAGGCTTGCTCGTCTTGATGAAGCTTTGCAGAGCTTTCGTAATCTTTTTTATAGTAGGTTGCGTCCACTCCTTCGGGATTTGCCGAAGGCGCGTTTGTTGCAGCTTCGCCGAATATATCGCGGAATACAAGGTCATACTGGACCACGGATACTATGGGAAGCACGATTGCTATTATCCACATAACCGCAAGGCCGGCAACGATAAGCCCCATAAACCAGCGGAAATTCAGTTTTTTTCTATTTTTCATAGAATTCCTCCATATTTTTTTAAATTAAAAATTTACAGCCCCGCCGCCGTGATGCGCGGCGGAGCCGTTTTTTTAATGCGCTACGGATAGCGGACTAAAAATGCGTTGTGATTTTTTACTTAAGCTCAGAGGGAGCTTTTATAACGATTTTATCTATGTTAAGACCCGCAGAATTCTGACCTTCAACGGTTGAAACGATTTCGAATACAATGGTATTTTCGCCTTCCTTAAGGTCGATTATAGCGGTTGCTTTACCAAGGTCCCACCACGCACCCGGCTCTTGCATAGCAGACCAATCTGCCCATTGCGCGCCGGGAAGTTTACCCTTGAGGTCAGCTTTCGTATCGTTGCAGGTAAGCTTGTAAGCTTCAGTTGCAGCCATATCTATTTCAACAAGTCCAATCGAGTTGTCTTCCTGATTAAAGTACATTACGGAAGAAGCCGCCCACAAAGTAAGTTCAGCTTTGCAAGCCGACGACGCAGTAACCGTCCAGGTGATGGACTGACCTGCGCTGTTGAAGTTTTCAACGCCTATAAGGGTTTCATCCGCAAGTTCGCCGTAAACTTTATAAGCCGAAGGATTGGAAACGCTTGCAGGACCGGGGGTCTGACCCATTACCAAGCCCTGACCAGCCAACTCGCCGTCTTCAGCTTCGAAAGTATAATTTTCACCGCTTATGCCGCAGCCTGCGAGTGCGAATGCGCCCAAGGTAAGCGAAAGCGCGCCTGCGGCGATTGCCGCCAAAGTCTTTTTGAATTTCATAACATTTTCTCCTAAAAATTATAATTTTAATTGTTACGGCTTTTGCGGAATAACATCACGACTTTTCCGCATAGCCGAAAGTTTTTTGTTGAAAATTACTTTTTGTTGTTTACGGGAACGTAGCTGAGCTTTGTTTCACAGTCTACAACAATTTTATCAATGTTGAGTTTGGGATTTTCCGCGGGCGCTTTCAATACGATAGTATTTTCACCTGCTTTAAGCTGTATTGTTGCCGTAACCGTTCCCACATAATTAGCATAATAAGAATAATCGGCCTGGGAAGATGCGGATATGGTGTCAAGTCCGGTAACGGTACCGCTAAGAGTAACCTGCGTACCGTTAATCAATAAGGTTACAGGCTGGCTTTCAGGAGTGAAAGGCACTGCCTCCATACCGACAACAACATCCATCGGGAACGTGCCCCATTCATTTGTTATCTCTTGTTTTTCGGTTTTTGTAACGGAAGAAGCCGCCCAAAGAGTTAAGGTTGCCTCACACGCCGCTTCAGCGTTAACAGTCCAAGTAATGGCGGCGTTTTCGCCCTGGAAGTATCCTATAGAGGTTACTTCTTCACCCTTTTCCTCTGTGCCGGTATATTTGGTTTTTGTTTCCACAGCAACGGTGTCGAAGCCATACCATTCGTTCACCTGAATATGTTCCGAACCGGAAAGAACGCCGTTTTCAGCTTCAAACGTATCCGTTTCAACGGGGTCTGCCTGTTTTACGCCTATGGAAGCAATCCATTCCCACATATTGCCTTCTTTGGTGCAATTTTCGGGAGTGAGGTCTGCCTGCGACTGAACCTTAGTATTGTCGATTTCGGTTTTAACGTCGTCGTTGAACGCATAAATCCAGGACCAGTGTCCGTCGTAATAACCGGGGGTGCCCCAGCCCGAAGAAGGATTAGGGTCGTCTACGCCGGTTACGTTCTTTTTATAGGTGAGGTGAACGTTTTCCGCACCAGCCTGAAGCAATCTGTAATACAAAGGAATGGTATACATATCGGGTTTAAGGGTGTTATCCGCCTCGGAAAGAAGGAACCAGATATTGCAATCCTTTATTTTTGCAAGCATTTCGTCGGAAACGTTCTCGTTTTTATATCCCTCGCATACAGGATAGTACGCAGCAAAGTAATCGGGATGCTCGAACGCAAGGTTCATAGTCATATATCCGCCGTTGGAGCAGCCGCCTATATAAATTCTGTCGGGGTCAATATCTTCGTTGTTATCAACGTAATCAGTGATTGCTCCCCAAAGAGCTTCGGTATAATAAGAGTTCTGAGGCTTGCCGTCTGCGGGAGTGTTTGCCTCTCCTCCGCCGTAGTTGCCGTTGCCGTCTTCATCCATCCACATCGTGGGGGACTGAACCGCAAGAACGTAAGCGCCTGCATTGCCGCCCGTTTTGAAATAGTGCTGAACGTTGGTTTCGTTTTCGCTTGTAAGCGCGGTTACTTCGTTGCCCAAAAGAGCGATATCGATATCGGTGCCGCCCTCGCCGCCGCCGTGAAGCCAGATTATAAGCGGGTTCTTCTGATTATCGGTATCCGCGCCCGAAGGTGCCCAGCTTGCGCGGGAAAGGTCTATTTTTTTGCTGCCTTCTTCGTATTTGTAAGTATCCTTTTTCCACGAAGCCGTTTGGGGAACGTTTCTGTCCGTAGCGGTTACCGTGTAGTCGAATTTATCGCCGTCGAGATATTCTTTATCGCCGACTTTGATTTTGTTGTTTTTGTTTATTTTAACTGTTACGGGAATACTGTTGTTCCATACGTTGACCCGTTTATCGTTATCCCAACTGAAAGGGCTTGCTTCGCCGTATTTAACGCTCATTTCGATTGCAACGTATTTGGAAGCCGTGGTTACTTTGTTGCCGTTTTCGTCGCAGGTATAAGCGTCGGTTACCGTGCGGTTTGTGCTCATTTTTACGGCAAACGTATCTTTTGTAACTCCGGAAACGTTGCCTTTAAATTCAACAATGACTTTAGGAACCGCGGGACCCCATTCGTAGCCCTGCACTACGATTTTTGTTTTAGCCGCGTCCATAGTAATTGCGGTATGGGGCTTTTCGGGCTCGACGGGGTTGCACGCAGACATCGAGGCAACGCACGCAGCCGAAAGAGCGCAGGCAAGCACCGCCGTAATTATTTTCTTGTTTTTCATTGAGCTTCTCCTTATTAAATGAAAATTACGAACAAATAACGTTAGCCGTTTTCAGTTCCTGCAAATGATAAATGATAAAGGGCAACGCGTCAATAGCGTTGCCCTAATATTGCTTTTTTTGTCCTAACCTTACGCGAACATATTATGAAAGTATAAGTTTGCGTCATAGCGCTAACAGATTTTGCACGGGGGATTTTCTTCTTTAACGGTTTCGGGGAGCATGATTTTCAAATCGAAAACGCCGTTTTCGGCGGCGAAAAACATTTCTCCGCCGTATTTGCGGACGAGCATCTGCATACTTTTCACCCCGAAGCCGTGCAGGGATTTATCTTCTTTTTTGGTGAGCGGCACGCCGTTTTTCAAAGTTATTTCGCCATTGAAATAGTTGACGCAGTTTATCATAATCATGCCAGCCTTGCGCGACACGGTAAGACCTATGACGCGCTTTTCCCGCTCTTCCAAATCGCTGACCGCCTGCATAGCGTTGGAAAGCATGTTGCCGAAAAGGGAATACAGCTCGGATTCGGACATAAAGCCGAAGCCGCCGCTGTCTATCATGCACGTAAGCCTTATGCCGCGTTTAAGACATAAAAGGCTTTTTTCCGTCAAAAGCACGTCGATAGGGTCGGAGCCGGTTGAAACCTTGCTGTCGTAGATTGCGACAGCCTTTTCTATTTCTTTGAGCTCATCGGCGGAAACTCCGTCTTCGGCAAGCCGCAGAGAGTGGATTTTATGTTTTAAATCATGGCATTTTATATTGATTAAATCGATATTTTCTTTTGCGAGCTCGTATTGCCGTTTATCCTGCAACCAGAGCTGGCGGACAGTTTCAATATCGTTACGCAGACCGACGTTTTCAAACATACCCGACAATATAGCCAAAATAAACACGTTGCACAGTATGGTAAAGCAGTAGTTTATTATGCTCAGATGCCAGCCCTGCCACCAGAAAGCGTTGACATAGGAGCAAAGAAATACCGTTATCCCCAAAGATACGACGGAAATAAGCAGGACGTTGCGGCTGTAAATATTTTCTATCCCCTTTGCGTTGATGCGCCTTACAAAAAGGAAATAAGCCAGAGTATAGAATACAAGCTCTATTGCGGTGAGGATTATATAATAAGCCGCGTTATAATTGCCGAGAAGCTCGTAAAAATTCCAGACAAGCCCCGTTATCTCGCAAAGCGACATCAATCTGTAAACGGTGTTCTGCAACGAATACGCCGCAACCCCGCAAAGCACGAGGAACTTCCACTGCTCCCCGAAGCACATTTTCATTATTACGACGGTAAACGCAAAAAGAAAAATATACGGCAAAGCGCCCGTAATAGGGTTGTCCGGCATAACAAGCTGCAAACACGAAAAAACGAACGTAAGCGCCGCAAGGCATAATCCGCCTGCCGCAAGACGCACCCAGAAAAGCGGCTTTCTTTTGAATTTACAGACTATCAGCGCTTCTCCTATCAGGATCTGGAACAGAAACCCCGAATAAACCTGCGTAAAATAGTGTAGAACGATTTCGATTTGCATTCAGATTACCCGCCGCCTTTATATAAATCCATCAGCTCTTTTATGAACTGCTTGCGGCGCGGATGGCTTATTTTAAGCGTATATCCTGCCACCTTTAAATCATAGCCCTGAAGAGAATCGATAAAACGGCTGTTTACAATGTAACAGCTGTTGCAACGCAAAAAGCCGTTGTTTTTGAGCTTTTTTTCCACCTCGGACAAAGTTCCGCGCATTTCCAGAACTCCGTCTACAAGCTGATATTTGAGCTGGTGACCCATTACTTCCACGAAAATTATTTTATCGGTTGAAAGACAGGTAAAGCCGCCGTTAACAGTGACCATGACCGAGCGGGCTTCTTTTGTTCTGGCAACGTTGACCGCCTTGCCCATTTTAAGGCTGAAATCGGCGTACGACAGGGGCTTTATAAGGAAATCGAGTGCGTCCACCTCGTATCCTTTTTGCGCGTACTGCGCCATTCTCGTAACAAAAATCAAGGTTACGGCTTTATCCCTGTCGCGAAGTCGGCGCGCGGTTTCAAGCCCGTTCATTCCCGTAAGCTCTATATCGAGAAAAACTATGGAATAAATCGCGCGGCGGTACTTTTCAATAAATTCTTCGCCGGAGGTAAAATGAACTATGTCGAATTTAATATCTTTTTCCGTGCCGTATTTTAGCAGACAGGTTTTAAGGAGTTCCGCTGATTTTATATCGTCTTCAACAATTGCTACGTTCATTTAAACCACCGTTTTAACACTATCTTGTGTAATTATATATTTTTAAGATTATATCATTGATATAAATTTCAATCAATATTCGCAAAAGAATTTGCCCCAAACTTGCAAAATTTGTCCTAAACTTAAAAACCGCGTTTTAAAAGAACAAAAAAACAGCTTCCGTTTTAACGGAAGCTGTTTTATATGGTGCACCCGGCGAGGCTCGAACTCACAACGTCGGCGTCGGAGTCGCCCTTAACATTGAAAATATCTTTTATAATTAAAAATATCTTACATATCTTGCATAATGGGCGCAAATATCTTGCATATTTTGTATAACTTTCATAACTTTTACGATGTATTCTATCTTTTGGGTGTGTAAAGAGTGTATAAAATTTGGGTGTATGAAATCAACGCCTATGGGTTATCCTAAATTATTTTTCTTAAATTTGTTTGATAAAAGCTATATCTTTTCGATAAACATCTAACTTCGTCCCGTCAATTGTGGTCATTTCATAATGCGCATTTTCGTCATTGCCGAATGTAACGGCTTCCACTTCGCCCATCAGTTTGGTTCCGTCTTTTAAAGTTATTTCAACGTTTACAAAATCAAACCGCTCGAAAAGTTTATTTGTTAAGTTTTCCGCAGTTAAACCTTTTTTCATAAGGTCGTCCGCAAAGGCGGTTGCTTTATTTGCAATATCCATACACATTCTTAAATATCCCAACGAAAAAGTCCAGCCGTTTTTATCTCCGGGATTTACATAAATATCTATACTATTGCTTTCCGCATTCAATTTCTCCAAAATAAATCTGAAACAAAGCTCAAAATAATTTTTAAAGTTTCTTTTATTTACTGGTAGCTTTCCAACGCTCGTATATACCGCATATCCTTGAGAGCCGTTATAAGTTATTTTGTTTTCAGTCCACGTTTCCTCGTTACCCATAATTAAAACATCGTTAAAAAACAGCAAGCCAAAAGTTGCCCAAGATCTGTTTTCTACCCTATCGTTTTTTCTTAATTCGGAAAGCCTGTCCTCTATATCGTCGCTATCTATCAAATTTTCGTCTGTACTTGCGCAAATTGCATCATTAGCAAAAATTGAAAACAGCTCTTCTTGTGTGTGCTTCCCCCAATCTGTAGGGAAATTATAAATTTTTGCCATACATTTTCTCCTGTAAATATAGTATAAACTCAAGCGACCTTTTTGTGTTTATTTAAGAATTTAGTTAGTTTCCCTTTTTTCCAATAATGATCATCCCACAACAAATACATTATTTTGGCCTTAAGTTCTTCGTCTGCGAGCATGTTTAAAAATTTATTCTGACAAACATAATCGGCGATCAAATCATTATCTTCTACCGTACTAATTTTATTAGACTTAATAATAAATTCTTTACGTTCGATATCATTTTCTAGTTTTTCCATTGCCGCCTTAAACAACTCAAAGTTTAAATCCCATCCCGTGTAAATAAGTAATTGCTCTTTATTTAAATTTTCATAATTCTTAGCCAAATATATTTGTTCAATAAAATCTTTACTATCTTGCATAAATTTAGCTACATTAGGTACAGTCGTATAAATTTCCAAATAAAAGTTTAAAGGAATAATATTTTCATAATCAAATTTTTCATTAAAAAGAGTTTTACCAACAATATATCCTATATATTCTTTCCTTTCATAAAACTTGTTTGTTATTTGGGGAGGAAGAGCATTTTCAAATTTATATTGTTTGAGAATAAGCAATGTTGTTTCTGTATATTCATCTAGTTCATTTAATAATTTAATATAACTGTCCCATAAATCATACGTTGGAGTAGTTTCATTAAATAAATTTAATAACCTTTTTTCCAATGATTCATTTAATGTCCTCGTTATATCCATATATTCAATTATAGATGTAACACTCGTCAGTTTCTCAAAGTGTTCATACAAATCTAATAATTCATTTTGTCCCGACAGCACTAACATATTAAATTGACATTGTTCAAAAGGCATTTGTTCAAAAACATCCAATGCGCGGTTATCGTCTATTCCCAAAATATATTTAGAGAATTTATAAATGTCTTCCTTTGTTTTTATAACGCAGTTAAAAACACACTGAAAATCATCAATGTTCTTAAATAACACCGTTGTATCAATAAGATTAATACAATCATCACAAGTGAAAGTATTCCGCTCTTCTTCAGTTAAAAGAGGATACGGGCTTGCAAACATAAATTTATATGTTTTTTTAATTTCTGTCGTCTGTTGCAATAATTTTAATCTATACTTATTAAAAAGCTCTACATTAGTTCCATATAATAAATTAACGATTTGCGGTGTTATCACTTCAATATTATAACTTTTATCATTAAGGCAATCGTTAAAAACCGCATTAGTTAAATATGTTAAGTAACATTCATTTGTATATAGGGCAGTAATGATTTCTCTATCAAAATTACCTATCAGTTTTTGCTTTTCAATTATTTTACAATACTCATTATCAATTTGTTTAGCAACCAAATTCAAATAAGAAATGATTTCTAGTCTTATTTCTTTACAATTAGATATATAAGAAAACAACATATTGTTGCAACTTCTATTTATGCTTAAAATTTTTATTATGCTTTTCGCAATATCAACATTAACAGGATTAGCTTTTACATAATTAGATATCAAACATATTAATTTATCATAATTATTTCGTAAAAGAGGTTTCTCAAACTTCTCACTTAATGCAACAATTAGCTCAAGGCTAAACTTTTTATCATCAATTAGTGCAAATAAGGTATTTTCACTTTCGATAATCTTAACTTCTTCATCGGTTAGACACGGGCTTCCTTCGGCCAAAAAAATATCTGAAAATAACAATATATTTTCTTTAAAATTCTTAACTACTCCAAGTCTACAGTCTAAGCCATTACTGCCTAAAGCCTCTGCATAACTTGTAATTTCATTAGAATACATTTTAAAAAGTTCTTCTTTTTTATCTATATTATAAGCATTTATTTTAGTTAATGTATTGATAGTTCTTTCACTATTATTCTTATCCCAAAGCAAATTTCGCTGCATCATAAGAATAACATCATGTGGGAATTTGTTAAAACAATATGCTAATAATTGCTCATTATTTAAAATTAATGATGGCAATATTATTTTTCTATCTATAAGCATATTTATGGCATCATCTACAACTTTCCCGCCACGAGCCAATGATTTATTAACAATATAACTTAAATCATCATTTGATATTTCTTTTGTAGGAAAAAGAATTAGGTTTTCCAATTCACTTTCCTCGATAATTTTTATATAGCAGCCCTTAGGATAACTATAAAAATATTGTCTAAAATCATCGCCAATTAAACCATTTATTAAAAAGACCGACATTTCGTCACAGAATTCTTCTTCAAAAAAAGGTTTGCCGCTTTGTTTATTTTGTTTCTGATTTTTTATATAATTTTTTAACTCTTGAATTTTATTTTCATTCGCAGATTCTAGTAGACGTAAAGAATAAGCTTTTTTAATAATATTATTAAAAATTGCTTCCTCCCGGATTAGCTGATCGTAACAAGTTTCATATTGACTTTGTAGATAAGCAACAACACAGCATGTCCGCATATTTATACTGGTTTTAGAATTTATAATTTGCTTTTCTTTAAGTGATCTATATAAAACCAACGCATTATTAAGCCGATGCTTTAACTTTCTTATTGTTAAATTTGTACCACCTATTAAAATTGCAAACTCTGAATATAATTGATTACCATTTACTTCTATCAATTGTTCAATCTCAGATTGCTTTTCATTCAGCAAACTATTTAAAATAACTCTAAAATCATCAATATGAATAGGTTTTAGATCCACAATATAATCAAAAACTTTATCATAGTCTAAAATAAAATCTTTGTTATTCTCCTTACCCAACTGTGCCGCAGGCTTTATTGACACAACAAAGCTAATATTGTAATTTTTGCTTAAGTTACTAAATCTATATATCTCTTTAATAAAATTACTTATAAGCTCAACTTCTTTTTTCCCTAAACGATCTAAATCTTCAATTATTACTATGCATTTTTTACTACCAGAAATATTTTCAATTATTTCTGAATAAATCGAAAATATATCACTACTGTCAAACTTTTTATCTCCTTCTGATTTCCAAGAAGAAAATGCAACACTACTATTGCGCAACCCTAGTAAAATAGTTATGGCAGCAGCTAAATACAATAATAAGAAAATTCCATTATTTATAGTGTATTCGAAAATATTAAACGAAAAATTAGAAGATTGAATTAAAATACCAGTAACGGTAAAAACAACAGCAATGGCAAAAAATATCCAGAATGTCCAAGATTTCAATGTAAACGATATAAAACCATTACTTTTATTAAGTCTTTTATTAACATGTTTAGCTAAGCCTTTTTTCCCACTGTTATATGCTATTTGGTATAACAAAGATTTATCTAAAGCAATAAGAGAATCATCAATTATCGGATCACCTTTCACCCTATTTAAACTATCCCACATATTCACTCTTATAGGCTTTTGAAATTGCTTTTTACTAGCTAATAGTTCACCAATACTTGACTTGCCACTACCATAATCAGCAATAACTCCTACCATTGATGCTCCATTATCAATTGCTTCCGCTATAGAATCCACCTGCGCAGAAAAACCTATAAAATCCTCTTCTTGGCTACTTATTTCTTTATTCACATAAGTTATATTAGAACTTTTCATATGTGCCTCAAATAATCTGGTAATTTTTTCCATTTTATATTATCACAAAATCTTTGATTAAGCAATAAATAGTATCCATTTTACATTTCAAAAAAATGAATCACCTACTTTCAAAAACTAACATCCACGCTATTTATCTTCGTTAATATATCTTAAAACACTCTTTTATGTTTTTGACTCTTACAAAACTATTTCTTGACTAAGTAAGATTTAAAATGTCTATCAGTCATAGATAAAAATCTATATAATTAGCATAAAACAAATTAAAAATAACATCTGGTAACAGAGCAGAAGAATATTTAAAATACAAACTACTTTTCCTTGCATACCCTGATTTTTGGTAAAATCATTAAAAAAACGAGGTAAAAAAATATGCCAACAATCAGGAAAAGAAAAACAAAAAAGGGTATCGTTTATGATATTCAGGTAAAGATTAAAGAATTTGCTACTCAAAAATATATTTACAAAACCACTACTTGGCGTCCTGCTGAAAACATGCATTCCAAACAAGAAGCAAAGGCTTGCGTTAAGTTTGCAGAACAGTTTGAAAAGACTATGTTTAACCTGTATTCCGCAGACAAACTACCGACTATAAATTACAATATTAAAGTCGTAGATTACGCACAAATATGGCTTCAACGCATACATAAAGACTATTCTTTAAATTATTACGAGATGAGTATAAGAAGCGTTGAATGGATTTGCCTCCACTTGGGCGGTTATAAAGTTACGAACGTTACTCCTTATATAATTCAATCTTTTTACGACGAACTTGATAAAGCAACTTATACAACCACTATCGTCTATGCTAAACCAACCTCGCGAGAAGTAATGACCAAAAAGAATATCAAATATAAAGGCTTTCGCTATACATACAAACTAAACAGCAGCTCGCTTGCCAACGCAATGAAAGGCAAAAACATAAGCCTTGAATATGCACAAAAAATGGCAGATATACTTGAAGTTAAAGTCGAATCAATCTTCTCTGTAGAAAGCACTACAAAACTTTATTCAGCTCACTATCTTGATAAAATTAAAAGGGCAACCCGCTGCATTTTTGCGATGGCTAAGCGACAGTTACTTGTTGAACAAAACTACGCTTTTGCAAATTATGTTTCATACGGCAGACGGACTAAAAGAATTATACGTTACCTTGACGATAAGCAAGCCAAACAAATTTTGAAGTTTTAATGCATTGCAAAGATATCCGTATTAAAACGGCTTTTATAATTTTACTCTTTACGGTATACGCAGAGGAGAACTTGCAGGACTAGAATGGAAAGACGTAAACTTTAAAGACCGAACTATATCTATTTGCAGAACGAGCAAATATTCCAAATCTTGCGGTCTTTATACGAAAGAGCCAAAGACGGAAAACTCTATTCGCACTATAACAATTTTCGAAATTGTAAAAAATCAACTTTATGAATATTGGCTGTGGTATGAAAGCAATAAGAAACGCCTAATAGATAAGTGGATAGAAACTGACAGACTTTTCATAAGTCAATATGGCGGTCAAATAAATCCCGCAATATTCGACGATTGGCTAAGAATATTGTGCCAAGATAACGATTTGCCGCATTTTACTATTCATAGTCTTCGGCATACAAATATTGCGCTTCAAATTGCCGCAGGCATTCCGCTTACAACCGTTTCAGGAAGAGTAGGACATTCAAGAACAAGTACGACGACCGATATTTACGCTCACTTTATAAGGACGAGCGACCGACAAGCCGCAGATGCATTTGACGAACTGTTTTCTTAAAACAAACGTAATTTATAACTTTTATATAAAAAACAGCGTATTTGAATAGTATACGCTGTTTTTTTGGTGCACCCGGCGAGGCTCGAACTCACAACGTCGGCGTCGGAGGCCGAAGTTTTATCCAGTTAGACTACGGATGCGGATTTTAAATTTTTTGCGGAAAGACCTTAAGCCGTATGCACAGAATTTTACGGACGAAATCACATACGCACAAAAACGCGACGTATCGGAAATTAATCATACGCGTACGAACGCGTTTTGATTTTCATCGTACTCGTATCCGAGAGCAAAAAGGCGGGAACGGATTTCTTCTTTACAGACGTCCTCTTCATCGCACAAAGCTTCGAGCGAGGAATACGCGTCTCTCAATTTCGTATTTACGAGCGAAAGCAAAATAAAACCGTCGGCGGGCAAAATCATACCGGTATTATAACACAATTTGAATTAATTGCAAATATTAAACGGCTGTGTTACAATAATTAAAATTAATTTTTTGGAATAGTATATGGCTGAAACTGTTGTGGTAGGCATGAGCGGGGGCGTGGATTCCTCCGTTGCCGCCTATATTTTAAAAGAGCGCGGTTATAACGTAATCGGGCTTTATATGATGAACTGGGAAGAAAACGACCCTGACGGAGCGTGCAGCGCGGAAAGCGATTTTGCCGACGTTCGCAGAGTGTGCGGGGCTTTAAACATGCCATATTACAGCGTCAATTTCGCAAAACAGTATATGGAGCGGGTGTTTTCCCACTTTCTTTCCGAATACAAAGCGGGCAGAACCCCCAACCCCGACGTTTTGTGCAACAGGGAAATCAAGTTCGGCCCTTTCCGCGAATACGCTTTAAGCCTGGGCGCGGATTATATAGCAACGGGGCATTATTGCGGAGTAGAGCATTCCGAAGGAACAGCCAAATTAAAAAAAGCCTTTGACGCAAGCAAAGACCAGACTTATTTTTTGAACCAGGTACGGGAATATCAGCTGAATAACGTTATTTTTCCGCTTGCGGATATTCCGAAAAGCGAGGTGCGGGAAATTGCCGAAAAGACGGGGCTTGCCACCGCAAAGAAAAAGGATTCCACCGGAATATGCTTTATCGGAGAAAGAAACTTCCGCAAATTTCTGCAAAGCTATCTGCCTGCACAGCACGGTAAAATTATCACTCTCGACGGCGAAGAAGTCGGCGAGCATATCGGGCTTATGTATTACACTTTGGGGCAAAGAAAGGGGCTTGACCTCGGCGGAAAGCGCGGCGAAGAGGGGCGCTGGTTTGTGGTTAAAAAAGATTTGGAGCGCAACGTTTTATACGTATCGCACGGCGACGAAAGTCCGCTTTATTCCAAAGCGTGCCGCGTTTCGGGCTTGAATTGGATAGGATATATACCCGAACAAACAATTTATTGCACTGCCAAATTCAGATACAGACAGCCCGAACAACAAGTAAAAGTAACTTTAAAAAACGGCGGCGCCATAGTTGAGTTCGCCGAGCCGCAACGCGCGGTTACGGAAGGGCAATACGCAGTGTTTTACAACGAGCTTTATTGCCTTGGCGGCGGCGTAATCGAGGAAGTTTATTTTTAATATTTCAGCTTCTTTCGAGCCAAAGCTCCAAATATTCGGCAACTCTGCTTTTGCCAAGCTTGCCGAGCTTTCTGTAACCCGCTAAAATCGCCGCCTCTTCCGCGGTGAGCGCGGCGGAATTTTTAAACGGCTTTTGCTCTTCTTCTCTGCCGAGAAGATAATCTACGCTGACTTCGAAATAATCGGCGAACTTAATCAGGCACTCGTACGGAGCCTGCCTTATTTCGTTTTCGTAATTGGCGATAGTGCCCGCGTTCATATGCAAATCTTCTGCAACCTTGCTGCGTTTCAGCCCGCACTCCATACGTATTTCTTTTAATCTGAACATAACCTACCCTTTTGAATGTATTATACAAAACGTGCGAATTTTAAACATTAAACAATTCAAAACGGTTGACTTTTTATATAC
>CAMWMZ010000008.1 GCA_947175485.1 uncultured Clostridia bacterium
AACTCCGCGTTGCAAACCGCGCCGCCGCTTTCACGCTATCAAAAATATAATAACAGCTCCGCGTTGCAAACCGCGCCGCCGCTAACTCTTCATTTTTATAGTCACCTTCAAGCCGCCCCCGATTCTTTCAACGTTCCCAAGGCTTATGCAGTTAACTATATACATACCCCTCCCGCTCTCCGCCAGCACGTCCGGCAAAGCGGGTCTTATATTCACTCCGTCAAAGCCCGAAGCGGATACGGTTATAACAATCCCTCCGTCGCGTATCTCGCCGCGGAACAAAGCCGCCTCCCCTCCGTGCAAAATCACGTTGGAAATAAGCTCGCACGATACTATTCTGCTTGCAAAAACGTCCTCGTCGCTCACGCCGCCCCGCCTTAAAAAATCGGCGAACCCGCGAACCCGCTCGGTCATTTCACTTAAATCGTCTACCTTGAACGTTATCATAACAGCGCTTCCTTCAGCTTTTCAACGATTTTGCGCTCCGCGCGGGAAACAAACATCTGGCTAACGCCCAAAATCTTCCCCGTTTCCGATTGTGATTTCCCGTCGAGATACCTCAGCTTAATAACCCGCCTTTCCGTGGGATCCAGCTTTTCAATCTCCGTCCGCAAAGACTCCGCGTCCTCGAAATCCTCGAACACGTTCGTATCAGAAGAAATAACGTCTTTCAGCGCCGTTTCCGATAATCCGTCGTCGCTCTTCACTCCCGCGTCAAGGCTCACCGGCGAGCGGAACTCCAAAGCCTCCACAATAAGCTCCTCGGGATAACCCAATTTTTGCGCAAGCTGTTTAACGGTGGGTTTAACGCCGTTCAGCTTGTAAAATTCCGCCGTCTCCTCTCTCACGCGGGCGGCAACCGAATAAATTCTCCGCGGTATCCGCACCGAACGCGAATAATCGCGGAAATAGTTTTTTATCATACCGGTGACGGTCGGGGTTATGTAAGTGGTAAACTGATTACCCAAATCGGGGTCGAATTTCTCCACCCCCGCAATGAGCGCCTCCGACGCAACCTGAAACAAATCGTCGTATTCCACGCCCCTGCCCGAAAACTTCTTCGCAAGTATCTCGGCGATAAACAAATAATTTTCAACAATCTTGTTCCTTACGGCAACGTCGCGCGTGCGCCTGTATTCACGGAACAGCCCGTTCGCCTCTTCCGCCGTCATCATGCCTTCAAAGTCACTTTTTCAATAATCTCGCCCCTGCGGGTAATCTCGCAATCGCCCACAAGCGCGGAAATAAGCGCAAGAGAAAGCTCGTTGTCGCCGTTTTCAGGCTTGCCTCCCTCTCCGCTCACCGTGCAAACAAGCCCGTCTCCGCCGCAAAATACCGCGGTAACCGTGTCAAATCCGCAGTTTTTAAGGATAATCGCGCTCTCTGTCACGCACACCTTGAAATCCTCCAAAGCGTCCAAATCCATTTCGTGCGCACTGCACACGGCGGAACAAACAAGGCGCAAAGCCGTCATATACTCGCTGTCCGCAAGGTGAAATTTCACCGTAAATTCTTTCATGTGCGTATCTCCATCAAAGTATCCAACGCGCAGATATCAAAAAGCTTTTTAACGTTAGGGCGCACCCCTTCCAGCACCATATTATGTCCGTCCGCTTTGAGCTTTTTGAAAATCTTAACAAAAGTCCCCAAAGTAGTGCTGTCTATAAACGTAAGCGCGGAACAATCGAAGCTCACGTCCCTTTTGTCGTGTTCGTAAGCGGCGCAAACCTGCGCATAAAAATCCTCGCTCGTTGCCGCGTCAATCTCGCCCGAAAGCGAAAACACAAGTTTTTCCCCCGCCGATAAAAGCTTTACCTGTTGCATGTCAAATCCTTTTTTCTTTTCTTTATTATATTTATAACCCCGCAACGCTCCAAAAAAACGCGCAAGGCTAAATTAATTGTATACTTAAATGCGGTTATTGTCAACCTTCGATGTTTCTTAAAAGCTCCGCCGTTAAATAAGGTTTAATCCGCATATCCGCTCCCCTCTTAATGCGGGCGCGAAATCACACAAGCTTTATTATAACACTCCGCGCAAAACGTATTTAATCGGCAACCGCATATTAAATCGGTAATTGCCTCACTTGTTTCCCCCGCCAAAGTGTTTCCAAATTCGAGCCTATGCAAAAAGCCAAGCTTTGATTTTTTGCGGTTATAAAACGTTTTTTAATCTTGGCCCGCCTAACAAACGGTTCCTCTCACAAGCTTTTCACATTATCCCCTTTGACATAACCGCGGTTTTTATGGTAATATAATTAAAATAACTTAAAGGAGCGGCGTATTGGATTTTAAAGAAGCGGATTTATTAGTAAAATACACACACAAGATATCCCAGCTTGCAAAACTTGCGGTCGAAAACAATAATATAGAGCCCGCGATGTATGAAAAGTACGACGTTAAAAGGGGTCTGCGCGACGCAAACGGCAAAGGGGTTTTATGCGGCTTGACGGAAATTTCGGAAGTCACCGCATGGAAAACGGAAAACGGCGTTCATATTCCCGTTAACGGCACGCTCTGCTACCGCGGCTACAATGTCAAAGACTTAGTCAAAAACACCGTGGAAGAAAACCGTTTCGGCTTTGAAGAAACGGCTTATCTCCTCCTTTTCGGCAAGCTCCCGTCACTTTCGGAGCTAAACGGCTTTTGCGAAATAATTTCGGAATTCCGTTCGCTCCCGCGCAACTTCGTGCGCGACGTAATAATGAAGCAGCCCTCCAAAGATATGATGAACATGCTCGCGCGGTGCGTTTTAAACCTTTACAGCTACGACCCCGACCCGGACAGCGTTTCCATATCCAACGTTCTGCGCCAGTGCCTCGCACTCATCGCACAACTTCCTATGCTCGCCGCTTATTCCTATCGGGCGTACCGCTACTACAACACAGACGACGGCTCGCTCGTAATACATAAACCCGTCTCCGAATATTCCACCGCGCAAAATATTTTGCACGTTCTGCGCAAAGACAGCGCCTTTACGGATTTGGAGGCAAAGGTTTTAGACGTAGCCCTTATTCTCCACGCAGACCACGGCGGCGGCAACGCTTCCACGTTCACAACCCATCTTGCAACAAGCACGGGCACGGATACGTACTCCTCCACCGCGGCTTCGCTCGGCTCGCTCAAAGGCCCTAAGCACGGCGGCGCAAACGTAAAGGTTATGCAAATGCTTGAAAACATAAAAGAAAACGTCAAAAAGCCCACCCGCGCCGCGGTTTATGATTACGTTGAAAAAATTATAGATAAAAAGGCATTTGATAAAACCGGTCTAGTCTACGGCGTGGGGCACGCGGTTTACACTCTTTCCGACCCCAGAGCAGAGGTTTTAAAAATTTACGCAGGCAAGCTTGCAAAGGAAAAAGGGCTTGAAGAAGATTTCAGCCTTTATGAAACGGTCGCAAAAGCCGCGTCCGAAATTATGTGCGAAAAGAAGAATTTACACAAGCCCTTAACCCCCAACGTGGATTTTTATTCGGGCTTCGTATATTCGATGCTCAATCTCCCCGCCTCTCTATATACTCCGCTTTTTGCAATCGCAAGAATTGCAGGCTGGAGCGCACACCGTATGGAAGAGCTCGTCTGTGGCGGCAAAATCATCCGCCCCGCATACGAATGCGTGATAGACCGCCGCGAATATATTCCGATTAATAAAAGATAAAATAATTATAAAATCGCCCCCGACATGTGCGTCGGGGGCGATTTTCAAAGCTCGAACGAGCTTACTAACGTTTTTTCGTTCAGATATTTAAGCTTACCGTTCAAATCAAACGTAAGCTCTTTTGCAACAAGCCTTTGCCTTGCCGCATTGTATTTTTTGTTTAACGCGCCGTCGCCGTATTTTTCGTCTCCGAGAACGGGGCAGCCGATAAACGCGGTATGCGCGCGTATCTGGTGCGTTTTCCCCGTGTGTAAAATAATTTCAATAAGCGCAATATCGCCCCTGTTTTCCTTAACCTCGTATTCCGTTATTATCTTTACGCCGCCCGCAGCTTCGTTTTTAAAAATTTTCACTTCCGCCGCGTTTTCGTTTTTTACAAGGTAAGCCGTCAAAAGCGCGCTCTTTTGCTTAAAACGGTTTTTGCAAAGCGCAATATACTTTTTATGAACCCGCCGTTCCTTAAAAGCAGAAAGCAACTCCTCTTCCGCAGCTTTGTTTTTAGCAAAAATAATAAGCCCCTGCGTGTTTCTGTCAAGGCGGTGAACCGCATAAAACTCACCCGAACCGCAAAGCTCGCTCAAAAGCCCTTCCGCCGTCACGCCCGAAAGCTTGTCCGCAACAAAAACGTTTTCGTCTTGATAAACGGTATAATGGCTTTTTAAGCTCTCCTGTTTTTGCGTCGTGTAGTAGGCTACTTCGTCGCCCGCTTTCAAAAAAGCGTTTCCGTTCACCCGCGCGCCGTTTACCTTTATATCTTTACAGCGCAGTAAAGCCGCAAGGCAGAACGCGCCTTGCGGATAAACCGTATCCGTGAAATCCTTTAAACTGCAATCGGTTTTTACTGTAAAACTTTTCATACCCAATAAAATATAAGATGCACTATGTATCCGCCCAGGAACGCCAAAACCAGCTGTAACACGGCGCATTTTAAAGTGAACTTTATCCCCGCTTCCTTGCACGATGCGGAAAACGCGGAAATGCACGCGGGGCAAAACAGCATAAACGTGCACATCGCAAGCGTTGCCGAAAGGTCAAGCCCCGTGCCTAGCGGCATCAGCATAGAAATCGACGCGGCAACGTTTTCCTTTGCCGCAAACCCGCAAAGCGCCGCATAGGCAAGCCGCCAATCGTTTACGCCCATAGGATAAAACAGCGGCAAAATTATTCTGCTGAACGCGGCGAGCATGCTTTCGTCCGCCTGAACGTACTCAAACGCAAAAGAAAAATGAGAAAGCGCCCACGAGCCTACGCTGAACAGCATAACTATTCCCGCCACCTTTATTATAAACCCTTTCACGTAAAAACACAACTTTAACGCAACGGCTTTAAGCCCCGGCAATACAATGGGCGTAACCTCGCTCAAAAGCCCCTCGTTACCGCCTTTAAGCAAAAGCGAAATCAAAATCGCAGAGGCAAGCCCCGCAAAATAAAAGCACGTAACCGCGGGGAAAGGATTTTTAAACAGCGGGGATAAAAACGTTAAAAACACGGGCAACTTCGCCCCGCAGGGCACGAACGGCAAAACGGCGACCGTGCGTTTCTGTGCCGATGGAGTGGAATATCCGCGCGTCGTAAGTATAGCCGCCGCCGTGCACCCGAAGCCCGAAACAAGCGAAAACGCCGCCCGTCCCGAAAGCTTTGCCTTTTCAAACAGTCCGTCCGTCGCAAACGCAAGCGCGGAAGTAATTCCGCTTTCGTCAAGCAAAGTCAAAAATAAATATAATATGCAAATCTGCGGAACGAAAGAAAGCACGCCGCCCGCCCCGCCGAATATTCCGTCCGACACAAGCGAAATAACGGCCTCGTTCTGCATTCGGGAAGTTACCGCCGCCCCGAGCCTTTCAACCGCGCTTTCGGTCAAGCCCTTTAAAAACGCGCCTATCATAAGAGGATGAAAGGCAAGGAAAAACATTAATATTATGGAAAATATAAAAAACCCAAGCGCAAAATATCTGTTGTAAAAAAGACGGTCGGTTTTCGAAACGCGCAAATTCCCCGCCGAGTAAGCCGCCGAAAGCGGACAGCTTCCGCCGTCCGCTTTCGGCGGCGTTCCGCTTTGAATTATCTTTTTAAGCTTTTTCGGGGGGCAGTCCAAAACGGGCGCGCCAAGGTGCGCCGAAAGCTTTTCGGTATCGAGCTTGCCCCCTCTCTTTTCAAGGCTTGCACGCTTGGTCACATATACAACCGTCGGAGTGCCGAGCGCAATAATCTGGCGGGTCAGGTTCAAGCTGTTTTCCAAAGTAAGCGCGTCCACAACGTTTATGACAAGGTCTGCGGACTTCACCTCTTCAATCGCGGACCGCTCTTCCATTGAATACGTTCTGAATGCATACGCGCCCGGCACGTCCACAAACTCCGTTCCGCCCGAAATTTTCCTCGCGGGAGAGGTGGTAACCCCGTGGAAATTCCCGGTGCGCAGATTGCTCTTTGTCAGCGCGTTGAAAAGCGTAGTTTTACCCGCGTTCGGATTGCCCGCAAGCACTACCTTCCTTTTCGGAACAGTGCCGGTTTTTGCGCTTTTTCGTGCAATTTCAGGTGATAATTTGGTGAAAATTTTCACGGTTTTACCTCGATTTTTTGCGCAATCGATTTTCTTATCCCAACCCTTACCGCCGCGCAAGAAATCAAAACACTGCTCTTTAAAAGCGAAAAGCTTATAACCTCAATCTTTTCTCCCTCTCGTATTCCAAGGGAGTTAAGCCTTTCCCGCGCCCCGCCCGAAAGGTCGATTTTTGTTATAACTCCGGTTTCCCCCTGCTTTAAATCAAAAACTCTCATAGATTAAATCTATGAAAGTTGTCCGCGTTTAATGTCGTATTTTGTAATTAATCCCGCAAAGAAAATCCGCAGATACATTTGCACGTAATTATCGTAAGGTTTGGAATTTGGTAAGCTGTTATGAATAAAATCAAGGCTATCGCGATAAAGCATTAAAACAATTATAAATTTACCATTTTTCAACGACGCTTTGAATTAAATAACCGCCGTATGCTTACAGCCGACGGCGGTTATTTTTAAAAAATAATTAAATTATTTCTTAATCAACGTAAGCGTTACGTTTTCTCCGTTTACGTTTTGTTCCTTTGTAAATCCGTTTGCGGGCGCGCCCTCGGCAACCTTTTCCGCAAGTACGTCCTTTGCAAAGCTTGCGGCTTTAAGCACGGCAAGCGCTTTGCCTTGCGCCTTGTAATAAACTTCTATTCTGTCGGTTACTTCAAACCCCGCTTCCTTTCTCATATTCTGGATTTTGGAAACGAGTTCGCGTTCAACTCCCTCGAAGATAAGTTCTTCGGTAAGCGTTGAATTGAGCGCAACGGTTATTCCCTTGTCCTCCGCCGCAACGAAGCCCTCTTCACTCTGCGGGAAAATCTGCAAGTCGGTTTGGGCAAGCTCGACGCCCAACTCTTCGATTTTGTAAATTCCGCCGTTTTTAACCGCATTGACGACTTCTTTTGCGTTGCACTCCGTCAAAAATTTGGTAATTGCACCGAGCTGTTTTCCGTATTTGGGCCCTAACGTTTTGAGCTGGGGCTTCAATTTATAGCTTAAAAACTTTTCCGTATCGGAAGCCTTTTTAAATTCTTTTACGTTCAACTCTTCCAGAACTATCGATTTTTCCTCTGCTGAAAGCTCGATTTTTCTATCCGTAACAACATACATTTCGGAAAGAGGCTGACGGTTTTTGAGGTTGCCTGCGTTTCTTGCCGCTCTGCCCAGAATTACTATTTGAAGAACTTCGTCCATTCCCTCTTCAAGCTCTTTATCGATATATTTTTTATCGCATACGGGGAATGCGCAAAGGTGAACGGACTTAGGCTCGTTTTTACAGAACTGCGGCACAAGGTTCTGATACATCATTTCCGCAATGAACGGCGTATAAGGCGCGGTGAGCTTTGCAAGCGTAACCAACACGGTATAAAGCGTAGTATACGCCGCCGCCTTGTCCTCCGTCATATCCGCGCCCCAGTATCTGTCGCGGCAACGGCGGACATACCAGTTTGAAAGCACGTCGGAAAAGTCCTGCAACGCGCGGGAGCTTTCGCAAATTTCGTAATTTGCAAGCGATTTATCTATAAATTCAACAAGTGAATTGAGCTTTGACAAAATCCATTTATCCATCAAAGAAAGCTTGCACTTCTTCAAATCGTATTCCGACGGATTGTATTTGTCGATTTCGGCGTAAAGCGTAAAGAACGCGTATGTGTTCCAAAGCGTGCCTATATATTTGCGCTGAGCTTCCGAAACGGTTTCTTCGGAAAAACGCGAAGGAAGCCACGGCGCGCTTGCCGAATAGAAATACCAACGCACCGCGTCCGCGCCCTGTTTATCGAGAACGCTCCACGGGTCTACGACGTTGCCCTTGTGCTTGGACATTTTAATTCCGTTTTTATCGTTTACGTGCCCTAAAACTATACAGTTTTTAAATGGCGCTTTATCGAACAGAATCGTGTTTATTACAAGCAGAGTATAAAACCATCCGCGGGTTTGGTCCACCGCTTCCGAAATGAAGTCGGCGGGGAAGGTCTTTTCAAAAACGTCTTTGTTTTCAAACGGATAATGATACTGCGCGAAGGGCATAGAGCCGCTGTCGAACCAGCAGTCTATAACCTCATGCGTGCGCGACATTTTGCCGCCGCACTTGGGGCATTTACAGTTTAAATTGTCAAGATAAGGGCGGTGCAGTTCGATTTTCTTATCCGCGGGCAGACCGCACTTTTCTTTAAGCTCCGCTTTGCTTCCGATAACTTCCGTTTCTCCGCAATCGGGACAAATCCAAACGGGCAAGGGAGTTCCCCAATATCTGTCGCGGGAAAGCCCCCAATCTATAACGTTTTCAAGGAAGTTGCCCATTCTGCCCTCTTTTATATTATCGGGCATCCAGTTTACAGAACGGTTCGACTTGATTATACGGTCTTTTACCTTTGTTACTTCTATAAACCAGGAAGATTTCGCATAATACAAAAGCGGGGTATCGCACCGCCAGCAATGGGGATAATCGTGCTCGTAAGGCAAAACCTTGAACAGCAGTCCTTTGTTTTCAAGCCTTTCAAGAATGGATTTATCCGCCTTTTTGGCAAACACTCCGTTTAAGCTTTCAAACCTTTCGTCAAAGCAACCGCGCTCGTTTACGAGCTGAACTACGGGCAAGCCGTAGCGTTTGCCGACCTTATAGTCGTCCTCGCCGAACGCGGGGGCGATATGAACGACGCCCGTGCCGTCGCCCATAGTTACATAGGTATCGCATACGACGTAATGAGCTTTTAACGGCGCCGAGGCGGGAGATATGCGCTTAATTTCCGCAGTTGTTTCCGCGAATAACGGCTCGTATTCCAAGCCCTCCCATTCTTTTCCGAGTTTTTTTGCAACGGATTTATATTCTTCGAAATACCTTGAAACAAGCGCTTCGGCAAGAATATAGTTTGTGCCGTCAGCAGAAATTTCAACGTAAGGCTCGTCCGGGTTCATACACAGCGCAATGTTGGAGGGCAACGTCCACGGAGTTGTAGTCCATGCAAGGATATAACGGTTATCCGAGCCTTTTACCTTAAATCGTGCGATTGCGGAATTTTCTTTTACCTGTTTGTAGCCTTGCGCGACCTCGTGGGAGGAAAGCGCCGTGCCGCATCTGGGGCAATAGGGCACTATTTTATGCCCTTTATACAACAGCCCCTTTTTGTGCATTTCCTTTAAAGCCCACCATTCCGATTCGATATAATTATCGTCGTAAGTGACGTAAGGATTGTCCATATCCGCCCAGTAGCCCACGCGGCCGGACATCTTTTCCCATTCGCCCTTATACTTCCAAACGGATTTTTTGCACTGCTCTATAAAAGGCTCTATTCCGTAGCTTTCTATCTGCTGTTTGCCGTCGAGCCCCAAAAGCTTTTCTACTTCGAGCTCTACGGGCAGACCGTGCGTATCCCAGCCCGCCTTTCTTAAAACGTGCTTGCCCTTCATGGTCTGATAACGCGGGATTAAATCCTTGATACTGCGCGTTAAAACGTGCCCCACGTGAGGTTTTCCGTTTGCCGTGGGAGGCCCGTCGTAGAAAGAAAATTCTTCCCCTTGCGCGTTCTTTTCAACGGACTGTTCGAAAATTTTATTTTCTTTCCAGAATTCCGCTATTTCTTTTTCTCTTTCGGTAAAGTTCAAAGACGTGTCTACTTTCTTATACATAGCTGTTCCTCGTAAGGTTTAACTGCAGTTTAGTTGCGTTGAGTTCCGGCAATTGATAGAGATAATCCACCCCCGAGCCGGCGGGAGTATCGGCGCGGTGCGACGCTGCTATATCGCGTTTGCATGCGCCCATATAATCGTATAAAATGCGGGAAGCGCCCGCAGGGTCGTCCCAGGTGACGTCCACGGCGTACCACGCGCCGCCTATTTCGATATAATTCCAAGCATGCCCCTCTGACGACGAGCCGTTATAGCCCGTACCCGAAACGGTGATACAAGCCACCCCGTTAAGCGTGCAAAGATATTGATAAGATTTTGCGTAGGCTTCGCAAACTCCTTTGCCCTTTTGCGCCGTACCGACTATGTTATGCGCCCACGCTTCGGAGGAGGCTTCTCCGCCCGAAGTATATGCGTATTGAGTTCTTTCGGCTATAAAATCGTGTATGGCAACCGCTTTTTCCGTATCGGACGTATATCCGTACAAAAGCCGCGAGCATTCTTCCGCCATTGCCGCAATTTCATTATCGCATTCAAGCCTTACCTCATAATGCGCGTAATCTTTATCTATGCAAAGGGGCAAGCGCGAAGGCTTTCCGTTGAGCGTATAGAAAAAGCAAGTGTTATCGAGCCAATAATACGCGGGGGTTTCAACGTAGAAAACCTTCCATACAGCGTAAATATCGTCGGCGGATAAACTGTATTTGGACAAATCTATTTCCGCAAGCGGATAAAAGACGATAACGTTGCCGCCGCTTGTTTCCGTTTTTACGGCTACGTCTTCCCGGCTAAGCCCGAAGGTACGGCACGCGTTGTACATATCGTAATACAGGCTTTGCTTTTCTTTTGCGTTTTCGGTGTAATAAAAATCGTAAAAGCCGTAAAGCGAGTTGCCGTTTTCGGCGGAGATTTTATAATAAGAATTACACTCGGCGCACTCGCTTTTGTTCTGCGTTACGACCGCGCCGCGTTTTTTGTGAACGTGCAAAACCTTTTCCGCTCCGCAAACGCCGCAAACTTCTTTTTGTTCTCCGTCGACCGTTTGCAAAATATAGGAGTGCTCGAGTGCGGGGATATATTGCTGTTTTACGGTAAATTCGCCGCATACGGAGCATTTTTTACCTTCCGAAAGCCCGCTTTCAGAACAGGTTGCCGCTTTGCCGCCCACGGTGATTTCATTATGCCCGACGGCGGGGATTATATTGCTTTTATAACTGTCTCCGCACGAGCATTCGAAAAGGTTACAGCCTTCTTCGGTGCACGTGGGTTGGACGACGGTTTTAACGTATTCGTGGGTATGGTCTTTTCCGCCGTTAAAGAAATTATCTAAAAAACCGCCCAAATCCACGCAGGCGGTAAGCCCCGCGCAAGAAACTGCGGCGGCCGCCATTATTGAAACAAACGATAAAAAGCGCCTTTTCACGAAAACTCCTCCGCTATATTAACTTTTATATTATACCACGGCAACCGCATATTTGCAACAAAGATTGAATTGCAATGTGTAAAAAAGCCCGCGCCGGCGGTAATTTCGTCGGCGCGGGTTGGTTTTAAGATCAGAGTATTATTCTTTATCGGGCTTTTCTTTTGCCTCTTCGTTTGAGGATTTGTTTCTTTCTTTAAATTCGCAAACCAGCTCGAACAAAAATTTAGAAACAAGACAGAACGAAAGGCTTGCAAGAATACCGAAGAACATAATCATACAGCCGTATAAAGGGCTGATTTGTATTGCATAGCACAGACCGAACACGAACGCAAGAAACGCCGCCGCTCCGTTAACGGCGTAAATGACGATAGTGTAAATTTTTTTCTCGTTTTCCGACATAGTGTGACCTCCGAAATAATGTGGTAATTAAATTATATAATTTTTGACGTGTTTCGTCAAGTTATAATATAAAATTCGGCGGAAAAACGTTATTTTAAAGGAATTTGCGCTTTTGCGTTTATATCAAGCGGAGAGAAATTGCCTGAAAGGTATTGAATAAGCCCTTCCGCGGCAATCATTGCGGCGTTGTCGGTGCAAAAGCCCTTTTCAGGCAGAACAAGCTTGATACCCGCTTTTTTACATTCTTTGGCAAGGGCTTCGCGAAGATAGCCGTTTGCGATTACCCCGCCGCCCGCGGTAACAGTTTTTACCCCCCTTTTTTGAGCACATTCCACGGTTTTTGCAACAAGCGGATCAACCGCCGCGTGCTGAAAGGAGCAGGCTATATCTTCTTTTACGACGCGCTCCCCCTTTTGTTCCGCATTGTGGCAGAAATTGATAACCGCGGTCTTTAATCCGCTATAAGAAAACTGCATGGTCTGAGAATTTTTGACAAGGCATTTGGGGAGCGGAACGCAGTTTTTGCCGTTTTTTGCAAGCCTTTCTACGTTTACTCCGCCCGGATATTCAAGCCCGAGAACGCGCGCGACCTTATCGAAAGCTTCGCCCGCGGCGTCGTCGCAAGTGCCGCCGAGCACCTCGAACCGCGTATATGATTGCGTGTGGAGAATTGCGGTGTGCCCGCCGCTGGCAAGCAAGGTTATAAAAGGCGGTTTTAAGCTTTCTTCAACAAGGTAAGCCGCCGCCATATGCCCGCGTATATGATTGACCGCGATGAGCGGAACGTTCAGCGTATATGCAAGAGCTTTTGCAAAGGAAAGCCCCACAAGCAACGCGCCCAAAAGCCCCGCGCCGTAGGTTACGGCGACCGCGTCTATATCTTTTAAAGTTATTCCCGCGGCGCTTACCGCCTGCCTTACGACCTCGTCTACCGCTTCGGTATGGGCGCGGGAGGCGATTTCCGGCACAACCCCGCCGAATTTGGCTTGTTCGGTTGCCGATGAAATTATTTTATCGGATAAAAGCTTTCTGCCGCGGATTACCGCCGCCGCGGTTTCGTCACAGCTGGATTCGAGCCCCAGTATCACGGGGTTTTCTTTTATTTTGAAAGAGTTTATATCGTACATATAAAATTAATCAGAAAACCGCGCAACAACGTATTGCGACGTTTATACGCGGTTTTAAATTATACTGTCTTTTTAAGGTAGTCTATTATAAAGCCCTGTATATCCCCGTCCATAACCGCCTGAACGTTAGTGTTTTCATATGCGGTACGGTGGTCTTTTACAAGCGTGTAAGGGCAAAATACGTAAGAGCGTATCTGGCTGCCCCACTCGATTTTTTTAATTTCGCCTTTGAGCTCGGCATCAGCCGCTTCCCGTTCGGCAATCTGCCTTTCGACAAGCTTTGCGCGGAGGTATTCGAAAGCCATGGCTTTGTTCTGGAGCTGGCTTCTTTCGTTCTGGCACGTTACCACGATACCCGTGGGGAAATGGGTTATACGTATTGCCGTTTCGGTTTTGTTTACCTTTTGCCCGCCCGCGCCCGACGCGCGGAATACGTCTATGCGGATATCTTCGTCTTTGATTTCCACAGAGTTATCGTCGTCTACCTCGGGCATTACTTCAAGCGAGGCAAACGAGGTATGGCGGCGCTTGTTACTATCGAAAGGGGAAATGCGCACAAGTCTGTGCACGCCCTTTTCCGCCTTTAAAAAGCCGTATGCATTTTCCCCGTCCACCTTGAACGATACCGATTTAAGCCCCGCCTCGTCGCCGTCCTCGAAATCGAGCTCGGTTACTTTAAAGCCCTGCTTTTCGCAATAGCGGCAATACATGCGGTAGAGCATTTGCGTCCAGTCGCAGGCTTCCGTTCCGCCTGCGCCCGCGTGGAGGTTTAAAATTGCGTTGTTCGCGTCATACTTGCCCTTCAAAAGTGCGCGTATGCGCATATTTTCTATATCCTCTTCGGCGGCGGAAATCATACCTTCGAGCTCGGGAATAAGGCTTTCGTCGTCGGCTTCTTCTATTAAATCGATAAAAGCGGAAGCGTCGGCGATTGCGCCTTCGCCCTTTTGATAGGAAGCGATTTTACCTTCCACGGCGGAAATTTCCCGCCCGATTTTTTTGGACTTTTCCAAATCCTGCCAGACTTCGGGCTTTTCCTGTTCGGTTTTGAGTTCGGAAAGCCTGCCCCCTAAATTGTCTATATCGAGAGCGTATTTAGCTTCCGCCAGAGTATCGGAAAGGCTTTTAAGTTTTAATCTGTAATCGTCTGCTTTAAACATAAAATAAATAATTTAAAAGAATTCTTCGGCTTTGCCCGGCGCGGTAATAATTTTATACCGCGCAACCGAGAACAAATTCCGTGAGCTAATTACCGCAAAGAAACAAGCAAAGCACGGTGCGCGCCCAAGGATAGGTTTGCACACAATATTGTAAAATTCAGTATTACGGTGCAAAGGAAAACCCGAAGCAATTTACCAAGCCGAAAGCGGCAGAGGGTTGCCGCGGCGCAAAGCCGTATTGCTGTTTTACACGCGGATTTTATTTATTGTCTTTCCAGTAGCAACAGTCTTTATACTTTTTGCCGCTTCCGCAGGGGCAGGGGTCGTTTCTGCCGACTTTTGCGGATTTGGGAGCTGTTTTGGGAATTTGCTTACCGCCGATATTCGCCGCCAAATCCTTGGGGGCTTCGGGAGCGTCGCCGATAACGGGTCCGCTTTGAGTATTTGCCGCGGAAGCCGTAACCGCCGCCGAGGGAGTTAAGCCGTTTGCCTGCTTTTCTTCCGATTGCTGTTCGGGCTGTGCCGCGTTACGAGCCGCCTCTTCCTGTTCTTTTATTTTCTGTTGCATAATTTCGCGCGCTCTTGCGGCGATTGCGGGGTTCACGGGCGAGGGTGCGCCGTTCTGCACGCGCACTATGCGGCCTTTCAAGAGGCGGGAAATGGTTGTAGTCTGGATACGGTTAATCATTTCGTCGAACATCTCGTAACCCTCTTGCTTGTAAGCGATTACGGGGTCTTGCTGAGCGTATCCGCGCAAGCCTATACCCTTGCGGAGCTGGTCCATTGCGTCGATATGGTCAATCCAGTTTTTATCTACGCTGCGCAAAAGCTCGTTGCGTTCAACCTGATGGTAATCTACTTGCCCGTCGGTCATTTCCGCAATATTTAAAATCTTTTGTTCGTAAGCCTTTATTACTTCTTTGGAAATCTTTTTGATAGCGTAATCGTAATCCCACTTTTCAAGCATTTCACGCGTGATAACGAATGTGCATTCGTCGGGATATACCTTTTGCTGTAACGCTTCGTTCAAAGCGTTTTCATCCCACTTTTCGGGCATGGCGTCGGTGTTAACAGCCTCCGCAACGACCTTTTCGATATAGTCGGGGATATATTTGAGCATCTGCTCGTGAACGTCGGCGCCGCGGAGAACGTTGAGCCTTTCTCCGTACATCGTTTTACGCTGTTCGTTCATAACCTCGTCGTATTGCAGGGTGTGCTTTCTTATTCCGAAGTTTCTGCCCTCTATAGCCTTTTGCGCGTTTTCTATACTGCGCGTAAGCATTTTGGATTGCAGGCACTGGTCCTCGTCGATTTTGAATACGGAATAAAGCTGCTTCATTCTTTCGCCGCCGAACCTTTTTGCAAGGTCGTCTTCAAGCGAAATGAAGAATACGGAAGCGCCCGGGTCGCCCTGACGTCCGCTTCGTCCGCGGAGCTGGTTGTCTATACGGCGGCTTTCATGCCTTTCCGTACCTAAAATGCAAAGCCCGCCCGCCGCGATAACTTCCTTCTTTTCCGCGTCCGTTTCCTTTTTATAGCCCGCATAAAGCTCGGCGTATCTGTCGCGCGCGGTCTGTTCTTCGGGGGTGAATTCCCTGTCTGCATAGGAGATAGCCACTTCAACCATTTCATGGTCGTAGCCCTCTTCGCGCATGCGTTTTTTAGCAAGGTATTCGGGATTGCCGCCGAGGAGAATATCCGTTCCGCGGCCCGCCATGTTGGTTGCAATTGTAACTGCGTTGAGCCTGCCCGCCTGCGCTACTATTTCAGCCTCCCGTTCGTGGTTTTTTGCGTTGAGTATATTGTGTTTTACGCCGTTTCTTCTTAAAAGCCTTGAAATTTCTTCCGACTTTTCAACGGTGATAGTACCGATAAGAATGGGCTGGCCTTTTGCGTGACGCTCCACTACCTCGTTAACGATGGCGCGCTTTTTGCCCTCTACCGTGGAATAAATCATATCCGCGTAGTCTATTCTTTGAACGGGTCTGTTGGTGGGAATAGGCACTACGTCGAGAGAGTAAATAGTTCTGAACTCGTCCTCTTCGGTCATAGCCGTACCCGTCATGCCCGCAAGCTTTTTATAAAGGCGGAAATAGTTCTGGAAGGTTACGGTTGCGTGGGTTTTGTTTTCTTCCTTTACCTTGACCTTTTCTTTTGCTTCGATTGCCTGATGCAAGCCGTCGGAATATCTTCTGCCGTTTAAAACGCGCCCCGTGAATTCGTCTACGATTAAAATTTCGCCGTCGGGGGAAACGATGTATTCTTCGCCGTTATGGAACAGCTCGTGCGCTTTAAGCGCCTGCTGTATATGGTGGTTTAAATCCGCGTTTTCGATATCGCCGAGGTTTTTGATATTGAAAAATCTTTCCGCCTTTTCCGCGCCCTTTTCGGTTATGGTTACGGTTTTATCCTTGCGGTCGATTATATAGTCCCAGTTTTCCATTTCTTCGAGGACCTTTTCAAGCCTTTCCTGAGCGGCTTTATCCTCTTCGGAGAGCTCCTTTTTCTTTTTTGACGGAGCGTGCTTTTCCGCGTCTTTTTTATCGTCGTCGAAGCCGCCTTTGAGGGTGCGGACGAATTTATCCACGTCTTCGTAAAGCTTGGAGCTTTCCCCGCCTCTGCCGGAGATAATGAGGGGCGTTCTCGCCTCGTCGATTAAGATACTGTCCACCTCGTCGATAATGCAATAGTTAAGCTCGCGCTGAACCATTGCGGGAATGGAGGTTTTGAGGTTGTCTCTGAGGTAATCGAAGCCGAGCTCGTTGTTGGTTGCGTAAATTATATCGCACTTATAGGACTTTTGCTTTTCCGCGTCGTCCATACCCGGAACGACGACGCCGACGGTAAGCCCCATGAATTTATGAACCTTACCCATCCATTCCGCGTCGCGCTTTGCAAGGTAATCGTTGACGGTGACTATGTGCACGCCCTTGCCCGTGAGCGCGTTTAAATATGCGGGCAAAGTGGAAACGAGGGTTTTGCCTTCACCCGTTTTCATTTCGGCGATACGGCCCTGATGCAGACATATGCCGCCGACAATCTGAACGTGGAAATGCTTCATTCCCAAAACGCGCCAGCTTGCCTCGCGGAAAGCCGCGAACGCGTCGAACATAATATCGTCGAGAGTTTCCCCCGCGGCGAGCCTGTCCTTTAAAATCTGAGTTTGGCTTTTCAGCTCTTTATCGTCCATTGCGGAATACTTTGCGTCGAGAGCTTCGACTTTATCTGCAAGTTTATTTAACTTTTTAAGCGCGCTTCTCGAATCCGAGCCGAGAATAAACTTTATAAGTCCCATAGTTTAATCCTTATTATAAAAATATCTTTTTTTATTGTACTATAAAACGGAAGTTATGTAAAATTTTTTTCAAAGAATTTACAATATTTTCCTCATAATTATTTATAAACGCTTTTTTCCGTTATAAAACCCCCGAAACGTGTTCGGGGGCGTAAATAAAAGAGTATTTAAAAATCGTTTTCGAAATCTATGTCGTATAAATCAATCCATTCGACACAATCCGAGAATTTTTTATTTTTGACGTATTCGGTTATGATTTTATAAGCCGTTTCGCGGTCAACGTAAGCGCACTGAGGCACAACCATAGGCTCGCCGCCCACATCATGTTCAACGGTTTCCGTGCTTCCGTTTTCGTCATAGGGAACAAGGTAATCAGGGTGGCGCATAATGAAGAAGCCGTAAGGTTCGTCATAGAAAAATAAGAGCGATTCGTCACAACCTTCAACTTCTATAGAGGAATCGCCGCTTCCCTGCTGCCAAAAATCCCCGCCCTTATTGAAAATTATGTCCTTAATAAACTCCCCGTCGGGATTTTCAACCATGTCGCCGTCAGGTCCGTAAAATGTAACCATTTTTATCTCCTTTATATAAAGCATTATTGATAACAACTTAATTTTAACACGTTTGGGTTAAAAGTCAACAATTTTGTATTAATAATAAGTCAAATGTTGTTATTAAAGAAAATCCGCAAACAAGGAATACAACGATTCAAGCCAAACTCAAGCAGCATTAAACGTTGATATCGGTGAAAGCGAATTTTTCCACGTCGAAAAGCCCCGCGTCCGTTACCTTTAATTTGGGGATAACCGCAAGCGAAAGGAATGCGAGCGACATAAACGCTTCATATTCGCGCCTGACGCCCATAGAGTGCGCCTTTTCAATCAGCGCGCGGCTGTCGCGTTGCAAGCCCTCC
This sequence comes from uncultured Clostridia bacterium, assembly GCA_947175485.1. Lineage (GTDB taxonomy): Bacteria > Bacillota > Clostridia > Christensenellales > Borkfalkiaceae > Coproplasma. Next base: position 18,149 of record CAMWMZ010000008.1, read on the forward strand.
GCATCGCGGGAGGACATTAACCCCGCAATATCAAGCGTTAACGAGTGTATTTCCCCGCTCTTTTTATCGACGATAACCATACCGCCGCCTATCTCTTTGAGGCGGTTAGCCGCCTTTGCCATGCTTTCGTTATCGTCGCCCATAAGGATTATATTGTGGGAATCGTGTGCGATTGTTATGCCGAGCGCGCCGCCCTTAAAGCCGTAGCCCTTAAACAGAGCGCGCCCGATATTGCCCGTCATTTTATGGCGCTCTACAACGTTGAGCTTCAACAAATCCGTGCCGCCGAGAACTACGTCGCCGTTTTTGCTTTCCACTTCGACTATTTCACAACCGGTGACGACCCCGCCCGGCTCTATGGTCATTGCTTTTGCTTTTTTGCCTTTTAATTCAAGCACGAAGTCTTCCGCTTTCATTTCGCGCAGGTGCACGGTGTTTAAAACGTTTGCGGGCAGATAGCGTTTGGAGGTATCGAAAAGGGGTTTGCCGTGTTTTGCGACGAGCTTTCCGCTTTTTACGACGTATTGCGCGTTGAAGTTTTTCATATCGTCAACGGCAACAAGGTCGGCAAGATAGAACGGCGCGATTGCGCCCCTCCATTTAAGCCCGTAGCACTCCGCACAGTTTAAAGTGGCGCATATTACCGCGTCAATCGGGTCTATGCCGTAGACTTGAACGAGCTTTCTCAATGCGTCGTCGAGGTGCCCCTTTTCCTTTAAGTCGGCGGCGTGCCTGTCGTCGGTGCACAAAATAAAGCGGCGCATATTCTGCTTTGTGATATACTTTGCGTTGCCGAGGTTCTGCGTTGACGAGCCGTGGCGGATATGCACGTATACGCCCTTTGAAATCTTTTCTTCTATTTCTTCTTTTGTTACGCATTCGTGGTCGGTTGATATACCGCCGCAAAGGTATGCGTTTAATTCGTATCCGCTGATTGCGGGCGCGTGCCCGTCTATTACCTTACCGACAGCGTGGGCGCTTTCAAGCTTTTGCATAACGTCGGGATCACAATAAACCACCCCGGGATAATTCATAAATTCGCCCAGACCGAAAATATAATCGTTTTTGATATGCTTTTGAGTATCTTTTCCGTTGAGGATTGCGCCGCTCGTTTCAAAAGGCGTTGCGGGAACGCATGAAGGCAATTGAATTTTTACATCCAAAGGCACGCTTTCAGAAGCTTTTGCGATATATTCGCAGCCCGCCATTCCGCAGACGTTGGTTATTTCGTGCGGGTCGGCGATTATCGTAGTAGTGCCGCGGGGAACGATTAAAGAGGCGAACTCCTCAGGGGAAAGCTGAGAGCTTTCGATATGGACGTGTCCGTCTATATACGAGGGCAAAACGGTCAAGCCCGTGCAGTCTATTTCCTGCTCGCCTATGTATTCCCCTACGCCGACGATTTTTTCGCCTGCGATTGCTATATCGCCCTTTTTAAGCGTTGCGGTAAAAACGTCCAGATAGGTTGCGTTTTTTAAAACCAAATCGCTTTTATTTTCCCGCCTTGCGGCTTTTACGTACTTTTCAAGCATAATTTTCTCCGATAAGTTACTTTGCTTAATTATAACACGGCGCGCCCGCTTTTTCAAGCGGGCGCGCCGTTATTATTTGCTTTAACGTTACTTTTTGCCTTTAAAAATATCACAGATTGCGCCGACGGCAAAGCACGCTACCGCGCCGACGACGATTATTATCCATAGAGGGTGCCAAAGCCCGGTACAAAAGGCGGAAACAAGATACGCTATTACGCAAGAAAGTATGATTATACCGCATATACTGCCGGCGTAGGGGTTTTCTCCGCGGGCTTTTCTTTTTTCACGTTTTGCCCGATTGAACAAATCGCCCGCGCAGCCGATAATCCCAGCCGCAAGCGCGCAGACGGGTATTATCAACCAGTGGGTACCCCACAAACCGAGAAGCGCTCCGAGAAAAATATATAACGTTATACCGCCGAAAACCACCGCGGCGCAAACCGCGCCAACTACCTTTTCCGCAAGGGTTTTATTTTCTTCTTCGTCTTTTCCGCGCATGAATATATGGTTTTTTATTTCATCCACATATATACCGCCGTTTTTTTCCGCGGCGCAGGCTTCGCCGTTTTGCGGCTGCCCGCCCGATTGTTCGGCGCGTGTGCCGCTTAAAAGCTCGTCTACGGAAACGTTGAATATGCGCGATATAGGCAATAAAAGCGAGGTTTCGGGCATGGCTTCGCCCGTTTCCCATTTGGAAACGGCTTTGTTGGTTACCCCCAAAGCTTCGGCAAGCTCTGCCTGCGTCATACCCTTTTCTTTGCGCAGCTGATATAAAAATTCTCCGAAAGTATTCATTTTGTTTCTCCTTACGGTTTGATTTTAACCTATATGAACGCAATTCGCAATAGAATACTGTCGAATTTTAGTAGAATAAAGTATTCTGCGGCGGGAATAAGGCTGAAATATAATTAAAATCGCGGGATAAGCGGGAACAGAAAAAGCCGCCGCTTTTAAAGCGGCGGCTTTGAAACCGTTATTCAGTTATCAGGTAAGTATAAACGTTGCAAGGAACAATACGCCGATAACCCACGTTGCTACGCTTATTTCCTTTACTTTGCCGGTGCAAAGCTTAACGAGGATATAAGCTATGATACCGATACCGATACCGTGGGAGATGCTGTATCCGAGCACCATCGTTACGAACGTGAGGAACGCCACGATAGCTTCGCCCGCGTCTTCCCATTTAACCTTGGTTACGGAAGTCATCATAAGAACGCCGACCCAGATAAGCGCGGTTGCCGTTGCAGCCGAGGGAACGAGCTGAGCTATGGGGCTTAAGAACATTGCGATAAGGAAGCAGGTTGCCGTAACGAGCGCGGTAAAGCCCGTTTTTCCGCCTGCGGCAACGCCGGAGGACGCTTCTACAAACGTAGTAACCGTGGAAGTACCTGCTATAGAGCCCGCGCAAGTTGCGATTGCGTCGGAAAGCATCATTCTGTTCATGCGGATGGGCACTCCGTTTTCATCGAGGAGGTTGCCCTTTGAGCACGCGCCGTAGAGAGTGCCTATGGTATCGAACATATCAATCATGCAAAGCGAAAGCGCTGTGGTGATAAGAAGAACGACAAGCGTGCCCGCGTTATTGCCTTCTATGCCGAAGTATGCGGCGAAGTTGAAGCCTTCGTAGAATACTTTGCCTGCGGAATCTTTACCCCAAGCGGCAAAAGCGTCGAAAGGATTGGATATGGAGATACCCTCGAAAATGGCTTTGCAGCCCTCGCTGCCCGCCGCGTAACCGATACCCGCGAGGATATAGTAAACAACAGCCGAGCCTAAAATTCCCCAAAGGATTGCGCCCTTTACGTTCTTTTTGGAAAGGATTGCGATTGCGATTACGCCGAGAAGCGCAACCAACGCGGGGAGCATACCGCCGATTGAACCGGAAGCCGTAACAAATGCGAAGAGGTTGTTTTTGTTGAGCACGTTGAACGAAACGAAGGTTACGAGCGTGCTGCCGTTATCTACCACGATACCCGCGTTCTGCATACCGATAAACGCGATAAACAGACCTATACCTACGGGAATTGCATGCCTTACGCCCGCGGGGATTGCCGCAAATATCTTTTGCCTTAATCCGGTTGCGGTTAAAATAAGGAATATTACGCCGTCTAAAAGAGTGAATACCATGCAGTTTGCATAAGTAAGCCCCGTTCCGCCGAGCACAAGCGTATAGACTATAAACGCGTTAACGCCCATACCCGAAGCCTGCGCCAAAGGCATTTTTGCAAGGAAAGCCATTAAAAGCGTACCCGCGATTGCGCCGATAGCCGTTGCTATGTACGCCGCGCCGTAAGGGTTTGAACCGCCGATTACGAACTGGAACATACCCGCGTTTACCATGAGAATGTAAACCATTGCCATAAACGTGGTTAAGCCCGCAACGATTTCGGTTCTGTATCTTGAACCGCTCTTGGTTATGCCGAAATAGTTATCGACCTTGCCCAAGAAGCCTTTATGGGGGCTTTGCTGTTCCGCAACCGCCGTATTTTCCGCCGCGGGAGCTTCCGCGGGTGTTTCGGGCTGCACTTCGGTTTCGGGAACTACTTCTTCTTTCGTTTCTTCACTCATTAAAGTGACCTCCAAAAATATTTTCTTTTAAGCGGACGCTTGCTTTCATGAAAGCAAGAAGCCCCCACGGGGGCTTTGTTCACTCAGTTTTCACTATTATAACACAAAAGAAAAAATTCGGCAATCGTTTGAAACGTGATTGTCGAATTTTGTCGTATTATTTAAAGCGTTATTTTATTAAGTTATTGCGCATTGCGTTAAGCACGGCGATAAGCATAACGCCGACGTCCGCAACCACGGAAACAATGAGCGGGAAATCCGCGATGAATATACTCAGAGCCATAATCGCAATTTTTACCGCGAGAGAGCCTATTATATTTTCTATGACGAGCCTGCGCGTGCCCTTTGCTATTTTTCTGCCCTTGGGCAAAAGACGGAGATTATCGGAAACGAGAACTATATCGCTTGCCTCGATAGCCGCGTCGGAGCCTACTTTGCCCATTGAAACGGCGCAATCCGCAACCGTCATAACGGGAGCGTCGTTTATTCCGTCGCCTACGTAAACGAGCTTGCCGCCGTTTTTGAGCGAGGTTGCCTCAGCAAGCTTTTGGTCTGGCAAAAGCCCAGCTTTAAAGCCGTCAAGCCCGACCTTTTCAGCTATGGCGCGCGCCCTCGCCTCTCCGTCGCCCGTAAGCATTACCGTGCGGGATATGCCCGATTTTTTCAAATCTTCAAGCGCCTGCTTTGCGCCGTCTTTTATTTTGTCGTCGATTTCGACAACCCCTATATATTCGCCGCCCAACGCTACGTAAACAAGTGTTGAAAGGCTGTTTACCTTATCAAATTTAATATTGTTTTCTTCAAGCAGTTTTGCGTTGCCGCAAAGCAGAATTTTTCCGCCGCAAAGGCATTTAACGCCTTTACCCGCGACCTCTTCCGCGTTGGTGATTTCCGCGGAGGTTTCAACGTTTTTAAACGCAGCCGCTATCGGGTGGGAAGAATATTTTTCCGCCGCAGCCGCGAGGGCAAGCGTTTTTTCGTCGGTACAGGAAGTAATTTCAAACGTGCCCTCCGTGAGAGTGCCCGTTTTATCGAACGCGGCGACGGTTGCAAGAGCGAGCTCGTCTAAGCACGTTGAGCCTTTTACGAGAATACCGAACCTTGCGCATCTGCCGATACCGCCGAAATAAGAGAGAGGCACGGAAATGACGAGCGCGCAGGGGCAGGAAATTACAAGGAAATTCAAAGCTTTGTAAATCCATTCTTCATAAGTTGCCCAACCGAACAAGCCGTTTACCGCACATATCAGCGTGGGGACAATACCCGCAACCAACAGCGCCGCGATTACGACCGCCGGAGTGTAATATTTTGCGAACTTGGTTATGAATTTTTCCGGCTTGGATTTTTTTGCCGTGGAATTTTCCACAAGCTCGAGAATTTTCGCTACCGCGGAATTTTTGTATTCGCGGATAACCTCCGCCTCTATCACGCGCGAAACGTTTATACTGCCGGAAAGTATTTCTTCCCCCTCCTTTACGTCGCGGGGCAAGGGTTCGCCGTTTAAGCTTTTCATATCGAGCGAGGTTTCGCCCTTGACGATACGGCAGTCTGCGGGAACCTTTTCCCCCGCCTTTATAAGAATTATATCGCCTACGCGCAATTCGTCGGGGGATATTACGCGTTGAACGCCGTTTTCAAGGAGAGTTGCGGTTTCGCTTTTCAAATCCATGAGCTTTGTTATCGAGTTACGGGAAGAGCCGACCGCGACAGCCTGCAACAGCTCCCCAAGCTGATACAAGAGCATAACCGCCACACCTTCCGCAAAGCCGTCCCCCGCAAAAATACCGAGGAGAATTGCACCGACGGAAGCTATCGTCATTAAAAAGTTTTCATCGAAAATTCTTCCCTTTGCAATATTTTTAGCCGTATTTATAAGCACGGGATGACCGACCGCAATATACGCGATTGAAAAGAATACGTACGACAATATGCGCAAAGTCAGATTGTTTTCACACAGCCCCATTACGTCAAGAACGAAAACGGGGATAAAGAAAACCGCGCCGATTATTATGCAGATAATATCCTTTAAATGCTCTTTGAATACGGACTTTTTCGCGGGCGCGCCGCTGACTATTTTTACGTCCTCGAAGTGGGTTATTTCGTAAACAGCCTTTTCCCTTGCCTCTGTTGACCGAGAATTTAAAATAACCGTTAAGTTTACGAAATCCACGGTTGCGGAAACTCCGTCTATTTTATTGAGCTCTTCTTCAAGCTCTCGCGCGCAGTTCGCGCAGCAAAGCCCCGAAATTTTTATTTTTTCGCCGCTTCTTTCACCCGATTTTTCACTCGCCGAGGATTGGCTTTGCGCCGCGGGCGTTGCCTCTTCCGCGACCTTTACGTCCTCGAAGTTGTTACAGCAATGTTTTACCTTTTCAAGAGTTTTTCCGTCGCAGTCAACGATTACCTTTTGAGCCATAAAATCGACCGTGACGCTTTTTACCCCGTCTATTTTTTCTATTTCTTCTTCAAGCTCGCGCGCGCAGTTCGCGCAGTCAAGCCCGCAAATTTTAAAGTTATTCATTGCAGTTCAAATGCTCCTTTGAAAGCTCTATCATAGCCATTATGTGCCCGTCTGAAACAGAATACAGAATTTTTTTGCCGTCTCTGCGGCTTTTTACTATTTTGTTGTCTTTCAGTGTTTTGAGCTGGTGGGAAACGGCGCTCTGGTTGCCGCCGACAGCCTCGGCAATATGGTCTACGCAAAGCTCGCCGCCTTCAAGCGCCAAAAGTATTTTAAGACGCGACGGTTCGGATATGGCTTTAAATCTTGCCGACATTTCTTCTATATTTTCTTCCGAAGGCATTGCCGCGAGCGCGGATTTTATCCTTGACTTGTGCAGCTCTTCCTCTTTGCAGATATTATTCATATTTCACCTTTATTATATGTATTTATATGAACGTTTATTCATATGATAATAACATAATAGTATTTATAGGTTAATTTGTCAAGCGTTTTTATGATTTATTTTTTAAGGTTTTTATTATAGCCTTGGCCGAAAAACGCTTGCGGTACGTCAAGTGTTTTATGATTTGTTTTTTAACTTTTTTATAACAGGCTTGGTTGAAAAAACGCTTGCGGTACGTCAAGTGTTTTTATGATTTGTTTTTTAAGGTTTTTATAACAGGCTTGGTTGAAAAACGCTTGCGGTACGTCAAGTGTTTCAGGTTTATAATATGAAAAAAGCGCGGGCAGATTTGCCCGCGCTTTAAAGCGATTCAATTAATCTATTGTTTTTTTGGATTTCTTTTTGGGTTTTGCGCTTTCGATTTCGTCTAAATCGCCCTTGTTTTTGGGTTTGATTACAAGCAACAGAACTATACCGACAAGCGAAGCGCCCGCTATACTCAAAAGAACGATTGACGCGACGTTATCCTGAACCCACGTATCTTCACCCTTTAAGGCTTTAACCTGGGGAGCGGAAGCAATTCCCATATACGCGGTTTTTTCAGCCGCTCCGCCCTCTGTGCCAACAACCTTACATTCTATAAGATAGAACGCGTTTGCGTGCTGAGGCTTGAAGCTGGGGGAGGAGTTATTCCACTCGTATTCGTGATAAATTTCGTATTCTTCGTCTTCTTCTTTGAGCTCGGACGAGGCATAAATGTAAGTGAGATACTTACGCATGCTTTCGTCCTTCAAAAGCGTATCTTTTTTAGCCATAAACTCGTCGTAAGTCATAGCCGTGCCTTTATCGTTATAATAAAGCTCGTTTTCGAAACGGTAAAGCCTGTATGAAGAATTATAGGAAACTCCGTTTATTTCAAACGCGTCGGGCGTATAGGTGCTGCCGACGTACGCAGTATCCTGCTCTTTGGGCTCTTCTATGGAGATTTCGGAAGCCTTTACTTCAAAATCGAACCAGGGGAGATAAGCTTTCAAGCCCTCGTAATCGCCCTCGTTGCCATACATATTCCAGATATCGCTTGTTTTGAACTCTTTCTTTTCGCCGTCTTTGTAATAATACATATCGTTGGCGGCGGTGTCGTTTGCAAATATCGTAAACCTGTATTTGCCCGCTTTATTGAGTGGAATAGCAAGCGAATTATAAGCTTTGTTGCTTTCCTGCGAGTTGTTTCCGTTGGTGTAATATACGGCAAAGCTCAAATCTTCGTATCTGGTGGAATTATCCTTTATGAGGTTTTCAACCGAGGGAAGATAGAAGTAGTTTTTACTGCCCGCCTTTAAATCCTTTGCCGCTTCGTCTACCTTTGCCTGATACTCTTCAAGCAAAGCCTGCCAGTCCGCGTCGTTTGCGGGGTCTGCATCCTGCGTGCCATCGGTATATGCGTAGGTTGCGCCGATTTTATCGGTTGCAACCGCAAAATACTTGTTGCCGTTGACGGTTACGAGATTTTTCGCATCAGAGTACCAGTCAAGCATAACGTAATCGGACATACCGCCGGTAGAGGTTGTGTCGGTAAGCTTTAAAAGGACTTTGACCGCCGCTTTGACCTGCATATTATCGTCGAAAACCGCCGTATCGTAATCAGCGGCTTTGGGCTGATAGTGCCCGACGTGGGGAATCATTTTCTGATCGTCGCTGTCCGTTACCACGCGGAACAAGCCTTCTTTTGAATATTCTTCCGCATCGAAATCCGCGTTATCCGCCTGCTCTTTCGTGAGCATGAAATAGGAGGTTTCGAGGCTGGGCGACGAGGTTATAACGTCTATTACGGTGTAATTGAAGGTTATTTCCTTTTCATAACCGATGAAGGGAACGGCTTTATCGAGGCAAAGCACGGGGGGAGTGTTGTCCGTTACGGTGCCGCCGGTGCGGTGCCCTTCGTCTTCACGAGTGTTTTCAAGAACGAACGACTGACCGTTGAGGTTGTAGATTGCCATTCTTGCAAAGCCCGAGGCTTCGGGATTGTTTTCGTCCTCTTCTTCAAATACGGCAGCGAACGAAAGGGGCGTTACGGGGTTAGTCGTGGACGACGAATATCTTGAATAAGTTCCGCCGACGTTGACGAATTTGCCCGTTGCTTCTCCTTCGTTTATAACCACGCGGTATTCTCCGCCGTTACAATCGGTTTTATCGAGCGAAATTTTAATGTGGTCGGGGTCGATTGCGGTTGCATCGTTTTTGGTAAGCTCTGCGTCTTTATCGTCGGTTATGAGAACGTTGAGCTTTTCTCCGCTTTCGCTAGGATAAAAGACGATATAGTTCGTGCTTTTATTATCTTTTGTCTGGGTGTATTGCTGGCTTTCGAACGTGAGAACGAACTTTTTGAAGTTAACTTTATTATTTGCGCCGAGCTCGAAGCCTATTTCTGCGTTCAAAAAGCCCTCTTTGCCGATAAGCTCGGGGTTTTTGTTTTCTTCGGTGGGTTTTTCGCCGTCGTTGTAATACCAGTTGAACGCTAAATTCTTTCTGAAATTGACGGAATCTTTATCCGATTTCAGAACGAACATAGTGTAGTAATCGAGGTCTTCCCCCTCTCCGTCGGCGTGCGCCCAGATTTCCGCGTTGCCGGAGGTTAAAAACACGCTGGAACCGGATATGGTTACAGACCTGTCCGCTTTTGCAACAATGAGCCCGAAAGCAGTTGCAAGGGAGATTACAAGCGCCGCCGCAAGAGCGGCTATTGAAAGCAGTTTTATTTTTAAAGACTTCATATATTATCCCGTGTGCGCCGAAAGCGCATAAAACATGATTGTAAAAAATTTCAATTACAGATAATTGTACCTATTCATTTTACAATAATAATAATAGGTTGTCAAACAGTTTTAGCCGCGCAAGGGAGGTTTTTTGGATTGTATAAAACGCAAGATTAAACCCGCAAGGAAAAACGCGCGGTTTGTTCTTGACGTTTACGGAATTTTTCAGATTGTTGTGTTTACGTTCGCCGACGCAAGTTTTCAAAAGCAGAAAGACGCAAAAAAACGGCGGAGCGCTTCCGCTCCGCCGTCAGGATTTATCAGTTTGATTACGCGTTCGGCATAGGAGTGCTTGCCGTTCCCGCAAGTATTCCCGCAACCGTGTTGGAGTAATAAAGATAAGTTTTGCTGAAGCTAACCGTGCCGATATAGTCGCCGTCTACATGAAAACGGTAATCCGTGCCGAGGTCGTGGTAAACCAAAGAAAACGAACCTCCGTTTTCAGCGTCTTCTATAAAGCACTCGTTAAACTCTCCGTAATTAGTGAATACGAGAACTTCTTCTCCGTTCTTTACCGTTATTCCGAGGAAATCTCCGTCTTCTCCGACGTTGCTAATAATCGTAAGGGTTAAACCGTTATCGAGTATGAGGTTTTGAGCTTCGCTGACATAAATTTCTTCCTCTTCAACGGTTTTTGCGCCGTTTATGTTTGCAAGAGAAACGGAAGCTTCATATTTTACGGCGCCCTGCACGTTGACGACCGCAACGCTTTCATACCATTCGGAAGCCGAAAGCAAACGGCCTTCTGTATTGGTTACTTTTGCGGTGACGTTCTGACCGGTGATTTTATTTCCGTCCAACGTATAGACGATTTTGAGGTTTTCAATCTTGTTTTCGGAAACGAAAGTAACTTCGGACCCTGCCGCCGCGGGAGAAACGCCGCCTCCGCCGATAGAAGGGCCGTTATTTTCCTCCGACGTAGTTTCGATAGTGACGGAGGTATCGGTGATATTTTGTGAAAGCGCTTCTATTGTAGCTTTAATTTCACCGAGCTGAGCCTTGAACTGCGCTTCGGTTACGCCGCCCATACCGAGAACAAAGCCCAAAGTAAGTTTATCTAAAGTTTTATTGAAAGCGATTTGCGTTGTGCCCGTCATTTCTTTAATCATATCGTTTATGACGTTGATAAGCTCCTGCGAGCTGATTACCCTGACGAGATAATCGTAGGCGGTTTCTTTTGCGGCGGGCTGTAACAGAACTTTATCGGCAAGCTCTTTCATCATTGCGTACATTGCCGCGGTCTGCTGGTCGGAGCCCTCGGGAGCGACGAGATTATCCTTGATTGCCTTTATAAGCTCTGCGGGGGTAACAAGGTTTACGAATGGCGTAAGCACACCTTTTAAAGTTTTATTGTTGATGATTTCGCCGACGGTTGTTTCAAAAGAAATTCCGTTGACGAATTCTTTTAAGGCTTTAACCGCGTTGAAAACCGCTTTGTTCAAATCTACGGTCGCCTTGCCGCCCTCCACCGTTAAAGCGCCGAACGCGTCGGCAAGAGCCATAACGGTATAGCTTTCCATGGCGAGAACGCCCTCTATTGCCGCGCCGACCTCTTCTTCTAAATTAACGCTGCCCAAAATACCGTCAAGAGCGCCCGATATTTCTTCCGTTCCCTCTCCGTCTTCGGGGAATTCCATAAAATCTTTAAGCGCGCCGAGATATAAAAGCTCTGACTTGGAATAATCGGTGATAGCTTCTTCGAGTTCGTCTGAAACGAAAAGCTTGCCCGAACGCATAAACGCATACATATAAGACGTTTCGGCGCTTTCTTCCGCGCCGCTTTCAAACACGCTGACGTCCAAATCGCCGCTTTCAAGGTTGGCTTTGACGTTTACCGCCGTATCTAAAACATATTTTTCGCTTTTTTCTTCGATTACGGTTGTTTTTTTACCGTTTTCATAATTGTAATAATCATCCGCGGTGTTCACGGTGACGCTGAAATCCGCACCTAAAGCTTTTATTTCCTGTTCGAGCGCGCCGTTTATAAGCGCCGCGTGTTCGCCGCTGACGCCGGTTATACCTTCGTCTCCGCCGTTGCCGTCATCGGGATTGCACGCCGTAAAAGCAAAAACCGAACAGCCCATTACCGCCGCCACTCCGAGCGCGGAAAGTTTTTTAAAGTTTTTCATATAATCTCCTTTCAGCCGAATAAAGGAGCGTTGTTTGCGCGTTTATAACGCGCAAACGGGGTGCCCCGTTTGTTTCGGAATGATTTTTACCATATTATTATATTATAAATGCGGTAAAAAGTCAAATAATCAAAAAAAATTCTTTACTTTGCCGCCGAAACGTGTTATCATAAACAGGCAAATCAGAGGAGCGGACGGGCAAAAGTAGCCGCGGCTTAGGAATTTAAAGGGAATTCCGTTTGAGACCGCGGTAAAAGGGCGCCTCCGCCGAGGTGCGGTTTTCCTTGACGCCGCGCCGGGCGCACGGGTTAAGACCTTTGCGACTGTCACTTTAAGTGTTGCGCTGTTTGCTTTCAGGGCAGCGTAAGGCTGTCTTTTATTTTATACTCGGCAATATTTTAAAAAACCGCGTGCGCCAGATACGATACGGCGCACAGCCGAACAAAAGGAGATTTTATGAAAAAATACAAAGTCGGCGTTATAGGAGCAACCGGCATGGTAGGGCAAAGGTTTTTACTGCTTTTGGAAAACCACCCTTTATTCGAAGTAAAGGTTCTTGCCGCCTCTTCTTCTTCCGCGGGGAAGGCTTACAAAAACGCGGTTAAAAAATGGCATATGCAGGCGGCAATGCCTGAAAAATTTGCGGAATGCGTTGTTTACGACGCCTCTGCAGACAAGGAAAAAATCGCGGCGGAGGTTGACTTTTGCTTTTGCGCCGTGAACATGAAAAAGGACGAGATACGCGAGCTCGAATACGCGTATGCAAAGCTGGAATGCCCGATAGTTTCAAACAATTCGGCACACCGCTTTACCGACGACGTGCCCATGATTATCCCCGAGGTAAACGCGGAGCACCTTGCAGTTATAAGCGCACAGCGTAAAAGGCTGGGGACGAAACGCGGATTTATCGCGGTTAAGAGCAACTGTTCTTTACAGTCTTACGTTCCGCTTTTGCACCCTTTGAAAAGGTTCGGCGTAAAAGAGGTTGCCGTTTGTACTTATCAGGCGATTTCGGGCGCGGGAAAAACCTTTGAAACCATGCCCGAAATATGCGACAACGTTATCCCCTTTATCGGCGGCGAGGAAGAAAAAAGCGAAAAGGAACCGCTTAAAATCTGGGGCGAAATAAAAGACGGAAAAATCGTGCCCGCGGCAAAGCCCGAAATCACGGCGCAATGCTTGCGCGTTCCCGTATCGGACGGGCACACCGCCGCATGCTTTGTAAAATTCGATAAAAAGCCCGAAAAAGAAGAAATACTTTCCGCATGGAAAGAGTTTTACGGAGAGCCGCAGACTTTGAACCTGCCCTCCGCCCCCAAACAGTTTATCCATTATTTCAATGAGGACGACAGACCGCAGCCCGCGCTTGACAGAAGCCTTGAAAACGGAATGGCGGTTTGTGCGGGACGCTTGCGTGAGGACAACGTTTACGATTATAAATTTATAGGATTTTCACATAACACCCTGCGCGGCGCAGCCGGAGGCGCGGTTTTGCTTGCGGAGCTGCTTGCGGCTAAAGGATACTTCGATTAACTAAAAAAAGAGTTTTCGATTAAAATGTAATTAACGGCGCGCATTAAAGCGCGCACAAGGTGCAAGGCATAATAAAAAAGGAGTTTTTATGGTTGGATTTTGCAACGGAATTTTAACCGCTATGATTACGCCGTTTACGGAAGGCGGCGTTAACTTTGAAGAGTTCGGCAAAATGATAGATTATCAGATTGACGGCGGGACGGACGCTTTGGTGGTTTTGGGGACAACGGGCGAGCCCGCCACCATGACCGAGGAAGAAAAGACCGAAGTTATAAAGTTTGCCGTTAAATACGCCGCGGGGCGGATTAAAATAATAATAGGCACGGGCAGCAACGACACAGCGAAAGCCGTAGCCGCCTCACAAAAAGCCGAAAAGCTTGGCGCCGACGGCGTTTTGGTAGTTACCCCTTATTACAACAAATGTACGCAGAAGGGGCTTTTAGAGTATTACAAAACGGTATGCTCGGCGGTTAAAATCCCCGTTATCGCTTATAACGTACCCTCCCGCACGGCGGTGAATATTTTGCCCGAAACGGCGGAAAAGCTTGCGGAAATTCCGAATATGGCGGGCATAAAAGAGGCGAGCGGAAACATGGCGCAGGTTTGCGAAACAATGCGCAGGATACGCGGAAAAATGGATTTGTATTCGGGCGAGGATTTTTTGAATTTGCCCATGCTTGCCATCGGCGGGGCGGGGCTTATTTCAGTGACTTCGAACATTGCCCCCGCACTTGTCAAAAAAATGTATAATCTGGTTAAAGAAAACAAGCTTGACGAGGCGAACGAGGTTCAGGACTTTTTACTGCCCTTGGAGGACGCTTGTTTTCTGGAGGTAAACCCCATTCCCATTAAAGCGGCGTATAATATGCTTGGGTTTAACGCGGGTATTCCCCGCTCCCCTTTAACCGAGCTCGAACCCCATAACAAAGACATATTACTGAGGGAAATAAAAAAAGCGGGGTTAAAAGGGATATGAAAAGAGCACTGATTTGCGGAATTAACGGAAAGATGGGCGAAAACCTTGTTTCTCTTTTGCAGGACGACAAGGAAATGTGCGTTGCCTGCGGCGTGGATTTGCAAGCAAAAAGCGGATTAACCCCGATATATGGCGCGTTTAACGACGTGAAAGAAAAAATCGACGTTATTATAGACTTTTCTTCCCCCGCCGTTTTAAAGGACGAGCTGGAGTATGCGGTTAAGCATAACTGCCCGACGGTTTTGGCAACAACGGGATACAGCGAAAGCGATTTGAAGCTGATTGAAGAAGCTTCGAAAAAGGTTGCGGTTTTCAAAACCGGGAACTTTTCTTTGGGAATAAACCTTTTGGTAAAGCTTGTTAAAAAAGCGGCGCAAACGCTTGGGGAAGGCTTCGATACGGAGATAATAGAAAAGCACCACAACAAGAAGGTTGACGCGCCGTCGGGAACGGCTTTGATGCTTGCCGAAAGCGTAAACGCGGCATATGACGGAGGCAAACCTTATGTAAAGGGGCGCGACGGAATAACGGGAAAGCGCGGAAACGAAATAGGGATACACGCCGTGCGCGGCGGAACTATAGTAGGCGAACACGAGGTTATGTTTGCCGGCGAGGACGAAATTATTACTATTTCACACTCGGCGCGGTCAAAAAGAGTTTTTGCCGCCGGCGCGGTGAGGGCGGCGAAATGGCTTTGCGGAAAAGGCGCGGGGCTTTACGATATGGACGACGTTTTGGAAAACACAATATAAAAAGCACCCCCGCCGTTCTGCATACGGCGGGGGCTTTTAATACGGCTTTTGGGTGCTTGAAATCCAAGTAAAGGAAGAGATGAGATAAAATTACAAGGTTTTTTGCACGAAAGCGCGGTATTAAACGGAAAGTGTAAAGTATAAAATTATCCTGAAATTCAGACACTACCCATAATGGGTAGTGTTATTTTACTACTTGTTTTGGGTATTGTCAACCCATTTTGGGTAGTTTGGGGTAAAATTTTATTATGAACTTCAACGAAATTTTGAGGGAAGTCAGAAAAGAATGTAAGATGACGCAGAAAGACGTTTACCTGAAGTTGCAGGTTTCGCCTAACTGTTACGCTTCTTGGGAGCAAGGAAGGACACAGCCCGATATCGAGAGCATCAAAAAGCTTTGCGCCATTTTCGACGTGTCCGCAGATTATCTGCTGGGTATAGACAAAGACAAATAAAGACAAACCGCCCCCGCCGTTTAATACGGCGGGGGCGGTATATTTTATAACCGATTTACGACAGCATAAGAAAAATAAATATTGTTGCGATAAGTTTACACAAAACACATACGTTAAAGCACCGCTTACAGATATTTAAAAACGTAAACTTTGCAACGGGGTTGTACGGTGAAGCACACGTTAAAACCCGTTTGAAATGAGCAACTAATATGCGTTTATTAAAGTAACTAAGCGTTGAAATTCGCGGGCTATGCGCCGATACGCATTAAGCCAAAGATATTTTATCGGAAACGCTGCGAATGAACAGCCCGAGCTTTACGCCCTCTTCTATGCAGCCGTAGACAAGCGAAACGAACTTATCCGACGAGCGCGGGACCTTCAGCTCTTTTATAACTGCGGGAATAAGCTCGTCTATATAGATACTTACCTTGCTTATGAGCATACCTTTTATGAGCGAAATCACGTCGAAAGGCGTATAGTCGGTATCGGCTGTCCGCATAGGTGCTCCCTCTTCCACCCGATATTTATCAAAGCCCGAATATTTATCGGTTTTGAAGTAATAAACGTTGCCTAACATTTCGCTCTTTTCAAACGCGCATTTATCGATTAAAGAACGCAGCTTGCTTTCAAGCTTGACGCCGTATTTTGAAATACCGAACGCGGAAAGCGTGCGCTTCATTAAAAACTGCGTGGATATAGGCTCTTCCGCCGCCACGACGGCTTTGATAACGCGCATTATTTCGGCGTCGTTTTCTCCGCTTAAAACGTAGTTGGGGTCGGTTTCCTTTATATCGAGCTTTGCCGCCTTGTAAGGTTTTTTGAAGTTAATCGCCGCGGGTTTTCCGCCCTCGGTAAGCTTATCCAAAAACTCTTTTATTTTCTTAATTTCCCGTTTTGGATTGTTGAAGAAGTTTATGGAATAAAGGCGGTAAACATTCCAGTTATTGCGCTTTAAGGTTTGCACCTGCATGACCGAGCGGTCTTTTACGGAGAACTGTTTTGTTCCGTCGCAGAGAATTCCGAGAATGAAATTATGCTTGTTTTTGGGGTCTATAACGCCGACGTCGATTTTGAAATCCGAAACGCCGACGTCGCAACGGCATTCGTAACCGTAGGTTGAAAGCTCTTCGGCAATGAATTTGCCTATGCCCTGACGGTTGATTATGATATCGTCGCTTTTTACTGAAATACTCGTTCTGCCCTTTTCTGCAAATTCAAGGAAAGCCTTTAAGCCCGCAACTCCGCGCGAAGTAGTGCGGGACAAATCTATCATAGAATAGCGCATGGACGAGAACACTACCATTTCTTCCCTTGCGCGGGAAACGGCGACGTTAAGCCTGCGCCAGCCGCCGAACTGGTTCAACGGCCCGAAATTGAGCGAGATTTTGCCGAGCTTATCGGGGCCGTAGCATACCGAGAACAAAATAACGTCCCTTTCGTCGCCCTGAACGTTTTCAAGATTTTTAATGAAAAGAGGTTCTTCCCTTTCGTAAGCCGCATCTTCAAGCCCGTGCTTTATGATAGCCTTGTTTAAAAGCCTTTCAACATACACCTGCTGAGGCGTGGAGAAAGTAACTATACCTATACTTGAACGGCGGAGCCTTTCGTCTTTAAGACGGCGGACGACTTCCGCGACGAGGGCTTCCGCCTCTTCTTTATTTATTTTAGAAAGACCCCTTTCGTAAACTCCGTTTTCCATAAAACGCAACGTGACCTTGCTGTCAAGCGCGTCGGGCGAGGGGAACGTGCAAAGCTTTGACGAATAGTACATTATATTCGAAAAAGCTATGAGGCTTTCGTGCTTGGAACGGTAATGCCAGATAAGGTGCTTTTCGGGTATGCCCAAAGCCAGACAGTCTTCAAGAACGCTTTCCAAATCCTCCGCTTCGGGGTGCTCGTCGTCCTGACCCGTGCCCATGAAGAACGAGGTCGGGGGCATCTGCTTGGGGTCGCCGACTATAATCGCGCTTTTAGCCCTTGCGAGCGCGGGCACTGCCTCGCACGTGGGGATTTGCGAAGCTTCGTCGAAAATAACGATATCGAACAGCTCGGAATCCGCCGGCAAATATTGCGAAACCGTGCCGGGGCTCATGAGCATACAGGGCGCGACCACCTTCATAAGCTCGGGAATATCGGCAAAAAGCGAGCGCAGATTTAAAGAACGTATATTTCCCTTTATCTGCCTTTGGAAGGACATCAGCTCCAACGCAAGAGAGCCTTCCGTTTCTTTTGCGGGCAGACGGGAAATCAAGTCTGCGCGAATCTTTTCTTTTGTGAGGGCGTTAAACTCCTCCAACAGCCTTGAAAAATACGCCGCGTTTTCGTCGAGAACGCTTGCGGAGAACGCGGAAAGGCTTTCGTCCGCGGGGATATTGGTTTGGATAAAGTTGCGGTAAACGTTTTTGCGGAAAGAGGATAAAATCTGTTTGCCAGTGATTTTTCCGCTTTCCATTGCGTCGGTCATAAACGAAAGCCCGCAATCGTTGAGTTTTTTAGCCGTAGCTTTATACATACACCACGCGGGGAGCATATCGATATTATCTATAAGCGAGGTGCATTTAGCCGTATACAAATCGAAAATATCAGCGTCGTCGTAAGCAGATTTATCCGCTTTGATTGTTTTGATGAAGTAATCCGCGCTTTTCATAAACGAGGTTGCCGCGGAGATAAGCCCCGAAATAAGGGGTTTGAGCGTACCGCCCGCGGAAGAAACGCAGATACTGTTGAACGCGTCGGCGTTGTAATCCATAAAAGTCTGAGCACAGAGAGCGTGCAGCTCGTACAGAGGGCGCAGGAATTCTTCACGTTTTCTATCGTTAATATTGCCGAAGCTCAGGAAATTGGCGCTTAAATTTGTGTTGGTTAAAATACGCTCGCGCGCCTTTTCTATTTCGTAGGCGCGTTTAATCCATTCGAGCTCGTCCTTTTCTTTTACGGGCGCGGAGGCGCATTTATTGATGCGCTTAATAACCTGCAGCAAAAGGCGGGAAGAGCGGTAATTTTCCCCCCAGTTGTCTATTTCGCTTTCGATACCGTCGGCGAATTTGGCGATATCGGGCAGAACCTTGAAATATTTGAGCCAGTGTTTTACTTCGCTGTCGTATCTTAAATTTGCGTTATAGAATTTATAGAGCTGTTCTTCTTCACAGTTAAAGAAGTTATTAAGCCCGCCGTCGCGCAGAACCGCCGCGATTGCAATGAGGTTTTCGAGCTTTTTATAGGTAAATTTCGAAATTTTCTGATTGAACGTTTCAAGGAACAGCCCGAGATAATTTTTGAGATGTTTGAGCTCTGCAAGAACGACCTCCGCCGCGCAAAGAACGGCGGATTTGGTGTTTTCTTCACATTCGGTGAGCTTGACCTCGGCGAAAGGAGAACGGTATACTCCGCCGCACTCTTTTGCCGCCGCCTGCGCGGTTGCGAGCATATTTTCATATTCTTCGAGCTTTTGCTTTGTTAAAGCGTCGTAGAAAGTGGTTTCTATGTTTAAAAGCTCGGGCGCGTTTTTATTTTGGAGATAATAAACAATCCCCTCGTAAACGGAAACGCCGAGGCGGCGCTTTTTATGCAAAGCTTCCAGCGGGGCGCGCAAATTTTCGCGCGTTTCGCGTATTCTTGCGCCGGTGCTTTCAAACTTTTCTCCGTCTGCTTCGGTTGTCAGTGAGAGGGTTGCTTCAATACTTCTTATAATTTCGGACTTGTCGGCGGATTTGCCGGAATGGAGCTCGAGGCAGAATTCGCCTAAGCCGATATCCGACAGACGCTTTTTAACAACCTGCAGTGCCGCCTGTTTTTCCGCAACGAAAAGAACGCGTTTGCCCTTATCCACAGCGTTTGCGATTATATTGGTGATTGTCTGGCTTTTTCCCGTGCCGGGAGGGCCGTGCAAAACGAAAGTGGTGCCTTTTGCCGATTCGGCTACGGCGGAATATTGCGCGCTGTCGCAAGGGAGCGGGGTTAATATATCGCAAGGGTCGCCGTCGTCTTCCGAAACGCCCAAAAGCTTATTGCCCGCGAGCTTGTTAGCGTTGGACATAAGGCTTGCAATAAGCGGGTTTTTTGCAAACTTGTTTATATTGTTTTTTACGTCAGCCCACATTGCGTAGCGGGCGAACGTGAACTGTGAAAGGTAGACGTCTTCATAGACTATCCAGCCTTTCATATTAGCGGTTTTGGCGCGGAACACGGCTATTATTTCTTTGGGGGAAAGACCTTTGCCCTCCACCCCGCGGACGTCTATGCCGAAATCCTGTTTTAAAAATTCGAGAAGGGTTGTGTTTACTTCGCAGCCTTCCCCCGCTTCCAGCAGAACGCCCTGAGACTTCATGCGTTTTAAATTTACGGGCCAAAGCGCTATAGGCGCGTATTTATCTTCCCCTTCTTCTCCGTGCCATTTCAAAAATCCGAGCGCAAGATATAAGGTTTTGGCGCCCGCCTCTTCTTCCGCGGAGCGGGATTTTCTGATTAGCGTAGTTGCGACTTCGGTGAGGTTATCCTGCGAGGAAAGACAGCGGATTTTTCCGCTCTTCATTTCTATTTCGTTCAGCTCTCGCATGCTGTTAACGCCCTTGCTGTCGCCGAAGTAAACCGCGTCGGATATAGGGGTTGTGTTGGGCAAGAGAGTGAATTTGCCCTTTTCTTCAAGCCTTTGGCAGAATGCGGAAAGGTCCGCGCAGATAAGATGCAGGCAATCGCGCTTGTATCTGAAATTGAGAAGGTTGTTTTTGAGCGACAAATCGAGCAGGCGTCTTTGCCAGTTCGTTTCTTTGGAAACGGTTTTATCGTATTCGTATTTATCCGCGTCGATCATTTCCTGCGGCTTTTCGTCGAAGGAAATTTGCCTGTCAGCCAAAAGCTCGTAGCCGTGGGCGGTTTTCACCTTTAACGGCAGAGGGAAAATACCGCCTATTCTGCAACGGCGGATATCCACGCACATTTCGTATTCTTCTTTTTGGATATTGGCTTTTGCGTGGGCTTCGCTTGTGGTGTAGCTTGCGTTTTTATGGGCGAACAAATCGTCCGCGTCGATTAAAGTTAAGTTGTTTACACCCTCCGTTACGTATTTTTCGACGAGCTGCATATCGTCGTGAACGGAATATGAAAAACAGCTTTCATAAAGCCATACGCCCACGGATATCTTTGATTTACCGATGAGAATTACGGGGTTTAATTTTGTTGCCTCAAAACAGCTTGCGGCGAACAGTGCAAGCTCCAGCGGGGTTGCATTCTTTTCCTGAATTATTCTTGAAGCGTCGCCCGTGCATACGGCGCGGGATAAATCCGCCTCTTCTCCGCGTTCTATATTCAGCCTGCGTATTGCGGCGAAAACGGAAGCCACGGCGTTGCGTACCCCGTTTTTATCCGTGCCCGAATATCCCGAAAATTCCGAAGAATATCCCCACGTTTTAAGCTGCAAGCCCGCTTCCGCCAAAATCTTCTGGCAGTCGGCGAGCTTCGGGCGGACGAAAGCCGCGAGCATTTCCGTATTGCCGGAAAGCCCGCCCCAGTAATCTATGGGCAGAACCTGAACTTCGGCCTCGAGAGTGCAGACGATTTCTTTGCCGCACATAAGCTTAACCTGAACGGTGCACGTTTCCGGTTCGTTTATTTCGGCAAGGTATTTAGGATTTAAAACGTTTTGGGGAATTGCCTCCACGCTGCTTTCATGCGGGATTTCTTCCACGTGAACTTCCGCAGGCAAAATAAGCGCGGTTGAGCCCGTGACGCTTACGGTTATATCCACCGCGCTTTCTATATCGCGGTTATAAATTTTGAAAGAGGTAAAGAGCGGCGTACGGCAATAGTAAGACGCATAGCTCACTACGTTTAAAAGCTCGCCCTCTATTTCAAGCGTTTCTATGGGTTTATTGTGTTTGCCTGCCATATATGCCTCCGTTTTCACGTTTTTACCGAAAGTTAAATTCGCGTTTTATTATACCATTTAACTGCCGTCAATGCAAGTATCTTTTTAATTATTGCCCCGCAAATTTCGGTTATACCTTTTCATATATTACCGCAAGTTCTTTAAGCGCGCGGGTGTAAGCGATATATTTTTCGTTATCGGTCATATCCGCGTCCGCCACGGCGACGGCGGTAAATTCAAGCCCTTTGCTTTCATAAACCGTCATAACGTTGATTTTGGTTTTTGAAATTCTTCCCGTGCGGCTTATAACGTTATAGCTTTTACGGATATACTTATCTATAGATTGCCCCCCGCATATTACGGCTTTAAGCCCGTTTTTGGAGGAAAGCCAGCTTGTTACGCAACGCGTTGAAATGCGCGTGACCTTGACGCCGTCGAAGCCTATAGACTTCATTTTTATGCCGAGTTTTTTAGAGACGTATTCCACAATCTGGTTTGTGTTGCGGTAATTCAAATCCAACTCGTATATTTTATAGCCCGTTTCCGCCCAGTCGGTTATGCCGCGGTAGCCGGTGATATTCTGCTTTAAATCCCCGAATATATTGAACACGGCGCGGCTGTTGACCTGTTTTATAACCCCGTATTCCGCCGCAGAAATATCCTGCGCTTCATCAACGAATATAAACGAAAATTTGGGCGAAAGGTCGTAGCCGAGCTTAGTTAACAGAAGGCAAAGGGCGAAAGCGTCGCTTTTGGCGAGCTTCTTTTCCGTTACGCCGAATTTTATTTTTGATTTTTTAACCGTTTCCCTATAAAAAAACCGCAGAACTCCGAGCGTGTTTTCACACTTGCCTATTGCGGAAAGATAGCTTTCTCCGCGCAAAACGTCGGCGAAATCGTGCACGGCGGAAAACGCGTTTAAAATACGTTCGACGCGGGATATGTTGGCGTCTATTTCGTTTTTGAGCTGTTCGCGCTTTTCTATACCGCTTGCGTAAGTTAAAATTTCGACGTCTCCCGCCTTGAATTTATAGCGGTGCAAATCGGTAATTTCCTTTTCTACGGTTTGCTTTAAGCACTGCAAATCCTCTATTGCGGAAAGGCAGATTTTGGAGGAATATCGGCGCAGATATTTTATCGATTTATAGAAAGAAAGCAGTTGCTTATAGAAAAAAGCGTAGCGTTTCATTCTTTCGTCGGAGAACACGAGGGAAAGAAATTCTTTTACGTCTAACACGCAGTTGAACATATATCTGAACTGTTTTGTATAATACAGCCCGCCGTCGCGCTTTTCTTTTATTTCCCCGAGCACACAGCGGCGGACCCTCAGCCCCGCGTTTTTGATTTTTTCATATTCTTCGATTTGCAGCGCGCAAACGCTTTCAACCTCTTTTGCGACTTCGCGGCAATCTTCCGAAACGAACAAGCCGTAAATTCCGTCGTAAATTTTAGCGAGCTTTTTATCGACCGCCTCAGAAAAATCCGCCGAATACACGTGTTTGAGATATTCGGAGTTCAGTTCCAAAGAGAAATCTATTTTTCCGCTTATATCCGCGCCCGCGTTTTTCAAGAGGTTTAAAAAATAGTTATCGAGCGTGCTTGTTCTCACCTTTTCGAGTTCAAGCACGGTTGCAAGCTCGTCTATGAAAGCGTTAAAGGAATCCGACGGCGTTATAACCATTACGTCGGAGGGACGGACGCTTTCGTTATTATACATAATGTAGGAAAGGCGGTGCAAAAGTATCATTGTTTTGCCGCTGCCCGCAACCCCTTGCAATACGAATTCTTCGCGCTCGGGCAGGGTGATAATTTCAAACTGCTTTTCCTGAATGGTTTCTATAATATCGCAGATTTCCTGCTTTTCTTTTCTGCCGCGCAAAATTTCTTTTAAAAACGGGTCGAAGATAAGGCTTTCGTCCCTGCCGCCGATTTCTTCTTTTGAAAGGTAATCGGACAGGTTTAAATACTCGTTTTGCATATCGAGAATTTTTCCGTTTTTAGTGCGGAGCGCGCGGCGCAGAATGAGCTTATAATCGTATTCGTTGATTGAAAACCGAGTTTTGCTTTTTTGATAGTATCTGCGGGCGAGCGGGGCGCGCCAGTCGAGAATTTCCAGCTTTTCGTCGCCGTGCTTGCCGATATAGTAAGAGTTATAGCCCTCTTTATCGTCGGTTAAATCCATGCGCGCGAAATACGGTTCTTCAAAAAAGGGCTTGAACTCCTGCATTTTTGCTTTGATTTGGGAAATTTCGGCGTTTATTTCAAGAACTCTGCGATATTTTTCCGCATTATAATCTTCTTGATTAGTAAGGGTTTGTTTTTCTGATTTAAGCCCGTCGAGCTTTGATTTGAGTTTTGAAAGCCTGAACGCGCGCAAAAGCTTCATTACCGCGGCGATACGCGTTTCTTCATAAGCAAACTGTTTTTCACCGTCGAGCAAGCTGAGAAAATATTGCTTTTCCGGCTCGCGCTTCGGGTTGATTAAGTTGATAAGCTCTTCAAATTCAGTCATTAAAGTTAAGTATAGCACATTGATATAAAA
>CAMWMZ010000009.1 GCA_947175485.1 uncultured Clostridia bacterium
CTCTGCGGGTTTTTCTTCAACCTTTTCAGGTTTCTGCTCCAAAACCGAAGGTTCTTCTGCGGGCTGCGCTTTGACTTCGGCAGCGCGTTTCGCCGCAGCCTCTTCTTCTGCCGCCTTTAAAGCCGCTTGTTCCTCGTCGAATTTCTTCTGACGGATCGCAGCCTCTAAATCATTGAGTTTTTTAAGTATGTCGGAAGCTGACTTTTCCGCACCGGAAACTTTTTTAGACAGCTCGGCGACGGCGCCTTCGCTGATTAATTTCCCTATATTTTCAATATTCTCGTACTTTTTTGCCATAAATTAAATATCGCCTCCGAAATATAATTCGTAATTGTCGTCGTTTACCGAAAGTATCGCTTTTGCAAGACCTGCGTCGCGTATAGCAACAAGCTTGCACCCGTCTTTATTGACTATACTTCCGAAATCGCCTTTACATATAAGTAAAGGGCATGAAAATCTTTTTTTGAATTTTACCGCGAGCTTTTGCGTGTTTTTCGCCGCCGTGCCGTCGACAATAATCAAATATACGCCGTTTTTAAGCGTTGAAACAGCACCGGAGCCTCGCGTTATTTTGCCGGACTTTAAACAAAAACCTACGTATGCTTCAATTTTGCTTTGCGCCAAAATATTCCCTCTCTATCGCAGCGTAGATTTCATCCTGCACTTCGCAGGAAAAAGTTTTATTCAAAAGTCTTTTTTGCCTGAGTTTTTTAATGCATTCGGGATTATTGCAGATATATGCGCCGCGCCCGGACGCCTTTGAGGAGAAATCCAGAAAAATATTTCCGTCTCCGTTTTTTACTATCCGCAGCATAGAACGCTTTTCTTTTAATTCCCTGCAAGCAATACACATTCTCAGCGGAATTTTTTTATCGGACATATAATTTTAAACTTAAAACTTTTATTATTCTTCGGAAGCATCCGCGGTTTCTTCCGTTTCCTCTTCAACCGCTACGCCTAGCTTAGCCGCATCGGACTGACTTTTTACGTCTATCTTCCATCCGGTAAGTCTAACCGCAAGCCTGACGTTCTGTCCGTCTTTACCTATCGCAAGCGACAATTTATCGTTGGGAACGACAGCCATTGCGGTTTTTTCACCGTCGAGCTGCGTTACGGATATAACCTTTGCGGGAGATAAAGCTTTTGCTATAAATTCAAGGGGATTTTCACTCCAGGGAACGATGTCTATTTTTTCGCCTTTAAGCTCTTCGACTATAGCATTTACTCTCGTTCCTTTATTTCCCACGCAAGCGCCGACAGCGTCTATACGCGTATCTTCCGCATAAATGGCGATTTTTGTTCTTGCGCCCGCCTCACGGCTGATTTCTTTAATTACGACCGAGCCCTGCTTAATTTCGGGCACTTCCTCTTCAAACAGCTTTCTTACAAGACCGGGAGCAGAACGCGATACAAGAACCTGTGCATTGCGATAGCCGCTCTTTACGCGTTTAACGAAAACTTTGATTTTATCATTGATATTGTATTTTTCGCCCGGAACCTGATCGGAAGGCATCATAAGCCCTTCCACCTGACCTTTTCCGATTTCGATATAAACGTTTTTAGCGTCTATCTTTCTTACAACGCCCATAATGAGTTCACCCTCTTTATCGGAAAACTCGTTCATAGCTCTGTCACGTTCGGTTTCATGCAATCTTTGCAAAATAACCTGTTTTGCAGTTTGCGCGGCAATACGTGAAAAATCCTTCGGCGCGATTTTTTCAGTATATCTGTCGCCGATTTTATAGCTCTTTTTAACTTCACGTGCAGCTTCAAGAGAAATTTCGTTTTCTTCGTCGGAAACCTCTTCCACAACGGTTTTTACGGCGTAAAAATCTATCGATTCTTTTTCGGGGTTGAGTTTAACTTCCACAGTTCCAACCGAGCCCGCATATTGCTTTTTGCAAGCGGAAATCAACGCGCTTTCAAGCGCGTCTATAAAAACCTGTTGGGGTATGCCTTTTTCCTTTTCCAAATCTTGAAGTGCTGCAAAGAAATTTTTATTAGTCATTTTTAATCTCCCGACTTATAATTAGGTTTATCGACTTCAGTCGAATTTGATTGCTTTGTTTATTTTTGCTATTTTATTACGGCTTATTTTTATCTCTTCTTTAGCCGTTTTAACGGTTACGGAATTTTCATCAAACCCGACCAGAACGCCGTCAATAAACTTTTGACCTTTTAACGGTGCGTAAAGCTTGATTTCAACCTCTTTTTCAATGTTCCTTTCAAAATCGCGCTCCGTTTTAAAAGGGCGGTCAAGCCCGGGGCTTGAAACATTCAGCGTGTAAGGAACATCAAAGGTCGGGTCCAGTTCGTCTATCGGCTCCAAAATTGCGTTGTGAAATTTTTCACACGTATCCAAATCGACGCCGTTTGCCGTTTCGATATAGACGGTAAGCGAGGCGGATTTATCATTCCATTCCACGTCTACGACTTCTATACCCAAAGGCGAAGCGTAATTTTCCATAAAAGTACGAATTTCAGAAAGCGGTTTTATCTGCATAATACCTCTAATAATAAGTATTGAGTGCCCTTATGCAAGGCACTCAATCTTAATTTTGATTAAGGTTGAGTTAATTTTAACATATTAACTTGTAAATTGCAAGCGTTTTTGACAATTAACGGCAATCCGGCAACGATTTTTTAAGCCTTATAAGCTCGATAAAAATTTTTGCCGTCGCCAAAGCGTCGTCTATAGCCCTGTGATGATTGAAAGTTATGTTAAATTTATCTGCAACGGTATTTAATTTGTAGTTGGAAAGAAACAAAAGCTCCTGAGAAAGCGGAATGGTATCTATTAGCTTTCTTTCCAGAATATAACCCAAGGTTGAACAGTAATAATCAACGAATTTAAAATCGAAGCCTACGATATTGTGCCCGACAAGAGTACAGCCTTCACAAAACTTATAAAAATCCGGCATTGCCTGTTCAAACGTGGGGGCGTCTTTTACCATATCTTCCGTTATTCCGGTCAAGGCAACGATTTCTTCCGAAAGCTTTCTTTCGGGATTGATAAACGTTGTAAAGCTTTCCGTAATTTCGCCGTTATCGACTTTAAACGCGCCGATTTCTATAATCCTGTCCATATTACCGGAAACGGGAGAGGAATTAAGCCCTGTCGTTTCCAAATCGAAAACCACGAACTTTCTACCCAACAAGCATTCGGGCACGGTTTTCTGATTAAACAAATCCGTTTGCTCCAAGTCTACGAAAGGTTGCGGACGGACGTTTTTATAATATCTGGGCACGGGCTTTGACTGCCTGCGTTCAGGCACGAAGCCTTGCGGAAATTTGCCTAAATCTATCGTTTTTGCGGTATAACGCATATTGCCGCGGAACTCCTCGTTAACGCCTGTGCACACAATGCTGTCCCCTACCTTTAACGTTTTTATTTTTTCGATAGTTTTAAGCCTTGTAAAATAAGTAATATAAGAGGTTGCGGTGTTGTCGTTCAAAACGAAAGTAAAATACGTTTTTTCCGCTCCGTTCTTATTTGTGTATGACCTTTCGCGTATATCTTCTATAACACCGCAAACAACAACTTCGTCTTTCGCCAAATTCAAGTCGGAAAGATAAACTGCGCGTTGGCGGATTTTTTCACCTTCCAGAAATTCAAATCCTTCTATTTCAAAAGTCCGCACGGGGATTTCAAATTCCGGTTCGTCGTAAGTTTCCTCCACTTCCAAATCTTCCAGATTTTTATCGGTGCTTAGAATTTCGCCCTCAAAGCTGCCGCAATAATTTTTTGAAAGGTAAGCGTTTATATCGTTGCAAAAATTCGCAGGCAAAAGCGATTGCACTGCAGATATGCCGTACTTAAAGCCGTTTTCCGTTTTTTCGACTTTGATGTCTTCCTGTGAAATTGTTGCAAAAACGGCTTTGGATATAGAACAAACCGCCTCCGTTATTTTTCTTTTTACCATTTCGCAATCGGGCGTCAGCTTGGATATTTCTAAATCAATTGAAAAATAAGCGGGAACATATTTTTTCAGCACGGACGCAACCTTGGTTTTATCCGTAGGCGTAAAAGCCGTATCCGTTACTATCTTTATATAAACAGTACGCTTTAATTTATCTGTTTTTACAGGAAGAATTATTGCGTTTTTTAAATTACCGCTTACTGAACGGATTTCGGAAAGTATATCAGCAACCATTTATTAAAGCTTTAATCTCCTTAAAAAACTCTTCTGAGGCGGCGTTTGCCTCTACCCTTTTCATAATCTCCCCGCGTTTGAAAATTACGCAATAATCCTGTGCGCCCGCAATACCCAAATCACAATCCTTTGCTTCTCCCGGACCGTTTACCACACAGCCCATAACGGCGATTTTAATCGGTTTGTTTATATTCTCCGTGTAAGCGGTGACCTCTTCGGCAAGCCGCATCGAATTCCACTGGCACCGACCGCATGTAGGGCACGATATTACGTTAACAAAATTTTTATCCAGACCAACGGCGCGTAAAAGCCGCTTAGCCGCATATATTTCTTTTATCGGGTCGCCCGTTATCGAAACTCTGAGCGTATCGCCTATTCCGTCAAGCAACAACGAACCGAGCGCCGCGCTCGATTTGACTATTGCCATTTGTTCTGTGCCGGCTTCGGTTACGCCTATATGCAACGGATAATCCGAACGCTTTGAAAGCAAGCGGTATGCATTTACGGTAAGCGGAGCATCTGAAGCTTTTACTGAAATTACTATATCGCTTACTCCGTACTTTTCAAAATAAGCGGCGCTTTTCAAAGCGCTTTCGACTAACGAATTTTCGTTTTTGCCGTATTTTTCAAGAAATTCCTTTTCTATGCTGCCGGTATTAGCGCCTACCCTGACCGGAATATTATGCGCCTTTATACAATCCGCAACTCTTTTAATATTGCTCTCTCCGCCGATATTTCCCGGATTTACGCGCACTTTGTCCGCGCCGTTTTCAATTGCTTTTATTGCAAGCTCCGTAGAAAAATGTATATCGGCGACGAGCGGTATTGTTATTTTTTCTTTAATGCTTTTTATTGCCGCGGCGTCTTCTTTATCCAAAACGGAGACGCGGATAATTTCACAACCCGCGTCTTTTAATAAATTAATTTGTTTTACCGTTTTTTCAACGTCGGAAGTTTTAAAAGTGCACATGGACTGCACTTTTACACTTTCGCCGCCGCCGACACATACGCCGCCTATTTTTATTTTTTTTGTTTTTTCAGACATCGTTTGCCCCGCATATATGCTTGAAGCAATTATATTTTTTTGTTATCCATAAGCATTTGCAGCTCGTGCATAAAGCTTTCCACGTCTTTAAACGAACGGTATACGCTGGCATACCTGACGTAAGCCACTTCATCATGCTTTTTAAGCTCTTCCATTACCATTTCGCCTATTTGCTTAGACGAAATTTCCTGTTCCATAGAGTTGTAAACTTTTTTGGCTACGGCGGAAACCATCTCATCTATTGTTTCCAATGAGACGGGACGTTTTTCACATGATTTGATAATGCCGTTTTTTATTTTTCTGGCATCGAAAGCCTGCCTCAGCCCGCTGGTTTTTATAACAAGAACGGGCGTGTCTTCAATCGTTTCATAAGTGGTATAGCGTTTACCGCAGTTTGTGCACTCTCTGCGCCTTCTGATAGTTCTGCCCTCGTCGGCGGAGCGGCTGTCTATAACCTTACTGTCTTCACATCCGCAGAATAAACATTTCATAAATTGCCCTCCTTGATTATTTGAAGTATTTAACGCCGCTTTCAAAAATCTTCATATCGAAATTACCGTCAAAGTTTTTATACAGATTTTCACCCTTTCTTTCACTGTGCCCCATTTTTCCGAAAACTCTGCCGTCCGGCGAAGTAATTCCCTCTATCGCCCACATACTGCCGTTAGGATTGTAGGGACTTACCATTGTAGGCTTACCGCATAAGTCAACGTATTGCGTGGCGATTTGTCCGTTTGCGCGCATAAGCTCAAGCTCTTTTTCAGGCGCTACGATTTTTCCCTCTCCGTGAGATACGGGAACGGAATAAACCTGCCCTACCTTACAGCCTGAAAGCCATGGACTGACCGTGGAGGCAACGCGTATATTTACCATTGTGGAAACATGGCGCGATATATTGTTATACGTGAGCGTAGGCGAAGTTTCGGTAAGCGGGCAAACCTTTCCATAAGGCACAAGCCCTAATTTTATCAGCGCCTGAAAACCGTTGCAAATTCCGAGCACAAGTCCGTCGCGGCACTGTAAAAGTTCCATGATTTTTTCGGACACTGCGGGATTTTTAAACGTGGTTGCTATGAATTTACCGGAGCCGTCGGGCTCGTCGCCGCCTGAAAATCCCCCGGGGAAAGCAATTATATTAGACTTTTCAATCGCCTTTATTATAGCCTGCACGCTCTCTTCTATATCTTGAGGAGTACGGTTTTTTATGACAAGAATTTCAGTTTCCGCGCCCGCCGCCTTGAACGCACGTGCGGTGTCAAGCTCGCAATTGGTTCCCGGGAACGCGGGAATAAACACGCGGGGCTTTGCCGTTTTAACCGAGATATTAGTATACTTTTTCTTAGCCTTATAGTCGCAGTCGGGAATTGCGCCCTCTGCTTCCGCCGTTGCGGGGAATACGCCGTTGAGTTTTTCGGTGAATGCCGCAACCGCGCATTCATTTGAAAGACTTTCGGCCCCCAAAGTAAAGCCGTTTGCCGTCGTTGTGCCGAGATAAATATAATCGAGCTCTTTGATTGCGCTTTCTTTTTTAAGCGCAACTATTAAATCACCGTATCCCTCTTTGAAAGCGTTTTCGTAAGAACACTCGAATTTAAAGCCTAAACCGTTACCGAAGCACGATTTCGCCACGGCAGCCGCGGCCCCGCCCTTTTCAACAACGGTGGCAAAATCAATTTGCCCTGCATATATACCGCTGTTAACTGCTGTATATATCTTTTTAAGCTGTTCGAAATCGGGTACTCCGTATTTATCTTTGGGTACGGGCAAGAGATATAATTTTTGACCTTTTTTTGTTAAAACGTTGGTTATAAGCTTGGAAGCTTTTGCGGGTGCAAGAGCAAAGGATATAAGCGTGGGCGGTACGTCGATATCTTCAAAAGTGCCGCTCATGCTGTCTTTTCCGCCGATTGCGCCCAAACCCAGATTAATTTGCGCATATAAGGCACCCAACAGCGCCGAAAGAGGTACGCCCCACCTCTTTTTATCGTCGCGCAGACGCATAAAGAACTCTTGCAAGGTCAAGCGGATATCTTCGTATTTAGCGCCGCTTGCAACAACTTTTGCAACCGAGGTAACGATTGAATAAATCGCACCCGTAAAAGGAGAAGACGACATCAGTTCGGGGTTATAGCCGTAAGCCGATACGGTACAATCGTCCGTTTCGCCGCCCGTGAGCTTCGCCGCCATTGCAATTACGGGAGTAAGCTGATATTTGCCGCCGAAAGGCATATATACCGACTTTGCGCCGATAGTACTGTCGAACGTTTCCGCAAGCCCTTTTTTGGAACATACGTTAAGCTGCGAAAGAGTATTTGCAAATTTTTCGCCGAACGGCTGTTTTTCGGGGTTATCGAAGAAGTTTGTAACTTTTTCATTGATTTCCGCATCGGTAATTTGCTTTACGCCGTTGGTATCAAGGAAATCGCGGGAAATATCGACTATGGGTTTGCCGCGGTGGAACATCTTCATTCTTCTGTCGTCCGTTACCGTTGCCACTGCGGTTGCTGTTAAGTTTTCTTCTGCGGCAAGGCGGGTAAATTTTTCAACGTCTTCCGCCTTAACGACCACCGCCATACGCTCCTGCGATTCGGATATGGCAAGCTCTGTACCAGACAATCCCTCATACTTTTTGGGTACTTTGTCAAGCTCTATTATCAACCCGTCGGCGAGCTCGCCGATTGCGACCGATACTCCGCCCGCGCCGAAATCGTTGCATTTTTTAATCATCGTGGTTGCGGCTTTGTTCATGAAAAGACGTTGGAGCTTTCTTTCCGTGAGAGCATTACCCTTCTGAACTTCCGCGCCGCAAGTCTGAACGGATTTTTTGTCGTGCGCTTTGGAAGAGCCGGTTGCGCCGCCGCAGCCGTCGCGCCCCGTTTCACCGCCAAGCAGTAAAATTACGTCTCCTTTTGCGGGTTTTTCCCTGTAAATCATCTCGGAAAGCGCGCCGCCGACTACAAAGCCCGTTTCAAGCCTTTTCGCCTTATAGCCCGGATGATACACCTCGTCTACCTGACCGGTTGCAAGACCTATCTGGTTACCGTATGACGAAAATCCCGCCGCAGCCGTTTTAGTTATTACCCTTTGGGGCAGTTTGCCGTTCAATGTATTTTCAATCGGTTCGGTAGGGTCTGCACAGCCCGTAACGCGCATCGACTGCAACACGTAAGTTCTTCCGGAAAGAGGGTCGCGGATAGCGCCGCCGAGGCAAGTCGCCGCGCCGCCGAAAGGCTCGATTTCAGTGGGATGGTTATGCGTTTCGTTTTTAAACATTACGGTATACTTTTGCGGTTTACCGTCAAGCGTTGCGTCTATTTTTATCGAGCAAGCGTTTATTTCATCCGATTCGTCAAGATTTTGGAGCTTGCCCTCTTTTTTAAGCTTTTTTACGGCAATCGTGGCAATATCCATAAGGCAGGGATATTTGTCCTTCCTTTCCGCGTAAAGCTCGGCAAAAAGATTTCTGTACAAATCCAAAGCCTTTTGAACGTGTATGTTGCCGCTGTTTATTTCTATGTTTTTGATTTCCGTTGCAAAAGTAGTATGACGGCAATGATCCGACCAATATGTATCGATAACTTTTATTTCCGTTTCCGTGGGATTACGTTTTTCGTTCTGAAAATAAGAACGGACGAACTTCAAATCTTCCACAGACATTGCCAGACCCATTTGCGTGTGATAAGCCTTAATCTGCCCGTCGGTAAAATCAATAAAGCTTTCCACCTCTTTAACGTCTTCAGCAACGACGGTGACGTGTGCA
The DNA here is from genome assembly GCA_947175485.1 of uncultured Clostridia bacterium. Taxonomy (GTDB): domain Bacteria; phylum Bacillota; class Clostridia; order Christensenellales; family Borkfalkiaceae; genus Coproplasma. The sequence continues at coordinate 8,960 of CAMWMZ010000009.1, forward strand.
AGCGAAACAGGCTTTTCCAAGGAAACCTCCTCGCTTTCAACGGGGTTGATTAAGTGCTTTTTAATTTTTTCCAACTGCTTATTATCCGCTCCGCTTACCGCGTAAACGTTTGCACATTTGATGAGCGGACGTTCTTTTTGTGTTAACAGCTGAACGCACTGCGCCGCGCTGTCTGCGCGCTGATCGTATTGCCCTGTCAAATAAGCTGTTGCAAATACGCTGTATTCTTTGCCGAATTCAACGCTTTCAAAATAAACGTTGTCAACCGGCGGTTCGGAAAATACGCAGGGCACCGCGGCGTTGAACTCTTCTTCCGAAAGCCCCTCCACGTCGTAGCGGATAAGCTTTCTTACGTCTTTTACGTCTATTTTGAGAAGGTTGCAGATATCTTCTTTTACCTTTTCAGCCTGTAAATTATCTTTTTTTTCAACGAAAATTCTGTAAATCATAATTAACCTTGTCTGTATTTTACGCCGATATCCGTGCGATAGTGCATATTTTCAAAATTGATGTTTTTAACGGCTTTATAAGCCTTTTTCCGTGCCGATTCTATATCTTTGCCCTTTGCGACAACTCCAAGAACACGGCCGCCGTTTGTGACCAATTTGCCGTCTTTTACAGCGGTGCCGGCGTGTACGATTTGGCAATCGCCGACGTCGCCTATCGTAATTTCTTTACCCTTCGTGTATCCCAAGGGATAACCGCCGCTCGCAAGCACTACGCAGACGCACGCGCCGTCTTCCCATTCGATTTTTATATCGGCAAGTTTTTCGTCGGTAACTGCTTCGAATATATCCATTAAATCGGTTTTAAGCATAGGCAACACAACCTGAGTTTCAGGATCTCCGAAGCGGGAGTTATATTCAACGACTTTCATTCCCTTATCCGTGCGCATAAGCCCGAAATACAGACAGCCTTTGAACGTTCTGCCCTCCGCGTTCATAGCGTTCATGGTGGGAACCATTATATCTTCATAAACTTCTTTTTCAAGCTCTTTAGACCAGAAAGGGCAGGGAGAAAACGTCCCCATTCCGCCGGTATTCAAGCCCTTGTCTTTATCGTTTGCGCGTTTGTGGTCACAGGCGGTTATCATGGGTACAATAGTTTTACCGTCTGTAAACGCAAGAACGGAAACCTCTTCTCCGGGGTTGTATTTAAGCCCGCGCATGCACTCTTCGATAACGATAACGTTGCCCGCCATGCCGAAAGACTTATCAAGCATTATCTCTTTCAAGCCCTCTTCCGCCTGCTTTAAATCTTCACAGACGAGAACGCCTTTACCGAGCGCAAGCCCGTCAGCCTTTAAAACTATGGGCGCACCCTTTTTTCTGACGTATTCCAAAGCTTTATCATAGCTGTCGAAAGTATGCGCTTCCGCCGTGGGGATATTGTATTTTTGCATAAGGCTCTTTGAAAACGCTTTACTCGCTTCGATTAACGCGGCGTTTTTGCGCGGTCCGAAACAGCGTTTGCCCATTGCTTCGAGCTCGTCTACAAGCCCGATTGCGAGCGGGTCGTCCGGGGCGACGACGTAATAATCGATTTCGGAATGTTCCGCCGCAAATTTTTTAACTGCTTCAACATTCATATAATCGATATCAACGTTTTCCGCGATTTGCGCCGTGCCCGCGTTGCCCTTCATACAATAAAGTTTTTCAACGCGTTTGCTCTTTTTCAGGGCGAGAAGTATAGCGTGTTCTCTTCCGCCGTTGCCTATGACAAGTACGTTCATAAAATTTCCTTTCCACAAAAATTCCGGCTATTATAAGCCTGCGGTCTTGCGTAGTTTTCGGGCTCCCCGCCCGTTGCTCCGCAATATTTGCGGACACAAAAATATATAATTGCGGCACCTCACACGCGCCGTGGCGCAAGTATGCGCAAATCCAATGCGCTGACTTAAAACGTGAGTTTCGGGTGTGCCGTTAAAAATTCTATACAATCAATGTTTGAAATGGCGGTCGCCGACGAATACCATAGCGATTCCCGCGGCGTTACAAGCTTCTACCGAAGCTTTATCCTGGATAGAACCGCCGGGCTGAATTATTGCGGTAATACCCGCTTTAACACATTCTTCAACACAATCGGGGAAAGGGAAAAACGCGTCGGAAGCCATAACCGAACCCTTTGCCTCTTTACCCGCATGGGCAATAGCCTGCTGAGCCGCCCATATGCGGTTGGTCTGCCCCATACCGATACCCGTTGTTCTGCCTTGTTTACCGATAACTATTGCATTCGATTTAGTGTGTTTAACGACTTTCCAGTTGAATAGCAAAGCTTCGACTTCTTCTTTTGTGGGAGCGCGGTCGGTGACTACGCCCAAACCGTAAGTAGTTTTTTGCTTACCGCTGGGCAGTACGGCAGTTTCGACTTCGGCTTTTTGGGTGAACAGCTTCATATCTTCACCGCGGATTAAACTTTCGTCATACTGCTGAACAAGAAGTCCTCCGTAAACCTTTTTCATATCGAAAGCGGTGTTTTCACGCTTGGCGGAAATGCTTTCAATCTGCAAAAGACGGATGTTTTTCTTTTGTTCAAGGATTTCAAGCGCCTCTTTCGTATAGTCGGGCGCCATAACTATTTCAATGAAAATCTTGTTGATTTCTTCCGCTGTCGCCTTATCCACAGTGCCGTTAATTGCTAATATTCCGCCGAATACCGATACAGGGTCGCTCTCGTAAGCCCTGAGATAAGCTTCGTGAATACTTTTGCCGGTGCCTACTCCGCAAGGATTAGCGTGTTTACAAGCCACGACGGCGGGAACAGAACCGAACTCTTTCAATAGCTCAAGCGCTCCGTTTGCGTCGTTTATATTGTTATAAGAAAGCTCTTTGCCCCAAAGCTGTTTTGCAGATGAAAGCGAGCCTTTGCGTATAAACTGCTCGTTATAAAAAACAGCTTGCTGTTGAGGATTTTCGCCATAGCGCATATCCTGAGCCTTGGAGTATGCAAAAGTCACTTCGTCGGGGAAGGTTATACCGAGCTGTGCCGCAAGATAGTTAGATATCAAGCTGTCGTAAACAGCCGTATGTGCAAAAACTTTGTATTGGAGATATTTTTTTGTTTCAAGCGCAACTCCGCCGTTTGCAATCTCTTGCAAAACCCTGCCATAGTCCTTAGGGTCGACTATAACGGCTACGTCCTGATAGTTTTTCGCCGCCGCCCTTATCATAGTAGGACCGCCGATATCTATATTTTCAACGCATTCCGCGAAATCCGCACCCTTTGCGAGCGTGGCTTTAAAAGGATATAAATTAACGCAGACTATATCGATTGTGTTGATATTAAGCTTTTCGAGCTGAGCCATATGCTCGGGATTTGAACGCATAGCCAAAAGCCCCGCATGAACGTTGGGATGAAGAGTTTTTACTCTTCCGTCAAGACATTCGGGAAAGCCCGTGATATCGGATATACCGATAACTTCGAGCCCCGCCTCTTTTAACGCCTTTGCCGTTCCGCCTGTGGATATAATTTCAAATCCGTTTTTTACAAGCCCCGTGCAAAATTCAACAATACCCGCTTTATCAGAAACACTGACAAGCGCGCGCTTTTTCATTTCCATAAAATAACCTCCGTTAAACTATTGTTACTCTTCTGCCGTTTTTTTGTATTTTTCCCTGACAAAGTTTTTTAACGCAATACGGCAACAACTCGTGTTCTTTTTCCAATATGCGCGACTGCAAGCTTTCAGCCGTATCGTCGTCTTTAACTTCGACGGCCGTCTGTGCGATTATCTCCCCGCCGTCGGGAATTTCGTTCACGAAATGCACTGTACAGCCGGAAACCTTCGCGCCGTAATCTATTACCGCCTGATGCACTTTAAGTCCGTAATATCCCGCGCCGCAAAATGCGGGAATAAGCGAAGGATGAATATTTATAATTCTGTTTTCAAACACTTTTATAAAGCTTTCGGGGATAATTTTAAGCCAGCCCGCAAGCACTATATAATCCACCCTGTTCATATTGAGCAGATACGTTAGCTCACTATAAAGCGTTTGTATATCGGGAAAATCATTTTTTGCGAATACAGCCGTAGGTACGCCGTGCTTCCGCGCCCTTTCAATTGCCCCTATTCCGTTTTTGGAAGCTATGAGATAAGAAATTTCACAGAATTTTTCTTTTTCGTTCGCATCTATTATTGACTGAAAATCGGTTCCCCCGCCCGATGCGAAAACGGCTATGCGTTTCACTTTAAGATAACCCCGCTGCCTTTTACGGTTTTTCCTAAAATTACGCACTGTTCGCCCGTGCTTTCAAGCTGCGCAACGGCTTTGTCCGCGTCACGTTTGTTGACGCATATTACCATGCCTATACCCATATTAAACGTATTGTACATCTGCTCTTTTTTGAGTTTTGCTCTCTTTTGCATAATCCGGAACACGGCAGGAACTTCATAAGACTTTGAGTCAATTCTGCAACCTATTCCTTCCGGAAAAATGCGGGGAATGTTTTCGATAAATCCGCCGCCCGTAATATGCGCTATTCCCTTTACGTTTACAACCTTTATAAGCTCGAGAATACTCTTAACGTAAATCCTTGTAGGGGTTAACAAAACGTCTATGGGTTTTGCTCCGAGTTCACCGTCGTATTTTTGAAGCTCCTCTATGTTTTCGCCCCAAAGCTTTCTTACAAGCGAGTAACCGTTAGAGTGGATACCGCTTGACTTAATCCCGATAAGGATATCTCCGGACTTGATTTTAGAACCGTTGATAATTTTCTTTTTATCTACGGCTCCGACGGCAAAGCCCGCGATATCGTAATCGCCGTCGGGGTAAAAACCGGGCATTTCAGCAGTTTCACCGCCGATTAAAGCAGCGCCCGACTGACGGCAGCCTTCAGCTATTCCCGAAACAACCGTAGCCACCTTTTCGGGGCTTAAAGCGCCGGTAGCGAAGTAGTCCAGAAAAAACAAAGGCTGTGCGCCCTGGCAAACTATGTCGTTAACGCACATTGCAACCGCGTCTATACCGATTGTATCGTGTTTGTTTGCCAGTATCGCGTATTTGAGTTTTGTTCCGACGCCGTCCGTACCGGCGACCAAAACGGGGTCTTTCATGCCTTTTGGCATCTGGAAAAATCCGCCGAACGAACCCAAATCGCCTAAAACGCCCGCGGTATACGTTGACTTGACGTGCTCTTTCATGAGCCTTACAGCCTCATAACCTCTTTCTACGTCTACGCCGCTGTCTTTATAAGAAATAGCCATATTTTTACACTCCGTAATTTATTCTAATTTAAGTTTGTCCGCTTTGTAATCGTCAAGCGGATAAGGATACCGCCCGTTAAAGCAACCGAGGCAAAAATCCGTTTTCGCCCCCGCGCAAGTGCTTAAAAGCTGTTCTATAGTCAAATACCTAACGCTATCCGCGCCAAGACTTTCACAAATTTCGTCTTCGTTTTTATATGCGCCGATAAGCTGTGAATAAGTCTGAATATCTATTCCGAGATGGCACGGGTGTTTGATTATAGGCGAGCATATTCTTATATGCACCTCTTTGGCGCCCGCGGCACGCAGCATTTTTATAATCTTACGCATCGTCGTGCCTCTGACTATGCTGTCGTCTATCAATATAACGCGTTTGCCGTTTACGTTGCCGCGGAGAGCGTTCATTTTTACGCTTAAACTGTTTTCCCTTTGGCTTTGGTCCGGTTGGATAAACGTTCTTCCTACATATCTGTTCCGCGCAAGCGCTTCGACAAAAGGTATTCCGCTTTCTTCAGCATATCCTCTTGCGGCAACGTTGCCCGAATCCGGAACGCCGGAAACAATATCCGCCTCCACAGGGAAATTACGCGCAAGAAGTTTCCCCGCCTCTTTCCTTGCTTCATAAACGCTGTAACCGTCCAGAACGGAATCGTGCCTCGCAAAATATACGTACTCGAATATGCACATGCTGCTTTTTTCGGGAACGTTTTCCATCATGTGGGAATGTATTCCGTCGCTGTCGATAACAACTATTTCGCCCGCTTTAACGTCGCGCAAAAAATTTGCGCCTACCGCGTCAAGCGCGCATGTTTCGCTTGCAACGAAAAAATCGCCTTCCGACACGCCTATGCAAAGCGGTCTAATACCGTAAGGGTCGCGCACGGCAATCAGCTTATCGGTAGTCATTATAACAAGCGCGTAAGAGCCTTTGAATTTAAGGCAGGCACGCTTTACGCCGTTAAGTATATCTCCCTCGGAAAGGCTGTTTATAAGCACAGCCATTACTTCGGAATCTATGGTTGTCTGGAACACGGCGTTTTCTTTTATAAGCTCGTCGCGGAGCTGTTTTGTGTTTGTTAAATTTCCGTTATGGGCAACAGCCATTTTGCCGCATTTGCCTGTAAAAACCACGGGTTGCGCGTTCAAAAGCTGGCTTGCGCCTGTAGTAGAATAACGCACGTGACCTACGGCAATATCGCCCTCCGGAAGCCTGTTTATATTACCGCCCGAAAACACGTCGGCAACAAGCCCCATTCCTTTGTAGTAAGTAATTTTATCCGCAAACGATACGGCAATACCCGCCGATTCCTGCCCCCTGTGCTGAAGAGCATATAATCCGTAATAAACGGTATGGGCAACATTGCGGTTCTCCTGGGAATAAACGCCGAAAACGCCGCACTCCTCGTGTTTTTCTTCCATAAATCTCCTTGAACCGGTTATTCTTTTCCGGTCCAACAATAAGTGCAAAGCTTACAAGGCTCTACGCCTATTGCTTCGATAAGCCCCTCGAGCGACTGGAATTCCAGTGATTCGAATTTGAACTTATCGCAAATTGCCTGACGCATTGCCTTTCCGCGTTGCGTATTGGAATCGCTGTACTCTTCTATATGGTTTACCGCGTCTTCGCCTTCTAACTCCATCATCGTGCGGCGGGTAATCAAATCCATATCGCCGGAAGAACGTGAAAAATTAAGATATTTGCAGCCGTACATAATGGGCGGGCAAGCCGAACGCATATGCACCGCTTTTGCACCGTGCGAATAGAGAAATTCCACCGTTTCTTTGAGCTGGGTGCCGCGCACGATACTGTCGTCAACAAGCAACAGCCTTTTCCCTTCAATAAATTCATGAACGGGAATAAGCTTCATTTTAGCAACTCTGTTTCTTTCGTTCTGGTTAACCGGCATAAAGCTGCGCGACCAAGTAGGCGTATATTTTATGTACGGACGTGCAAAAGGCACTTTGCTTGCGTTTGCGTAGCCTATGGCGTGCGGCGTACCCGAATCCGGAACGCCTCCCACATAATCGATATCGTGAACGTCGTGAGTTTTCGCGTCGTTTTTAGCGAATATTTCACCGTTTTTACAACGCATAACTTCAACGTTCACACCCTCGTAACTAGAAGTCGGATATCCGTAATACGACCAGAGAAAAGCACAAATGCGCATCTTTTCACGCGGAGGTGCAAGCTGCGTTATTTTATCTGCAGATATTTCAACAATTTCCCCGGGACCAAGCTCACGAACGTCGGTATAGCCTAGCTTTCTGTATGCAAAGTTTTCAAAAGAAACGCAATAACCGTCTTCACAGCCGCCGATATGTATAGGAAGCCTTCCGAACTTGTCCCTCGCGGCGATTATTGTGCCCTTATCGGTAAGAAGCAAAATCGAGGCAGTGCCGTCTACCTGTTCCTGAGCATAACGTATTCCGTTTACATAACTGTCCCGGCTGTTTATGAGCGCGGCAATTATTTCATTGGAATTAACTTTACTGCCGGTCATAGCGTCAAAATATCCGCCGCGCGACAAAACGTCGTTCATAATCTGCGCGGAATTATTGATTATACCGATAGTGCATATTGCATACGTCCCCAGCTTTGAAACCGTTAAAAGCGGCTGAGGGTCGGTATCGCTGATACATCCTATCGCGGCGTTACCTGACATATCGCTTAAAACGCGTTCGAATTTGGTTCTGAACGGCGCGTTTTCTATATTGTGAATTTCACGCTGCAAGCCGATATTCACATCGTAAGCCGCCATACCGCCGCGTTTTGTTCCCAAATGGCAGTGATAATCGGTACCGAGAAACACGTCGAAAACCGCACTGCTTTTTTTTACCGAGCCGAAAAATCCACCCATAAACTTTTATTCTCCGGTAAGACGTTTAAATACTTCTTTATAAGCGTCTTCCACTCCGCCCAAATCGCGGCGGAATCTGTCTTTATCCAAGCTTACGTGCTTCGTGGTATCCCAGCTGCCCGCTTCCCAGAAACGACATGTATCGGGGGAAATTTCATCGGCAAGCACAATTCCGCCTTTAAATCTGCCGAATTCGAGCTTGAAATCGATTAAATCCATATTAAGCTTACCGAAAAACTCTTTCATAGCGTCGTTTACGGCGAAAGCCATATTTTTAATAGTCTGAATTTCTTCCGCGGTTGCAAGGTTTAAAGCGAGCGCGTGATAATCGTTGATTAAGGGGTCGCCCAAATCGTCGTTTTTATAGGAAAATTCAATTGTGGGAGCAGAAAATTTCGTGCCCTCGGGAACGCCGTATCTTTTTGAAAAGCTACCCGCAGCCACGTTTCTTATTATTACTTCGAGGGGAACGATCTGAACCTTTTTAACGACCGTATTTCTGTCGTCGATCTCTTCCACAAGATGCGTGGGAATACCCTTTTTTTCAAGCATGGACATCATGAGATTGCTCATCTTATTGTTAATTACGCCTTTGCCTGCTATCGTGCCCTTTTTAAGCCCGTTAAACGCGGTTGCGTCATCCTTATAAGATACAATTACGTAATCGGGGTTTTCCGTTGCGTAAACCTTTTTTGCCTTGCCTTCATAAAGCTGTTCCTTCTTTTCCATAAAAAATATCTCCTTGAAAATTTCCGTTTAAAACGGGCTTTAATAAAATAGTAAATACCCGCAGACAGTTTGCGGGTATAGTTTTAAAGTTGCTCTATCTCCGATTGCAGAGCAATGTCGTCGGAATTGATTTTTTCTTTCATTTTCTGCTTATATGCGCAGAGTTTTTCGGTTATTTCGGGGTATTTTACGCCTAATATCTGCAATGCGAGAAGCCCTGCGTTTTCCCCCGCGTTCACTCCTACCGTGGCTACGGGTATACCGGAAGGCATCTGAACAATGGATAACAGACTGTCAAGCCCGCCCATCATATCCGTTTTTACCGGCAAGCCTATCACGGGCAACACCGTATTTGCGGCGATTACCCCACCGAGGTGCGCGGCCTTACCCGCCGCACAGATTATCGCTTTAAAGCCGTTTTTTTGTGCGTTCAAAGAAAAATCGTGTGCCTCTTCGGGGGTACGGTGTGCAGAAATTACTCTGACTTCTGCACTTACGCCGAAACTTTTTAAAACCGCTATCGCAGGTTTTACAACGCCTAAATCAGACTTACTCCCCATTAAAATTGCAACCTTGGGCATTTTATCACTCCGTATCGATTGATTATTTTAAGTACATACTCTATGTATGGTTCTTTTATATATAATTTTTGCCGTGTATATTCTTGCGATAAATTTTTACGCTGTAATACTTATAAAAACCCAACGCGACGAATACGGCGGAAACGACGGCAAACCCGTCGGCGACGGAAAGCTTATTTTAACCGCGATCTTAGGCGGAGCGATTTCAATTTACGTAAGCATGTTTGTTATGCGTTACAGACTTAACAATATTCTTCTTATGGTTATACTGCCTGTAATAGCCGTACTTAACGTATGGTTTTTCTTCCTTGCCTTCCGTTCGGGATTTACCTTTTTCGTAGTGAACTGAAATACAATATTTATAGAAATTACTTTAATTATAACACAACATATTGATAAAGAAAAACGTTTGAAAACGAATTTTATTAAATTTTAAAGTAAAAATTTTACTTTTTTACTCTTCAAACGGTTGACAAACAAAAATATCGCGTTATTGCGTTCAAAAGCCGCCGCGGCTTAGCCGCGGCGGCTTTACAATCAGTCATTTTCTTTATTTGAATTCTGCGCTTTCAAAAGGTCGCGTATTTCCGTAAGCAACTCCTCGCTTGTGGGTGCGGGGATTGCTTGCACTTCGGGTACAGAAGCTTCTTCAGCCGCCTGAACCGCAACCTCTTCAACCTCTCCGTTTTCTTCTTTTTGTTTCTTTTTATACTCTTCTACGAGTTTTTCGCTCTTTTCGCGTATATGGTTTACGGTTTTTATAATAAGGAAAAGAACAAAAGCCGTAATAAGGAAAGAAATTATAGCCGAAATAACCGCGCCGAAATCAATTATAAGCGCTTCGGTTACAACGTTCCCCGCGTCGTCGGTTATCGCCTCACGTAAAATTACCTGCAACGCACCCGTATTATCCGCGCCGGGTATCCAGTTTATAAGCGGAGTCAAAATATTATTCACAAGCGCAGTGATAATCGCCGTAAAAGCGCCGCCGACTATTATACCGACAGCCATATCCAAAACATTTCCGCGTGTTATAAACGTTTTAAACTCTTTAAAAAATTTTTTCATAAAAACTCTCCGTATAGTTACTCAAAAATTATAGATTACGCAAATTATGTTGTCAAGCGTTAACGAGAGCGGAAACAAGTTTATCCCGCAGATTTCCGCTATCGGCTTCCGCGCCGTTGGGCAAATCAAGCACTGTTTTTCCGCCTTTTATAACAATTATCCTATCGGCAAGCGACAGAGCCTCATCAACATTATGCGTTACAAAAAGCGCAGTCAAACAAAATTCCCGTTGCAAATTCAAAAACAAATCCGAAATTTCTTTTTTCAGCTTTAAATCCAAAGAAGAAAAAGGTTCGTCCAATAAAATTACATCTCCTCCGTACAGAAAAGCGCGCGCAAGCGAAACCCTTTGTGCTTGTCCGCCGGAAAGATACGCAGGATAACAATCGCTTTTATCGCTTAAACGCACTGCGCCGAGCATATCGGCAATTCTGTTTTTATCCGAACATATTAAAGATAAATTTTGAAAAACCGTTAAATTAGGAACAAGCCGCGGCGACTGAAACACATATGCGCATTTGCGCTTTTCCACATTACCGCTATAATCCGTTAATCCAGCTACACAATTTAACAGCGTAGTTTTTCCGCTGCCGCTTTCGCCCAGAATACAAGTAACTTTTCCTTCCTCCAAATCAAGAGTAAAGTTTTCATAAACGGTTAAACCGCCGTAATTTTTAGAGAGGTTTTCTATCTTCATAACAGCCCCCCTTTTGCCATTTCGAGTTTATGCGTTTGAGCTGTGCAAAAGCAATTTCAAATATCAGCCCCAAAATCACCGCCATTAAAGTGAGCGCGGCAAGGCGGGGCATTTCAAGAAACGAACGCGCAGACTGCATTAGTCCGCCGAGACTTTTATAAGTGTTTGACAAGACTTCGGCGGAAATCATTACTTTAAGCCCCAAAGACACGTTTGCCCCGACTTGCGCGAACACGGCGGGCGAAATTTGCGGCAAATAAATTTTGAAAAGCTTGTCCTTTTTGTTTACGTTATAAAAATCCGCCATTTGCAAAACGTCTTTATCCACTCCGCTGATTGCGGCATAAATTTGCACGTAAATCATTGGAAATAGCAATAAAACGGTAACGATAACAGGCGCGGCTTTAGCGTTGGTCCAAACCAGCAAAAGCAAAATCACCGCCAAAGTAGGCAACGTGCGCATAACCGTTATAAAGGGCTGAATAAAAAGTTTAAAAACTTTGCTGAACGCAGCGGCAACCGCGCACAGCGCGGCAAGAACAAAAGAAATCAAAAACGCTATTGCGGTTCTTAATAAAGTAAATAAAAACGCAACCCAAAAAGCTCCTTCGCCGAAGCAAACGAAAAAGCTTTTAAGCGTATCCTGAAAAGAGGGAACCACGTAATCGTTCCCGACCGCGTAATATGCGATAATCCAACAAACGATTATCAGCGCAATTGCCGCGAAAGAACAAATTATATTGAGTTTGTATTGATTTAAAAACCTTTTCACTGCAATTCCGTGAAATCCATTTCGTACTGTTTCAATATAGCTTTAAAAGTCAGCCCGGGCACAGCGGCAAGATTAACAACCCCCACCGTTTTACCGCCGAGCGACTTTATGTTTTCGGCGGAAATTTTTTCACCGTTTGAAGAAAGCAAATATAAATTGCCGTGCGTAAGCGTACCCAGCATTTTATATTTTTCCCCGCTGCCCAAAAGTTTAACCGCAAGATTTACCGGCAAAACACAGACGTCGGCTTTGGGATTGTTGCCCGTTACAAACGTCTGGATTGCGGACGCGTCTACAATTTTATACTCCACCTCTTTGCAATTCAACAGCACATCGGCAGACATCAACTGAGCAAGCCCCAAAGCCGGCGCGCCGTCGGGCGCGTATACGGAAATCTTACCGTCGTACTCCATCGCGCCATAGCTTGTTTCTTCCATAAAAAAGTTATCCGCAGGCTCACCGAAAGAGGTTTGCGAAACCTCATTTAACTTTTTCATAAAGCCTTTTACTTCTTCCTTACACTCCCACGCGTCTACAAAATCAACAGAGCAATTTTTTATAACCTGCTTTGAAAGATTTTTCGCATTAAACGTCGGCGACATTCCTTCGCTCAAATGCGATTGAACGGCTGAAACAATGTCTTCCGAAGAAGTATCACCGTCAAGAAGCCATTGCGCGCCTGCTTTGAGTTTTTCGGGCAAAACCTGTGCGATATAACCCTGCAATTCGCTTTTTACTACCACAACGGCTTGCGGATAACCTTTATCTCCGCCGTAAAGCTCCTGCAAATCACCCGCAAATTTCAAATCCGCAATTGCGTTTACCTTTGTAGACGCGGCGGGTTCCGGAATAACGAAATAATCCACGTCGTTCCTAACTCCTGCTTCCGCCGCGGTTACGGCAACGAGCTTTACCGAATTTTGCGGCTCGTTTTTATCTCCGCACGCCGCGCCCGTTAAAGATAACGCGATTACGGCAACGGATAAAACCGCCGAAATTATTTTTTTCATTATATTTTACTCCCGAATATACTTTACCATAATTACGTTAAAAATTTCAAGAAAATGAATAAGCGTTTTTTTGTTCGGCATACTGTTTATATGAAAAAGTTTTTCATTTTGCTTACGGCGCTCATTGCGTCGGGCGCAACGGTTTACGCTCAATTAGACAACAACAAATACAGCCACGTCAATGATGAAACAATTTTTTCAGCATATACGCAAACCGAAAGGGATGAAAGCGGCGACTGCCGTATTCCCAGAGTTATTCTTAAGAGGAAAAACGGAATTGCCGTTTAAAAAATCGCCCGATTGCACGGGCGATTTTTTTATTTGTTTTTATTGTAATTTATAAGGCAACCGGCAAGAATTATATTTTTCTCTTCCTGCGTGAGTTCCCCGAGCTCGAGCATTATATTTTTTATTTTACCGCCGGAAATATGCTTTGCGGGGATTGCGGTACATTCCGCCTTTATAAGCTCGCGCATATTTTCAATATAAACGTAATCCCCGACGGAAAAATCGAACTTGCGGCAAACGAACGGCAGCATACCCCAATTTATAAGGTTTGAACGATAACGCTTCGTTGCATATTCGTTTACGATATTTGCAAGCCCGCCCAACATTCTCTGGCAAGCCGCAGCCTGTTCCCTGGCGGAACCGTCGCCCATTTTTTTACCCGCGATAAAGCTTGCGTACATTGTGTCGGGCTTCAATTCAATCCCCACAGACCGTAAAACCTCTTCGGGAAGTTCGCCCGTACTTCTTCTGGTTTCTTCACCGTGCTTGATTGCCTTTGCGCGCTCAACGTATCCGATGTCTTTTCTCGAAAGAGTATACTCGGCAAGGCGCAAAGGGTTGGAACGGTAAGACGAAGTTTCGCCGGACGGAATAAGCTCGTCCGTGGTAGTAACTTCGTCCGACAACACGCTTGCCGCCTTAATCAGTATATTTTCCGCAAGGGGTATCTGCTCTTCCCAGTCTGTTATATTTTTGCCGTAAACAAGCTCTTTTCCGCTGTTTGGATTGCCCTCTCCGCGGTAAACTTTATTTTCATAAATATTTTTATCGAAGAAATATTTCTTGATTTTTTTAACGTATTCAATTTCCGTTGCAGGCGTCAAAGCCCCGCCGTTAGCCGCCGTTGCGGCGATTGAACGTGCGTCCATCAAAGCAACAGCCGCAAGCTGCCCCTCCGAAGGCTTGCTGCCCTCACGGTTTTCAAAGTTGCGCGTAGTATGACGTATTGAAAGCCCGTTGTTAAAAGGAGTGTCGCCCGCGCCGAAGCAAGGCCCGCAGAATGACGGCTTTATAATTGCGCCGGAGCTTATTAATGACGATATATAACCGTTATCAGTAAGACTTTTGAATACAGGCTGGCTCTCGGGATAAACGCTCAACGCAAGTTCTGTTCCGCTTTTACCGTTTTTCAGAATTTCTGCGGCTTCGGCTATACTTTCATAATTACCGCCCGCACAACCCGCTATAACTCCCTGGTCAACATAAAGCCTGCCGTTTTTCAGCTTGTTACGCAAAACGAAGCCTCCGCCGCAAATTTCGTTGCCAATTTTTTCAGTTTCCGCCAAAATATCGTTTGCGTTTTTGAGGAATTCTTTTATTGTATAAGCGTTGGAAGGGTGGAAAGGCAATGATATCATGGGGTCAATGCGCGACAAGTCGATAATTACAGCGCCGTCGTAATAGGCAGGGTCGGCGGGCTTCATAATTTTGAAATCAGAATGGCGCCCATGGATTTTATAAAATTCTTCCGTGATTTCATCGGTTTCCCAAATACTTGTAAGGCAAGCGGTTTCCGTAGTCATAACGTCGATAGCGCAACGGTAATCCATAGATAGATTTTTTATGCCAGGCCCGACAAATTCCAGAACTTTATTTTTAAGAAATCCTTTTTTAAACGTTGCGCCTATAAGCGCGAGGGCGATATCGTGCGGGCCCACTCCTTTTTTAGGTTTACCCCGCATATATACTGCAATTACCGCAGGTTTTGTGATATCGTACGTTTGGTTTAAAAGCTGTTTTACAAGCTCTCCTCCGCCCTCTCCGACACCCATGGCGCCAAGAGCTCCGTAGCGGGTGTGGCTGTCTGAACCCAAAATCATAGCGCCGCATTTGGCTTCCTGTTCACGCATATATCGGTGAATTACGGCAAGATTGGGCGGAACGAAATTTCCGCCGTATTTTTGAGCGGCGGAAAGCCCGAACGCATGGTCGTCCGCATTAATCGTGCCCCCGACCGCACATAAAGAATTATGGCAGTTTGTCAGCGTGTACGGAACGGAAAACTCTTTCATCCCCGAAGCTTTCGCCGTCTGAATAATACCTACGTAGGTAATGTCGTGGGAAACAAGCCCGTCGAATTTTAGCTTTAAATTGTCTTCTCCGCCCTTATTGTGTGCGTTTAACACCCCGTAAGAAAGCGTACCCTTTATCGCCGCCTGCTTCTTTTTTTCCACCATGAAAGCAACGTTTTCTTTAACTAAGCCGCCTTGCGTATAATATACGCCGCCGTTGATTAACTTTATCATTATTTCCTCTTGTTCGTGACTTTACTATATTGTAACTTATAAAGAATAAATTTTCAATAGTTTACCGCTTAATTGCTATTTTTAATTTTTTGTTGCATTTTCCGCTTCAAAAGGTTATAATGTTTTTATGCAGATTTTTAAATACTTTTTTTCCAGACCGATTATCATTTTAATTTATGCGGGGTTAGCGCTGCCTATAGCCGCCGCGGGAGTAAACACTTATTTGATTATTGCGCACGGGTTGAATTCCGCCAATATCGCTTACGACATACTGCAATATGTTTTAACATATTTAGTATCCGCTATAGGCTTGGTTTTGCTTATAAGTCTGCTTATTTCGTCTTATTACGCGATTGACGGAAAAAAGTTTATAACGAGCTTCGGAATAATCAAAAGCAAATACGATATAGACAAAATCCAAACTTTAGTGCTTGACAGAAATACCAACAAGCTTACCGTTTACTTTGACGAAAATACTTTCATCGTTGTTGTGCTTAAACCCGATTGGAATGAAAAGTTTACGGACGCGCTTCTTGCGGCAAACAACAAAATAGAATTTACAATACAATCGAAAGACACGGACAAACACAACGACAAAGGACAAAATGGCTGATTTTATACTTATCAAAGAAGGCGGATATTTTTATAACGTTTCGGGTAACGACGCACTGCTTTTGCACAAGCATTTGGGATACAAGCTCTTCGGGAACAAAACTTTTAAAGCCGGTTTCCCCGTAAAGCGGCTTGAAAGCTTTATAGAAAGCTTTGAGCCGTTTTCCGTAAATTACAAAGTGTACTCCCGCTCGGGCGAGCTCGTTGCGGAAAGGCAGTTTGAAGAAAACCGTTATGAAGAACTCGAACCGGCGGATTATACGCAGTTTTTAACAGAAAAGAAACCGCCCAAAGCAGAAGAAAGGACAGCCGTACGAACGGAAGCCCCGCCGCAAAACAACGCAGTATCAAAATATATAAACGCTTTGTCCTGCATTATAAACGGAAAAAATTCTTACACGGGCGAAGATATATGCGGGATAAACGAAAATCTGAAGAACGATTTATGCGGAGCTTTGGATTATCTTGAAAAGATACAAGCTATAATAAAAGCCGTAATTTAAATTACGCTGAGGCATTTGCCTCAGCGCAATTTTTACAAAGCGTATTTAACGGAGATTTTAAAATCAATCCTTTTCTTTTTTATCGGCAGAGCAACAACCGCACCCGCCGTTGCAAGAAGAACAATCACAGCAACCGCCTTTATGTTTAAGCTTTCTGTAAACGAGATATCCTATTACTCCCGCAACAGCAACGCATACGATTACTACCACTGCTATATCTATCGCATTCACTTGTTTTTACCGTCCTTTTTATTTCTTTTAAATATTTTCGTGATATCTAAAATACCGAGATTTTTTAAAACTACCAGTACAGTGACCGAAGCTATTGCAATAAGCCATATAAACAAAGTCCACCACCAGCTTCCTACGGTATAAATAATTGCGCCGACAATATAGCTGACTGCAATCCAGAATAAAAGCGTCCATTTGAATTTACCCTTCGGCAGCTCTGCCTTTGCGGTTGCACAAGCAGCAAAGCAGGGAATCGTGGTCATATTAAATGCAATGAACGCAATAAGCGCCGCGATAAATTGCGGTTGAGAAATACCGCTGTCAGCCATAATCACGTTTATCAAACCGGCGATTTCCTCTATCCCTTCTTCCGTTCCGACACCGGCGTAAGCGCTGATACATATTGCCAAGGTCGTAAATGTGGCTATAACGTTTTCTTTAGCTACAAGCCCCGTAATTGCCGCTACGGCAAAAACCCAACCGAATTGACCAAGCTGCGACCCAAAGCCCAACGGCGTAAACACGGGTTGCAGGAACATACCTACGGAAGCCAGCATCGATTGCTGCATATCTTCGTCGGGGAGATAGTGCCAATTCCAGCTTAAGTGAGAAAACAACCAAATAATTATCGTTGAAGCAAAAATTATGGTAAACGCTTTTTTGACGAAGTGTTTCGTTTTGTCCCACAAATGCAACATAAGGTTTTTGAACCTAGGCATATGGTAAGCGGGGAGCTCCATTATAAAAGGAGGAGTTTCACCCTTTAACGTTGTGTTGCGCATTAATAGCACGCATACTATAGCCGTTATTATCCCCAAAAGATACATTGAAAACGTTATAACGTCGGCGTTGCCAACCCCGAAAGCCATAACTATGCCGCCTGCAACCGCAGTTAATATCGGAAGCTTTGCCCCGCAGGAAAAGAACGGAATTACACGCAACGTCGCCGTCCGCTCCTTTTCGTCGGAAAGCGTTCTCGTGTTCACTGCGGCGGGCACGGAACAACCGAAGCCCATAATCATAGGCATAAACGCTCTGCCCGAGAGCCCGAAACGGCGGAAAATTCTATCGAGAACAAACGCGATTCTAGCCATATAACCCGAATCTTCCAGAATGGAAAAGAATAAAAACAAAGTTAATATTTGCGGAAGAAATCCAAGAACGGCAAATATACCGCCCAAAATACCGTCGCCGATTAATCCCGTAGCCCATTCGGCGGCACCGCCGTTTTCCATAAGAGTGACTACGCCGCTTGAAATATGGTCAAGAAATAAATTCAGAAAATTTGTAAGTATTACGCCCGGAGAATATAGCGCGCCGTCATATATAACGGCAAAAAGTTCAACCCCGAAATTATTATACTCGATTGCGCCGTCAACTTCCGCGGCAAGCCCGCAATCTATAAGCGAAGGCATCCAAGCCATATCTTCGGTAAAACCGTTTAAGAAAAACAGATTTTCCGAGAACGTAAAATGAAACACGAAGAATAATACAACTATAAAAATAGGAATAGCCCATATTCTGTGGGTTAGAACCCTATCGATTTTATCGGATTTTGTAGCAACCTCTTTGCCCGCTTTCACCTTTGCGGAAGCAAGGTTTGCGGATATGTATTTATATCTTGCATCCGCAATAACGGCTTCCAAATCCTCCCCCGCGGATATTTTCCGCAGCTTTTCGGGCGCACCGTTATGCCTAAGCTCTATTTCGTCGTTTTCCAAAAGCTTAACGGCATGAAAAAGCGGAGATTTAACATCGGTTTCTTCAAAAAATGCGCACGCCGTTTCAATCTGCTTATCAAGAACGCCCTTTAAAACAGTCGTGCCCTTACGGCTTGCAGGAAGAGCGGCAGCCCTTTCCATAAGCTTCTTTATCCCTTTGTTTTTAAGCGCGGAAATTGCAACAACGGGCACTCCCAACTGTTTTTCCAGCGCTTCCGCACTCAGTTTATCTCCGAGCTTTTCCACTTCGTCCATCATATTAAGCGCAATAATTACCGGCACATCCATTTCCAGAAGCTGTGTTGTAAGATACAAATTGCGCTCAAGATTTGTTGCGTCAATTATGTTTATTATTCCGTCGGGAGCTTCGTCAAGAATATAGTTGCGCGAGATAACTTCTTCCGGAGTATAAGGCGAAAGCGAATAAATCCCCGGCAAATCCACTATGTTTATGTTTTTTTCGCCGCCCTTGTATATACCCTCGCGCTTATCAACAGTTACGCCGGGCCAATTGCCGACATGTGCAGTTGCTCCTGTAAGAGCGTTAAAAAGCGTTGTTTTGCCACAGTTAGGGTTGCCCGCCAAAGCAAAGGTTTTCATATTAGCTCCACCTCCACGCAAGCGGCCTCGGTTTTACGCAGCGTCAACTCGTATCCGCGTATTGTTACTTCAATCGGATCGCCAAGAGGCGCTTTTTTGCGCAACGTAAGCTCCGCACCGGGAGTAACGCCCATATCGAACAGCCTGCGGCGGATTTTGCCTTCGCCGTTTACCGCTGTGATTTTTCCGCTTTCCCCGATAATAAAATCGCTAAGCAGTTTTTTCATTTTTTCTCCTTATATTATATAAATTTTATTTTTCGATTATTTTCTTTTCCGCAGATTGACCATAACCATAATAAAATAAACCAAGGTTAATTTTATTGATATTTTTTTGACCCGAATGCTTCGGGTCGTTTTTTATGATACTAAAATTCTGCCTGCAATAGTTCTGTCAAGGCAAAGTCTGCCCTCCTTGACAACGACTATAACGTTTCCGCCTACAGACGATAAAAGGGTTATTCTTCCCCCCACCGTTATTCCCAATTCCTGCAAATGCTTTTTTACCTTGTCTTCGGCACTGATTTTTCTTACCGTCATTTCGGTATTAGACGGCGCAAGCGCAATAGGCATATTAAATCTCCGCAAAAAATTATTAACCTTGGTTAACATTATATATTATATTGGCAAAATAATCCTTTGTCAACAAAAAAATAACCAAAGTTAAGTTTTTTTGAAGAAATTTTTTTATAACAATAAAATCCCCCGACGGAATTCCGTCGGGGGATTTAAAGCCGTGGCGCCGCCGTCTCCTTTTAAAGAGGTTACCACACCATTTCATTATTTCCACAACTTTTTAAAGATTGTCAAAGGCGACGGCGGTTTTACGGCTATGGCAGCCCTTACGGGCGTCCAATCAAAGAAAATTAATTTACCGTTTCGCTTTCTACGTTTTCGTAGAAGCCGTCGTCATCGGTCGCGGATTTTTTCTTTTTGAAGTAAATAATAACGAATGCTATTATTGCCGCGGAAACCACAGCTATCGCCACAATCACCCAGATAAGCCAAGTGGGCAATCCTGCTATAACGGTGGGTTCGCCGTCAAGCGAAATCGAAACCGTTTTAGCCGCGTTGTCTATATCCAGCGTATAGTTGGGGTTGTTAACCCTTACCGTAAGCTGATGTCCGCCGTTTTGAACGAAATCGTATTTTTCTTCCGCCGTAACCGTTACTTCTATGTTGCTTGTACCGTTATCCGTAAACGAATACGTTTTAACCGCTCCGACTTCCAATCCGTCAAGCTCAAGCGTTTCGCCGTTTATCCAACCGCTGAGTTTGGGTTTAAGCTCGGAAAGCTTAACGGAACCGTCGTAAACGAAATCGGTTTCGCCCCAATCAACCGTAAGCAATCTGGGTTTTACCACATAAGAGCCTACGTTAGTCGCATTAACGTATTCGGCGACATAAACAACCGTGCTGTTAGGAATTTCATCGAAAATAAACTCAATATTGTATTCGCCTACTCCCGCAAGGCTCAAATCTCTGTTATAAGAAACTTTCGCCGTAGCGTATTTAGCAAAATCTTCTTTGGTAAGAACCTTATCTATTTCGATATAGCCGTCAAGAAGCTTTTCGGTAAGCTGTTTTCCGGTAACCGCTTCATCACCGTAGCTTACTTCGTAATTTTTAACGAAAGTAATTCTTATTTCGTTTGACGAAGGTTCGATATAAATTATCCACTGTCCGTAATAGGTTTCATGATTAGGCATAGTGATTTCGAAATTAACCAGCCATTTACCTATCTTTTGCTCGAACGGCGAATTATCTACTGAATAATTTTTCTCGTCTTCGGGAGCCGCGATATCGTCCGCGTCATAAGTTTCGAGGTTATAACGTCTGTATCTTATCGATAAGCTTGCGTCTGCATAACCCGCGTTTCTTATATACTCGTATTTAAATTCGTTTAAGGTTTCCTTGTTTTCGTTGAGTTTACCTATTTCAACGATAATCGGGTCGCCGGTGATTTTGGAAATCTGGTTGGGCGTTCCGTCGGAAGCAATCTTCAAAACGGCTTTTTCTATAACAAACAAGCCCTCGCTGTTTGAACCGTCGTCCGCTTCCGCGCTGCCTACGAACTTAACACTGTAATTTTTGCGCAAATCCGTATCCTGCGTCCAGATACCGTAAATATGATAAGCTCCAGCATTTGCATAGCCGCCGTCATCGAATGAAAGCGATGCTCCGACAGAAGTTTCAAGGAGGTTATCCTTTTCAATCTTTGCCCTCAAAGCTTCGTATTTTGTCTGGTCGTTATTGCAGATAACCAACAGCTCGTCTAAATTACCATATTCCCACGTAAGCTTACTTTCGTAATTGCTCTGGGTTACGTCGCCGTAAACTTCTTCGCTGTCTGCAATGTTTACGACAAGTTCGAGCTTTTTGATTTCAAACGTCCACTTATCTTTCGTAAGAGGAGTTTCGTCATTATCGTTATCGTATTTGCTTACTTTGATATAATAAACGTTTACGTCTACAGCGGGGTCGTTGCTTGCCGTCGTATAGGTATCGTCCGTCATCAAAGTTACGTTCAAAGCAATCCAGTTTTCGTTGCCGCTCTTGTTGGATTTATAATAAGCCTTAGGCAATTGTTCGCCGCCGTTATAAATCATGTCGCCGCTTGAATTATACGTTCCGATAAGCTTGACGTCGCCTTCGCCTACCAAAATCGTAATCAAACCGGAAATAACTTCCCAATCGTAATTTTTGAGAATACTTTCAAACGCCGCACGGGCCACAGGGTCCTGAGCCATTGTTACAAGCGTAATTGCATAACCTTCGTCTCTGGGCGAACTGTTCTGATTATATTCGCTGTAAAGCCAGTTGATTTTGCCGTTGACTTCCAATCCGAGGTTATCTTCATTCTCGCCGCTGATAAACCCGTTGTACTGAGCGGTAAATTCAGGTTTTGCCGCGCCGTAATCGAGTTCGAAATTGTTTGCCGTTATCGTAAGCTGAGGTTTTGTAATCTCAAAAGTATGCTCGCCGTCAATTATTTCGTAATTGCCGTTTTCTGTTGCAAGCTCGACTTTAATGGTATAAATACCGGCGTCTTTAATGTTGCTTACGGGTTTGCCGTTTAACAGCAAAGTGTGTACAAGAGCAATATTTTCTCCTGCTACCGCATTTTGCATTGTTGCGGTCGCCGAAATTTTGGAAGTATCGATTTCCGTTCCGTTATATTCCATAATCCATGAATTTCCGTCGATTTTGGAAGTCCAGACTACTTCTATCTTTTTCGCGGTTATCGTATATTCCTGTTCGGCGGTAAATCCGTCCGCAAACTTATAATTGCCGTTTTCACTAAGCTCGACTTTAGCCTTATAGCTTGCCGCCTCCACGCTGTTTTCATTTCCGCCGTCAACCGTAACGGACAACGTTATACGGTTTCCGAACACGTCGGTGAAGTCTGCCGAAGGCACCTGCACGCCGCCGTTGTAAACGAAAGACGTTGCGCTCCAGTTAACGGTAACGGTTTTTGCCGTTATTTCAAAGTTGAACGTAGCCTGTTGCGAAGTTATGGTTATATTCTGGTCGATGGGGGTTGCCACTATCTTATAGCTGCCCACATTCAACGCAACTCCGCCGCAGTCGCTTCCGTCCGCTTTTGTTATAACGTAAGAATACTTATCGTCCACGCCGGATTTAATCCAAGGTCTGTGCGCGTGACCGTCGTAAACGTAAGCGAGATTGCCGCTTGTAACCGTTTCGTTCAAGTCCGCGGTTTTGTACCATGCAAAGCCGGACGCAGATACCGTTACAATTGAAAATTCACAGGTCTTAGTTGCCGCGCCTATAATATAGTTTCCGTTGCCTACGGTATCGCTTATTACAGCTTCCGCAGTGTATTTTCCGGCAGCTATTGCCGCGCCTACTACAACTATATTTACCGTATCGCCGCTTTCAAGCCCTTGCGCAACCGCAAAGGGAACTTGTTTTACCCCGTTTTTGAAATCATATTCGCAAGGGTTTCCCGAGCTTATAAGTCCGCTGTAGGTATCCGTTTCTTTATCGTAATTCTTATACCATTGAATGGTAATAGATTTAGGATTTATAGTGAAAAGCTGTGTAACCGCCGTACCCGTTTTGAACACAAAGTTCGAGGTGGGCGCGGGGAGAACGGCTTCTGCGGTGAAATCAACGCCCGCTCTCGTTCTTCCGCCCGATACGGTCAAAGTCTTTTCGTTGTTGTCCCAATCAATGAACGTCGCCTTAGGCGCCTGCATTTTAGCGTTGTAGGTGTAAGTGAAATCGCTGTCGTTTGCGTTTCCGCTCTTCCATACAACCTCTATTTCAAACGGAGTAATCGTGTATGTTCCGTTTGCAAAAGTTACAACATAATTTTCGTTTGAAGCAGTTCCCGTAATAGCATACGCTCCCGCGTCTTTTACGTTGTCTCTGCCGCGTTTAAGCGTAATTCCCAAATCGTCGCCGTTGAGCGCTACCGTTGCGCCGTTGTGAGTGAGCGCAACTTCGGGCTTGCCGTACATACTGGTTTTATCTTCTATGGTTACGGTTACAGCCTTTTTCTCAACGGTAAGCTCTCCGTCCTCGAAAGTAATATCGTAATTATCCGCAGTAAGTCCGCTCGGAGTAATCGTATATTTGCCGACTTTATCATAACGGTTATAATTATAGGAATACGCAACCGTGCCGCTTACCGCCGCATCTGTATCGCCGTTTACAAATCCTATAAAGCTTACTCCGTTTGCCCAGCTGTCGGAAACGTTTTCATCGCCGTAGATTATGGTGTTGGCGTTAGCTTTTACCACAAGACCCGCCTTGCTTACGGTATAAGTTCCCTTATTTGTAAAGGTTACTTTATAGTTGGGGTTGGAAGCCGTTCCCGTAATATCGTAAGCTCCTACGTTGAGCCCCGTTACTTCGTTTCCGCCGTTCATGCCCGTTTCCGCTTTGGCAAGGGTTATTCCGAGATTATCTGAGCCGTATATGCTTCCGCTTGCAACGGTCCATTCAAGCGTTGCCTGAGCTTCGCCGTATTTGCTTGACGAATTGCTGATTGCAATGCTTATTGCAAGCTGTTCAACCGTTAAATCGCCCGTTTCATAAACGATATCGTAGTTGTTTGCTTCTAATCCGTAAGGGGTTATAAGGTAAGTTCCCACGCCGCTGCCCGCGGTATAAGGGCAGTTGAATTTAACCGTGCCTTTGCCCGAAACCCAAACTCCTGAAGCGTCTTTATTATCTCCGTTAACAAATCCGCTATAAGTAACTTCGAAATCCGTAGGCAAAGCGCCGCCGTAGGTTATGGTTTTACCGTCCGCCTTAACTGTAAGCGTTGCCTTTGTTATAACATAAGTGCCGTTTTTAAATTCAACACTGTAATTGGTTGAAGAGGATTTTCCAGTGATATCGTAAACGCCAACAGCATTGCCGGTTACCGCCGCCGAACCGTTCAGTCCGTTAGAAGCTTTTTCAAGCGTTATTCCGAGGTCGGCTTCCACATCGCCGTTAACAAGCGCGCCGTTTGCAACCGACCAGCTGCCGGCGGCGGTCAAATCCGCGCCTGCCGCGCCGTATACAACACTGTGCGAAGATATCTGAACGGTAATTTTCTTGGGAGTTACCGTCAACGTACCTTTCTTATAATCGGCTGCCGCCACCTCGTAATTATCAAGAGCTTGCGCCGTAACCGTTATATCGTAGGTTCCCGCGTTTTTGTTGGCAGTATCTGCGGGGTCGTAATCGGAAGCTGCAACAAACACAGGCGCGCTGTCTCCGTTTACAAGCCCTGAAACGCTTACCGTATAGGCAGGCTTAGCATCGCCGTATTCTATCGTGACGTTATCCGCGGATACTACAAGCGATTTTTTGGCGATTATATATTTTGCGTCGGATATAGTTCCCAAATCATAGTTTGCGTTTGCTGAAGTTACAACCGCTTTGATAAGGTAAGTTCCCGCCGCGGGTGCTTTTGTCAAATCGGCAACCTTTTGTGTTGCCGCGCCGTTTTCGTCCGTTTCCCAGATTTCAAACGTCAAGCCGAGGCTGTCGCCGTTTACTACGCCGCTTGCCGTATACGTGGGGCTGTGGAAATGTTCGCCGTAAGTAGCGTTATGGTCCTGAACGGAAACCGTAGCCGTAGCTTTGTTAACGGTTAACGTTCCGTCTTTATACGTTACTTCATAGTTAGCCAAATCCAAGCCGTAAGGGGTTATAGTATAACCGTTTGTTTTTACTTCGCTGAACTGGCCGTAAGCGCACTTAAACTGCACGCCATTTACAAGGTCGGAAGCCGTATCCGTAGAAGCGATTGCGCCGCTTGCGGTTGCGGTGAATTGGGGCGCAGTCTGTCCGTAAGTCACAGATTTATCCGCCGCAGTTACCGTTATTTTAGCCTTTTCTATTGTGAAAGCCTGTTCCGCGTTGGTTATTACAAAGTTAGCGTTATCGATACTTGCCGTCGCGGAATAGCTTCCCGCATTGATTTCTCCGCCTGTAACGGTCACATTGAAATTAACAACCGCTCCGCCGTCAAGGGTTTCGGGCGCAACCGAAGCCGAGGGCTCGTGCTTGGCGCCGTCATAGCTCCATGTAAACGTATCCCCCGCGTTGTCCGTCCATACTGCGGTAACTTCTTTTTGTTTGATTGTAAACTGTTTAACCGCGTTGGAGCTTGCAATTTCGTAGTTACGGTTTGCAGGGTCGTTGGTAAGAACCGCGGTAACGTAATATGTGCCCGCGTCGGTCTGCTTGCCCGTAATTTCTATTTTAATAGTTGAATAAAGCGCGTCGAGTGTATACGAGGGCGCATGCTCCGCTCCGTCGTACACGAATACGTCTTTATTATCTCCGCTTTCCCATTTGATTGCGGAATTAAGCTTGAGTTTGTTGATATAGAAAGCTTTATAAAGCGTTTCCGCCGCGTCTTCGCCTGAAACCTTCAAAACAAAGTTTTTGCCGGCGGTTGCGGTTGCGATATGGTCGCCCGCGTCGGTTGCCTGCGAAACCTTCAAAAGCGAATTGAAGTTTGCCGAAAGTCCGCCCAAAGCCGCCGTTCCCGCCGAAGTGGGAGCAAGCGAAGGCCCTTGCGCAGTGCCGTTATAGGTATATTTTGCCGCAACCGTCCACTCTACTTCTACCTCCAAAGGAGCGATTTCATAAACGATTTCGTCAGAGCCGTCCTCTACATAGAACGATAAATCGGGGTTGCCGCCGGGGTTTGCCCACGCGGTGTATAATCCCGCGTCGGAATAAGCCGTACCAACCGTTTTAAGAACCTTATACGTAGAGCTGTCGGTAATATCAAAAGGATTTTCCGCCTGCTCGTTCACGTAATAGCCCAAAGCCGTGGGATACTGCTTTTGACCGTTGTATATAAATTTATAGTTTGCGGAAATTTCAACGTATTCGCCGCTCGAATTTTTAACAGCCCAAACAACGTGCATTTCTTCCGCCTGCACTCTTTGGGGAACAATGTTGAACTTAACCGATAAATCGCTTGCGTTGGCAGTTACGTTAGCCGCGTCGGCAGACTTCAATTCCACGGTAAAAGTATATGAACCCTGCGGCCATACGTCGTTTACGTTAGTGGGATAATGGTCGTATCCGTTAACGCCTGTGGGAACAAGCTCGATTTCAACCTGCGTTCCGTTGATTGTGTAAATCGCCTTTGCCGAAAGCGCGGGAGCCGCGCCGAAAATAATTTCAAGGTTTACCGGCGATACCTCTTTTTCTCCGTTATACCAGTGAATTTCATTCGATTTTATGGTGTATTTATCTATATAGAAATTCTGGTTATCGTCCGTAAGAGTATAGTTTTTAGCGTCCTCGTCGGAAAGCGATACTTTTATGTTGTAAGCCGAAGCGCTGTAATTTATCGCGCCGTTAACCTGGGTTGTTCCGTTGAGCTTTACAACCGAAGTAAACGTAAACTCATAATCGCCCGAAGAAGAGCCGTCGTCTGCCCAGATGTTTTCCGCCTTTGCGCTTGCTACGGGAGCCTGCGCCTGCGAATTATATTCTATATGCTTATCGGTGAAGCCGCTCCAATCCCAGTTTACCGCAACGGAAAGCTTATTTATCGTGTAATCGATATAAGTAGTTCCCGCGCCCGACATTGTATAGTCGTCGTGCTGTTCATATGCGGTTATGCGGTATGTGCCCGCCTGTTTGGGGGTATCGGTGAACTGTTCGCCCACAAGCGAACCGCTTTCAACCCTCTGGAATTTAAAGGTCATCGCAAGCGAATTTCCGTCCAAATCCTGAGCGGTTGCATAAGGTCTGTGCCCCGCGTTATCGTAAGTGAACGTTATTCCGCTACCCCAGGGGGTTGTAAATCCGCTGTTCTGCCACCATTGCAAATTTTGTGCGGCAAGGCGCGTAATTTCAAAGTTGCGGGTAACTGTTGCGCTTTCCGCAAAGCCGAAGTTCAGATTTGCGTCGTCTTCCGCAAGCTTAACGGTAACAACGTATTTACCCGCGTGCTTGGGCGCACTGCCGTCCGCTTCGAGCGTTCCCGTCTGACCGCTTTGCAAAGCGTACTCGTATGAAAGCACCGCGGTTGTAGCTTCCGTGCTGTTCGGCATAAACACTTTTGCCGTGGGGGTGAAAGCTTCGTTATTGAATACCCAGCTGAACGTAGAACCGCCGTCTTTACCGAACCATTGCACGGAAAGATACGTAGGCTCTATTTCAAACTCCTGAGAAAGCTCTTCAACGTCCGCCGTTCCGCTGTTCAAAACGTAGTTTGCGTTAACGGTATTCGTGGAAACGGTTGCAAGCTTTATTCTCTTTGTATATTTGCCCGAATTTACAGGCGCGGAAGAAGTCCAGTCGTCCGTGCCGACTTTATTGAAGTCGATAACAAGCACAACCTTTTCGGTTGACTTTTCGCCCGAAAGCGTGAGCGTAGGCTCTTTTGCACTGCCGTCGTACTTCCACTTAAAGTCCGTTCCGCCCGACCATGCTGCGGTAATCGGGGCGCGCTTTATCGTGAATTTAAGCGTTATATCCTTTATTAATAATTGATAAGCCGCCTCTGTGTCGATTTGGTTGCCCTCAAGGTCAACCCCGTCTGCATCCCACGCGGGCACTACCAAGGGGCTTGTGCCGTCTTCGTCTTTCAGGGTTTTATGAACCCATGCCTCTTCGTCTGCGTTCCACTCAACGTCGGAGAACGCGTACGGATTTTTTAGGCTAAACGTTACTTCATAATCACCCGACTGCGTGGCCTTCAGTACGCCGTCGGCTACTGTCGGCGTCCACGCCGCGGGCGTATTCGTAACGTTATCTTTATGCGTTGCCGTAATATTTACTTTATCTTCTTCGATATTTTCAATCGAATTTATCGCCGCCGCAGTGTACGTCTTTGTTCCTTCGGTAACCGTAGGGACGGACACTCCCGCCGCTTTCGCGGCAGATTTCAGATTGAGATGAAGCGCGGGGCGCACACCATAGC
>CAMWMZ010000010.1 GCA_947175485.1 uncultured Clostridia bacterium
GGCTCATTCTTAAACTATAATATTAATCAAGCGCTTTGGAACAAGAATAATTTTTTTAATTTGTTTATTTTCTATAAACGGCTTTATTTCTTTGTTTGTTTTAACAAGCTCTTCAATTTCTTTAGCGGGCATATCTGCGGGAACAGTAATTTTTGTTTTTATTTTACTGTTGACCTGTACAGCGTATTCGATTTCATCTTCGCCGCATTTTGCGGGGTCGAAATCGGGCCACTTTTCGTAAGCGATTGTCCCGCTATGCCCTAAAACAGTGTTCCATATTTCTTCAGTAACAAAAGGTATAATAGGGTTCAAAAGCTTTATAAGCCCTTCTGCATATTGCTTAGGGAAAGAATTATTTTCGGATATCTCTTTATATACTGCGTTTACAAAAACCATCATTTGAGAAATAGCCGTGTTTATTTTCATCGCCTCATAATCACCTGTAACTTTTTTTACAGTTTGATTATAAATTTTGTCAAGATTGGGGTTAGGGGTGGAAGAAATTACATTTAATTCGCAATATATACGGTAAACTCTGTCTATAAATTTTTTCACGCCCTCGATATTTGCTGTTGACCAAGGCTTGTTATCTGCCACAGGCCCCATAAACATTTCATACATTCGTAAAACGTCGGCGCCGAATTTTTCAACAATATCGTCGGGATTGATTACGTTCCCGAGGCTTTTTGACATTTTGTTGCCGTCTTCACCAAGAATAAGACCTTGATGGTAAAGCTTTTTAAAAGGTTCTTTACAAGGAACAAGACCTTTATCAAACAAAAAGTTATTCCAAAAACGGGAATAGAGTAAGTGCCCTACAAGGTGTTCCTTACCGCCCATATAAAAATCAACAGGCATCCAATGCTTTAAAAGCTTGTAGTCGGCAAATTCTTTATCGTTATGCGGGTCGCAATATCTTAAAAAATACCAGCTTGAACCTGCCGAACCCGGCATTGTGGTAGTTTCCCGTTTGCCCTTTTTGCCGTTTACGGATACGTTAACCCATTCTTTTGCATTTTCAAGAGGAGCATTGCCGCCGTGCGCTTTATAATCATTCATTTCCGGCAAAACAAGCGGCAAATCCTTATCGTCCAAAATAAAAACTTCGCCGTTTTCCAAATGCACAACGGGTAACGGTTCACCCCAGT
This sequence comes from uncultured Clostridia bacterium, assembly GCA_947175485.1. GTDB lineage: Bacteria > Bacillota > Clostridia > Christensenellales > Borkfalkiaceae > Coproplasma. Next base: position 1,149 of record CAMWMZ010000010.1, read on the forward strand.
ATCTTTGCCGGGCAAAAATCCATTCACGCAGTTTATAAGTTACAGTTTTTTTGCCGACTTGCTTTTCTTCAAGCCATACCAGCATTTTATTTATCGCTTCTTGTTTGTTTAAACCATTTAAAAAATCGGAATTAATATGCTTTCCGTCTTGTGTATAAGCTTCTTTTTCTATATTTCCGCCATCCAAAACAGGGATAATTTCTATACCGAATTTTCTTGCGAATTCCCAATCGCGGGTATCGTGTGCGGGTACAGCCATAATTGCGCCCGTACCGTAAGAAGTTAAAACGTAATCTGAAATATAAATAGGGATTTTTTTACCGTTTACAGGATTTACGGCAAATGCACCGGTAAACGCGCCTGTTTTATCTTTGTTAAGTTCGGTACGCTCTAATTCGGATTTATTTGCGCAAGCCTGTTTATACGCCGAAATTTCGGCTTTGTGTTCAGACGTAGTGATTTTGTCAACTAGTTTATGCTCGGGAGCAAGAACACAATAAGTCGCCCCGAAAAGAGTATCGCAACGCGTGGTAAACACAGTGAACTTTTCGTTCGTACCGTCAACTTTAAAATCTACGCTTGCGCCGACTGATTTGCCTATCCAGTTTCTTTGTGCGGTTTTTGAAGATTCCGCCCAGTCAAGATCTTCAAGCCCTTCAAGAAGCCGTTCGGCGTATTTATTGATATCTATTACCCATTGTTTCATATTTTTTCGGATAACAGGGTAGCCGCCGCGTTCACTTTTACCATCCACGATTTCATCGTTTGCAAGCACCGTGCCGAGCTCTTCGCACCAATTAACTGGGGTTTCGACATAGCGCGCCAATCCGTCTTGCAAAAGTTGTTTAAAAATCCATTGCGTCCATTTATAATAAGAAGGGTCACAGGTTGATACCGTTTGATCCCAGTCATAAGAAAGCCCAAGCATTTTCAGTTGCGCGGTAAACGTTGCAATATTTTTTTGTGTAAAACCGTCGGGATTATTTCCTGTTTTAATTGCGAACTGTTCTGCAGGCAAACCGAAGCTGTCAAACCCTATAGGATGCAAAACGTTAAATCCCTGCATCCTTTTCATTCTGGCCAAAATATCTGTCGCCGTATAGCCTTCGGGATGCCCGACGTGCAAGCCCGCGCCCGAAGGGTAGGGGAACATGTCAAGAATGTAATATTTAGGTTTGGAAAAATCGTATAAATCCGTGTGAAAGGTCTTATTTTCGTCCCAGAATTTTATCCATTTCTGTTCTACTTTGTTAAAATCGGTGTATGCCATTTTAAAACATCCTTAAACGCTTGTATTACGTTCAATTATACAGAATACATATTTAAATGGCAAATATTTTTAGCCGAAAAGCTTTTGAAACTTGTTGACAAAGCAACTTTAAAGTATTAATATAAAATTGCTCGGGAAAAGACAAGTACCGCCGAGGAATTCACAGAGAGTGCGGAGCAGCTGGAAACCGCATAATTTCCAAGGACAACGGGAAACCACTTTTTATAACCGAACTTTTAAAGAGCGACCCGCGCTTGCTTGCGAGGGTAATTAAGGTGGAACCGCGCGAAAGAATTTGCGTCCTTAAACGACATTTCGTTTGAGGATTTTTTATTTGGAGGAATTATGGATATTATTTTAAAAGATGGCAGTAAAATCGAGGTAAACGACGGCTCAAGCTGTGCTCAGGCGGCTTCTAAAATCAGTGAAGGACTGGCAAGGGCCGCAGTCGCGGCAAAAGTCAACGGCGAGCTTTGCGATCTTTCAAAAAAGCTTAAAAGCGGCGATTTGCTTGAAATAGTGACCCTCAAAGATAAAGAAGGGCTTGAAGTGTACCGTCATACGTGCGCACATATTCTTGCCCAGGCTGTTAAAAATATATTTCCTACATGCAAATTAGCAATCGGTCCGGTAATCGAAAACGGATTTTATTACGATATAGATTTTAACACCCCGATAGCTCAGGACGATTTTGAAAAAATTGAAACCGAGATGCAGAAAATAATAAATTCCAGAACGGTCATAGAAAGATTCGAGCTTTCACGTGATGAAGCGTTGAAGCTTATGACGAAGTACGGTGAAAAATATAAAGTAGAGCTTATTGAAGATTTACCTGACGACGCCGTTATTTCTTTTTATAAGCAAGGCTCTTTTACCGACCTTTGCCGCGGACCGCATCTTCCAAATACTGGCAAGATAAAAGCATTTAAACTTACCTCTCTTACCGGAGCTTACTGGCGAGGAAACGAAAAGAACAAAATGCTAACAAGAATTTACGGTACGGCATTCGAGAAAAAAGCACAGCTCGAAGAATATCTCGCAATGGTAGAAGAAGCAAAAAAACGCGACCATAATAAGCTCGGCCGTGACCTTGGCATTTTTATGACGAGCGATGTAGTAGGACAGGGCTTACCCATATTAATGCCTAAAGGCGCAAAGATTTTACAAATATTACAGCGTTTTGTTGAAGACGAAGAAGCAAAACGCGGTTTTATGATTACAAAAACGCCTAACATGGCAAAATCCGACCTTTACAAAATTTCCGGTCATTGGTCGCACTATCGGGATAAAATGTTCATATTAGGCGAAGTGGACGAACAGGGTGAAAGTGCAAAAGGTGAAGAAATAATGGCTCTTCGCCCCATGACATGCCCTTTTCAATATCAGATTTTTAAAAACGGCTTAAAGTCTTACCGTGATTTGCCTTGCCGCTATTCGGAAACGGCTACGGAATTCAGAAACGAAGCTTCCGGTGAAATGCACGGTCTTATCAGAGTACGGCAGTTTACCTTGTCTGACGGGCATATAATTTGTACTAAAGAACAAATCGAAGATGAGTTCAAGCGTTGCCTTGATTTATCATATTTTATTTTGGATGCGCTTGGAATGAGAAAAGACGTAACTTTCCGTTTTTCAAAAAGAGGCAAGTCAAAATCGGATAAATATATAGATAACGATGAAGCTTGGAACAAGACTGAAGCGATGATGAAGGTTATCCTTGACGATTTGGGTCTTGAGTATGTGGAAGCGGACGACGAGGCGGCTTTTTATGGTCCTAAACTAGATATTCAAGCTAAAAACGTTTACGGTAAGGAAGATACTCTCATTACAATTCAGATTGACTTTGCAGCCGGTGACAGCTTTGAAATGTATTACGTAGACGCAGACGGTACAAAACAAACGCCTTATGTAATTCACCGTAGTTCTATAGGATGTTATGAAAGGACGTTAGCGCTTTTAATTGAAAAGTATGCAGGAGCTTTCCCTCTTTGGATGTGCCCCACGCAAGTAAAAATTTTACCGATTACCGACAGAACGTTAGCGTATGCTGAAAGCGTAGCTGAAAAGTTGGTTCATGAAGGCATTAGATGCGAAGTAGATAAGCGCAACGAAAAGATCGGATATAAAATCCGCGAAGCTAAAATGGACAAAGTTCCTTATGTGCTTGTAGTAGGGGATAAAGAAGCGGAAGAGGGAACTGTAAACGTAAACAAACGCGGTTCGGAAAGCAAAGATACAATAAAGCTTGAAAGTTTTGTGAAAAAAGTCATAAAAGAAAATAACGAAAAGATAATTTTTTAATTAAAATATTTGACAAAACCTAAAATTATTGCTATTATATTTAAGTAAAGAAAAGGCAACCCCTTTCACCGTACGGATATTTTGTTCGGTACAATAATGATTTAAAGATTTTTAATCTTTCATTATGTCGGGTTGTATTTTGCAACCCGATTTTTTTCGGGTAAAAAAACGAGAGGTATATGATTATAAAAGACTTATATTCCGTCAATGAGGCTATTCGCGACAAGGAAGTAAGAGTTATAGGAGCCGACGGAGCTATGCTTGGCGTAATGTCAAGTTTTCAGGCTCAAAAGCTTGCTAATGAAGCGGAGTTGGACCTTGTAAAAATTTCTCCCAACGCTGTTCCGCCCGTATGCAAAATTATGGATTATTCCAAATTCAAGTACGAACAGTCTAAAAGAGAAAAAGAAAACCGTAAAAATCAGACAACTGTTGAATTGAAAGAAATCCGGCTTTCCATGACTATTGACATCGGTGATATTGCCGTAAAAACAAAACAATGTCTTAAATTTCTGGAAGCGGGAAACAAAGTCAAGGTATCTATAAGAATGAAAGGACGTGAAAACGCACGCGCCTATCAAGGCGTGAAAGTTATGCAGGACTTTTTTGAGGGGCTTGACGGAAAAGCTGTTCAAGATAAAAAACCTTCTGCCGAAGGGAGAATGATTATAATGATGCTCTCCCCGGTAAAAGAAAAAAATTAAACATAAACTTTATTATATATTTGGAGGATACAAACATGCCCAAGCAGAAATCACACAGCGGCACTAAAAAGCGTTTTTGGCTTACCTCTACCGGCAAGGTTAAAAGACCCCACGGCGGAAAGAATCATAAAGCAGAAACCAAAAACAGAAAGAGAAAGAGAAATTTGCGTAAGGTTACGCTTGTTTCAACTGCTCAGGAATCTAACGTAAAAGCTATGATTCCTTATAAGGATTAATCGGAGGTAAGAACAATGCGTATTAAAAGAAGTGTAAACGCGCTCAAAAAGCGCAGAAAAATATTCCGCCTTTCAAAAGGTTATTTCGGCAATAAATCAAAGTCTTACAGAATCGCCCGTGAAGCGGTTATGAAGTCGTTGAATTATGCGTACATCGGCAGAAGGCTTAGAAAGCGCGATATGCGCAGTCTTTGGATTGCCCGCATTAACGCGGCTGCAAGGCTTAACGGTCTTTCTTATTCCAAGTTTATGCACGGACTTAAAAATGCAGGTATTAATCTTAACAGAAAGATGCTCGCGGAAATTGCCGTAAACGATGCACCTGCTTTCACTGCGCTTGCAGAAAAAGCTAAAGCTGCACTATAATCAAATTTTAAGCCTTTTTGAAAGGCTTAATTTTTTATATGGTAATTACTTCAAAATCAAATCCGATAGTTAAAGAGATATCAAAACTTAACGATAAAAAATACCGCAAAGAAAAAGGATTATATTTAGTTGAAGGCATAAAGCTTGTAAACGAGTGTATCGCTTCCGAGTGCTTTGTTGAAAATATTATTTGCACCGAAAATCTTGCGGAAAATTATCCAAAATCTATAATTGTATCCGATGATATTTTTAAAAATTTATCAAGCGAAATAACTCCGCAAGGGGTGCTTGCCGTTATCCGAAAACCGCAAAATATTTTAAAAAATCCGCAATGTAGTTGTATTTTGCTTGATTGCTTGCAGGATCCGGGTAATTTAGGAACAATTATCAGAACAGCTAACGCTGCGGGATACAAAGAAATATATCTTATTAATTGTACGGACCCGTATTCTCCGAAAGCCGTTCGTGCAAGTATGGGCGGAATTTTCTACGTTAAAATTTATCAGGGTACAAAAGCCGAAATTTTAAATATGTTAAGCGGAATTGAACTTATTTGTGCGGATATGTCCGGTCAGGATATTTTTCAATTCACTGCTCCTGAAAAATTTTGCCTTTGTATCGGCAATGAAGGGAACGGGATAAGCCGTGATATAATTAATTTTTCGGATTATAAAATCAAAATTCCTATGGATACATCTTGCGAAAGTCTAAACGCCGCGGTTTCGGCGGGAATTGCAATGTATCAATTAAAATATAATAAGAGGTAAAATATGTCAGGACATTCCAAATGGCACAACATTCAGGCAAAGAAAGGCAAGACAGATGCTGCGCGTGCCGCCGTGTTTACAAAAATAGGAAGGGAACTTGCTGTTGCGGCTAAGGGTAACCCCAATCCCGATACTAACTCAAAGCTGGCAGACGTAATTGCTAAAGCTAAAGCGGCGAATATGCCGAACGAAAATATTAAACGTTCGATTGCAAAAGCTGCAGGTGAGCTGGGAGATAAAGATTATAAAGAACTTACCTATGAGGGATACGGTGTTGCGGGATCTGCGGTAATAATTAAAACTCTTACAGATAACGTAAACAGAACTGCAGGAGATATACGTTCTGCAATGGGTAAGTGCGGCGGACAAATGGGACAAACAGGCTGCGTTTCGTATATGTTTGATAATAAAGGAATTTTTGTTATCGAACGAACGGTTAATCTAGATGAAGATACTATGATGGAGTATTGTCTTGAAGCCGAAGCGGACGATTATATAGTTGAAGAAGACGTTTATGAAGTATATACTACACCTGAAAAATGGTCTTTGGCAAGAAAGTATTTTGAAGAAAAAGGCGTCACTTTCCTTGAAGCCGAAATTAAAATGATACCGCAAAACTATATATCATTGGATGCCGATAAGCTGGATACTTTTACACGTATGCTTGACAAATTAAACGAGCTTGATGACGTTCAAGACGTATATCATAATGTTGAATTGCCTGATGAAGAATAATTAGTAAAAATAAAAAGCGTGACGTTTTGTCACGCTTTTTTTATCTTTGGCGTATAATAAATTTGTGGTTGCACAATTTACTTATACAAGCGTTACGCTTTATTATATATTGTTCGTTTGTTAAAATACTTTTAAAGCGTTTCAATAAACGAGCGGGGGAGTATTCTTTTGAATACTCCCCAACGTATTTTCGGAGACATTGATAAATACAATATAATATGTTTAAAATCAAGTTTCTGAAGTTTAATAAAAAGAAATTGATGCACTTAATCACTTTTCTTTTGTGCATTGCAATAATTATCGCCGCACCAACGCTTGCGGTAATTGATGGTAAGCAAGCAGCGGCTAAAAACGATTTAACAGTTTTGACAGTATGGCAAATCGATAGCTTTGAGGGAGGAAAAGGTTCCCGGGCAAGTTATTTGCAAAGTATTGCCGATGAAAACTTCAAAAATAAAAACATTTATATAAAAGTAACGTCGCTCACTGCAGACGCGGCAAGATTAAATTTGTCTGAGGGAAATATTCCGGATATTATTTCTTATGGAGCCGGCATGCTTGGCATAGAAAATTATCTGTGTGATAAGATACCTTATTATACATGGTGCCGCGGAGGATATTGTATATTAAGCATAAATGAAAATGCGGATTTTTCCGATTGTTCTAAAGACAATACGATAATAAATGAAGGTACGGATAATCTATCGTCTGTAACGGCAATACTATGCGGATTAAACGGCGCAGACTTCGACAAACCTACAGGTGCATATGTTAAGCTGCTAAACGGTAAGTATAAATATCTTTTGGGTACACAGAGGGATATATTCAGATTAAAAAGCCGCGGAATGAACTTTAAAATTAAACCTGTTACCGAATTCAATGATTTATATCAAAACATATCTATAATTACGAATGATATAAAAAAATATACTCTGGCCAAAGATTTTATTAATCATTTAATGAGTTGTTACAATAAAATTTCAAAGCTTGGTTTATTTTCTGATAATCAAAAAATATATGATGACGAACTTTCTCAAATGGAAAGCATAGAATTTACCTATAAACTTAAAACGCCTTTAAATGAAACTTTGAAAAAAGAAATTGATTTCGCAATAATAAATTGTGATGAAATAAAGCTGAAAAAACTGCTTAAATAATTGTAAATAACAATAAAAAATGGTATGATATAAGAGGTATAGTTTGCACGCGCATAATTCAATATTAGACAAAATCAAGAAAGAAGAACAATTCCGTTTTTCAAAGCATACTACATATGGTTTGGGTGGTACGGCAAAAATTGCATATTTCCCTAAAAGCATAGAGGAAAGTATAGCGATATTCGATTATGTTAAAAATAATTATGAAAAATTTACAATTTTAGGTAATGGCTCTAACATTCTTGTTTCCGATAAACCTTATGACGGAGCGGTTATAAGCACTAAGCTTTTGAATGAAATTACCTACAAATCCGGAATTATAAGCTGTAATAGCGGCGTCACCGTAAATCAATTAATGAAATTTTGTATTTCTCACGGATTTAGCGGTCTTGAATATCTTGCCGGAATCCCGGGAAGTATTGGCGGGCTTGCTTATATGAACGGAGGTATTGGCGATAAACATATTGAATGTAACATATCGGACATTACTATTTATGACGGAAAAAATCGCAAATATACAAATGAAGAGTGTGATTTTAGGTATAAACATAGTATTATGCGTGACATAATATGTTTTATTTTAAATATAGACCTTAAAGTTGCTGAAAGTAATTGTATTACTGTTGAAAAAAATATTATTCAACAATTGGCTTTGAGAAACCACCAACCGATTGGTAAAAGTTGCGGATGCGTCTTTAAAAATCCAAAAGGTTGCAGCGCAGGTCAATTAATCGAGCATACCGGATTAAAGGGGCTTTCTTACGGAACAGCCGAGGTCAGCCGAGAGCATGCGAATTTTATAATTAACAAGGGATCTTCATCTGCAGACGTCTATAATCTTATACAGATAGTTAAGCGCAAGGTTTTTGAAAATTGCGGCATAATGCTTGATGAAGAAGTTATTTACATAGGAGATTTTAATGGAACTTACAGCTGATTATCATACCCATACGCCGTATTCACATGGTAAAAATACAGTATTGGAAAACGCAGGCACGGCAAAAAAGCTTGGGTTAAAGGAAATCGGTATTACTGATCACGGGTTTAATCATTTGTTGTTCGGGCTGAAACGCAAAAACCTTGCGGATTTACGCTTTGAAATAGAAGAAGCGAAAAAACTTACCGGCGTGAATGTTTTAATGGGAATGGAAAGCAATCTTATTTCCGTTGACGGGGATACAGATATGAAGCAAAGCGATTTGCAATATTTCGATTTATATTTATGCGGTATTCATGAAGTTCTGAGATATAAAACTTTTTCCGATATGCGAAATATAATGATAAAAAATTATTCAGCATATAAATTCGGAAAAAAGCCGTCGCCGAAAGTAATTGCGACAACAACGTCAGCGTATATAAATGCAATAAAAAACAATCCGATTGATATACTTACGCATATAAATTATAAGTGCTATTGCAACTTGAAAGATGTGGCTCAATGTTGTGCCGATTATGGTACTTATATAGAAATAAACACAAAAAAAAGACACGTATCTGCCGAAGAACTTAATTTAATGGCGCAAACCGGAGTAAGATTTGTTATTGATTCCGACGCTCATTCCCAGGATAGGGTAGGTGACACAAAAATTGCGGACGAGCTTCTATCTTGCGCCTCGATACCGCTTAATCAAATTGACAATATTGAAGGCAGATTGCCTAGTTTCAGACTTAAAGAATATAAAGCAAAGAATTTATAATATGCAGAATTTTACCGGAGAAATTAAAAACGAAATAACCTCTGAGTTTGTCGGAAACCGTGAAAGTAAAAACGCAATTTTATCTGCTTTTATACGTACAAGTGGAAGCATTATTTCACGAGACGGCTATTTTGGCTTTGAAATTGTAACTGAAAATGAAAAAACTGCTGAATTTTTTACTTCGCTTTTAGAGGATGAATACGGGCTTAAGGTTACGGTATCGAGCGCAAATCTGGATTTAATGAACGGAAAGGACAAGCTTGCTTTTGAATGCGCAAATAAAAATACCGATGAGCTTTTAAGCGAAATCGGAATAATAAACGAAGATAACTCCGGCAAATATTTTGTTTTCGGCATTGACGAAAAATTATTAGTAAGCGACCGGTGTAAAATCGATTATATAAAAGGCGCATTTCTCGGCGGCGGGAGTTGTACGCTGCCGGATGAAAACATTTTCAGCCGAACGGGATATCACTTTGAAATCGTATTTTCGAATAAGCCTGTTGCAACAAATTTTTGCGAATTGCTTTGCAGCTTTGAAATACTTGCAAAACTCGTCGAAAGAAAAGATAAAGTTGTTGTTTATATAAAAAGCCAAGCCGTTATTTCCGATATTCTCGACGCTATCGGATGCACAAAATGCCTCAGCAAACTAAATAAAGTTGTTGAAAAGAAAGAAAAGCAAAATAACGAAAACAGAATTAATAACTGTTCTGTTTCAAATATTGATAAAACGGTAACCGCTTCAGTTAATCAGGTTCGCGCAATAGAGATTATATCTCAAACTATCGGGTTGCAGGGACTTGATAAACCTCTTTTCGATGTCGCAGAATGCCGACTGGCAGATAAAAACGCTTCCATGCAGGAGCTTGCAGACAGGCTTAAGATTTCAAAAAGTTGTTTAAATCACAGAATGAGAAAAATCAACGAGATAGCTTTATCTCTTGTTGATTGAGGAAAATATTATGACAGATTTTGTACATTTGCACCTCCATACAGAATATTCTTTGTTAGACGGAGCTTGTAAAATTGATAATTTAATAGATTACTGTAAGAAAAATGCAATAGACACTGTTTGTATAACCGATCACGGTAACATGTATGGCACTTTACAACTGGCCGAAAAAGCTTTTCAAGCCGGAATAAAATACATAATAGGCTGTGAATTTTATATGACTGCGGATATGAACGACAAATCGTCGAATACCGCAGAGCATTTAATTTTACTTGCCAAAAATAAAACCGGCTATAAAAACCTTGTTCAATTGGATTCAATGGCATTTGTTGACGGGTTTTATTACAAACCGAAAATCGATTACAAAGCTTTAAAGGAACATTCTGAAGGAGTAATTTGTTTATCCGCTTGTCTTGCGGGAGGAATTCCGCGCCGGTTGCTTGCAGGCGACTATGACGGTGCAAAAAAAATGGCCCTCGATTTGCAGAGTACATTCGGTGAAGATTTTTATATTGAAATACAGGATCACGGAATAGAGGAAGAAAAGGCGGTGCTACCGCTATTGGTTAAACTTGCAAACGATATCGGAGCTGAGTTGGTAGCCACGAACGACGTGCATTATCTGGAAAAAGACGACGCCGAGATGCAAGACGTTCTAATGTGCATACAAATGAAAAAGCAACTCGACGACCCGAAAAGAATGAAATTTTCTACTAATGAATTTTATTTTAAAACCGGCGACGAGATGCTTGCTCTATTTCCGAATTTCCCTCAGGCAATTGCAAATACGAGAGTTATCGCAAATAAAGTTACAGAACAAGCTTTTAATCTCGATAAAAAGGGTTATCCTATTAAGGATACAACGTTAATTCCGGAATATACGCCTGAAGACGGATCTTCGGCAGAGCAATATCTTAGAAATTTGACGGCTGAGGGTTTGAAACGGCGTTACGGCAAGGAGCTTTCCCAAAAGGAATTAGACAGGGCGGAATATGAGCTTGGCATAATTTGCGGAATGGGTTACGCCGATTACTATCTTGTTGTATGGGATTTTATAAATTGGTCTAAAGAACAAGGTATTCCCGTAGGTCCCGGGCGCGGTTCAGGCGTTAGCTCTATTGTTGCATATTCTATAGGAATTACCGATGTAGAGCCATTGCAATACGATCTGCTTTTTGAAAGATTTCTTAATCCGGACCGTGTTTCAATGCCAGACTTCGATATCGATTTTTGTACAGACAGACGTGAAGAAACTATAGAGTACGTGCGCAGAAAGTATGGCGCGGAAAACGTATGCCAGATTGTAACTTTTGGAACTATGGCCGCAAAAAACTCAATAAAAGACGTCGGCAGAGTTATGAGAGTACCATATTCCGAAACGGATAAGCTAACAAAAATAATGGACGGCAAAACGTCTATAGGCGATCTCTTGGGCAGACGTATCGAAGCGGCAAAATCTAAATTTGAAAAAGAAACCGACGAAGATAAAAAGTCCGATTTAGAAAACAAATATCAAGAACTTAAAGCCGCAAGAAATAATGAGTTTTGCGAAATTTATGAAACGGACGACGTGTTGCGCAGAGTTATCGATATGGCACTGAAAATCGAAGGCATGCCGCGTCAAACGGGAATGCACGCTGCCGGCGTTGTAATTTGTCAAAAAAGAATAGCGGATAACGTTCCGCTTTCACGTAACGGCGAAGATATAACAACGCAGTTTGTTGCTAAAGAAATCGAAGCGCTTGGAATGTTAAAAATGGACTTTCTTGCGTTGGTAACTTTGACGGATATTAAAAAATGTGTTGATTATATAAAAGAAAATCACAACCGCGATATTGATTTTACTAAAATCGGTTATAAAGACGACGGCGCTTATGCTCTTATTTCAGAAGGAGATACAGACGGGGTTTTCCAACTCGAAGCCGGCGGAATGAAAAGATTTATGAAAACCTTGCGCCCCGACACTTTGGAAGATTTAATAGCGGGAGTTTCTTTGTACCGTCCAGGACCTATGAAGTTCATAGATTCTTTCTGTGCGCGAAAACACGGACAAGAAGCAATTGTTTATGATTGCCCGCAAGAGGAAAAGATACTAAAGGTTACTTACGGCATACCCGTTTATCAAGAACAGGTTATGCAAATTTTTCAGGATTTGGCCGGATTTTCTCTTGGCGAGGCGGATTTGGTTCGCAGAGCCATGGGAAAAAAAGATAAAAAAACTTTGATGGCTCAAAAAGAAAAATTTATTAACGGTGGTGTCAGCGACATAAACGGAAGCACCATAGTCGGCTGTGTGCACAATGGAATAACAGCCGATATTGCTAATAAGATTTTCGGCGATATGGAAGGATTTGCTTCTTATGCTTTTAACAAATCGCATGCTGCGGCATACGCTACATTAGCGTATCAAACTGCCTGGCTGAAAAAGTATTATTGTAAAGAGTTTATTTGCGCGCTTTTGAACAACCGTCTTAATAAAATCGATGAAATTACTAAATATGTAATTTATCTAAAAGACAGGGGCATGAAAGTTTTGCCGCCGGATATAAACAAAAGCCGTTCCGTATTCAAGGTTGAAAACGACGGCGTTCGTTTTGGTCTTTCAGCATTAAAAGGTGCCGGTCAGGCGCTGATTGATGAAATAATTAAGGAAAGGGAACAAAACGGACTTTTCAAAGATTTCCCTGATTTTGTTTCAAGATGTATAGACGTGTTAAACTCAAGAGTTGTTGAAGGTCTAATTTTTGCCGGCGCATTCGATGAAATGGGTGTTTATCGTTCACAGCTTGCGGAAGTTTATGACGAGTTATGTAATAGAGCAAAAGCCATAAGCAAACAAAAAAACAGCGCGCAAATGAGCCTGTTTGGTGACTTTATCGAAGAAGAAAAGCTTGAAATAGTTTATCCTGATGTTTCAGAATACGAATTAAATGAAAAACTTGCAAAAGAAAAAGAAGTTTTAGGCGTTTACGTAAGCGGTCACCCTTTTGAAAAATATATGAATACTATAGACGGCTGTAATTTTGATTGTTCGCTAATGGATGATTATGTCGAGGACGAAGACGGCTCGCGAACGTACAACCGAATAAAAGACGGTATGCATATTACTATGTCTGGCATAATCGGGTCTTTTAGAAGAACTACCACTAAAAGAACGGGTGCTTTTATGGCTTTTTTAAATCTTGAAGACGTTTACGGAAGTTTAGAGTGTGTATGCTTTCCTTCTGTTTATGAAAAAGTCAAGGCTTTTATCGGAAATGACAAAATAGTAAAAATGTCCGGCAAGCTTGAAGTCGATCCGGAAAAAGGGCTGACTTGTATAGTAGATGATTTGACGGAAGTCAACGTTGCTGAAAACAAGCAACAAAATACGGTATTAGAAAAAAAATCGATATCGCAAGAGGTACTTTGGATTAATGCTTCAAATCTTGATGAAGAAGTTTTTAACGATCTTTTAAATACTTTAACAATTTATGAAGGTCCTACGGTTTGCAAAATCGTAAGAGGAGAAAAACGATTCACGCTTACTTCAGGAGTTAACTATTGCAGAGGTCTTTTGGCTGAGTTATATGCAATTTTAGAACAAAAAGATATTAAATATGTAGAGTAATTATACATTAAAATTTTGTCAAAATTCCTTGTATTTTTTAATTTGTTTTGTTATAATATTTAGCGAATGATGAAAATTTCCGTGCCGTTCGGGGGAGCGGGCTTTTTGCCAAGCACGGACTAAGTCCTTTCGGAGGTTTTTATGAAGAGAATAGGCTTGCTTACGAGCGGCGGCGACGCTCCCGGTATGAATGCGTGTATTCGCGCGGTAGTCAGAACCGCTATATACTTCGGGATGGAAGTTTACGGAATCGAAAGGGGCTATCAGGGGCTCATTGATGACGATATGCTCGCTTTGGAGATGCGTTCCGTGTCCGATATAGTACAAAGAGGCGGAACTAAACTCAGAACGGCGCGTTGCCTTGAAATGCTTACTAAGGAAGGTCAGAAAAGAGCTGTAAAAACACTTGAAGCCAGAGGAATCGACGGACTTGTAGTTATAGGCGGAGACGGTTCTTTCAGGGGAGCGAAGTGCCTTTCAGAAGAATATGGAATTCCTACAATCGGTATTCCCGGTACAATTGATAATGATCTTGAATATACAGATTATACGCTTGGTTTCGATACTGCGGTAAATACTTGCATAGACGTTATAAATAAGCTTCGCGATACCATGACTTCACATGAAAGAATTTCTGTTGTTGAGGTTATGGGAAGACGTTGCGGGGATATAGCATTATATGCGGGTATTGCAAGCGGGGCTGAAATTATAGTAGTTCCCGAAGTTGTTTTTGACCTTGACGACATTGTTATGAAAATTAACCGTTCAAGAGCAAACGGCAAACATTCCAATATAGTTGTTGTTGCTGAGGGTGTTTGTACAGCGGACGAATTCGCTAAACAATTGCAGTCGGTAACCACATACTCGGTGCGCCCGACAACAATAGGTCATATTCAGCGCGGAGGGTCTCCTTCGATGGCTGACAGAATGTTGGCCGCACAGTTCGGCAATAAAGCCGTCAGGCTTTTAAACGACGGCATAGGCAACAGGGTTGTCGGCATCCGTAAGAATGAAATTATTGATATGGATATAATAGAAGCCGTAAGCATGAAAAAGAAATTCAATTACGAGCTTTATGAAACTCTTCAAATGATTTCAATGTAAAATAGAAAGCCGCTTATAAGCGGCTTTTATCTTGTAATCGGATTAAATAAGAGGTCAAAATGATTTTAACGGTATGTTTAAGCCCTTGTATTGATGTAAATATAGAGGTTGATTCTCTCAGTGTAGGGAAAAATAATACAATTTTAAGCAAAAGAATATTTTTCACCGGCAAAGCGATTAACGTTGCAATAGGCGTTACCAGACTTGGAGCCGAAGCGTTTTCAACGGGATTTATGTATGAAGGAAACGGGCACCAGTTTGAAATAGAGTTGCACCGTGAAGGTGTTCCGTATAAATTTGTTTGGAATGAAGGAAGAGTAAGAGAGAATTACAAATTTATAGACCAGCGTTCAATGCTCACTGAAGTGAATGATGTCAGCGCCGCTATTACAGAGGAAAAACAACAAGAATTGTTGAAACTTGTAGGTCAATTATCTTCCAGATGTGAAGCAGTTGTAATTTCCGGTGGTTTGGCAAAGGGTATGTCGGCAGAATTTTACAGTGAAATTCTTAAAGTTATACCTGATAGAGTCAAAAAAATAGTGGATACAGAGGGTGAACGACTATTATGCTCTCTTAAACATGGAATAGATCTTATAAAACCGAATTTAGAGGAATTGGAACGTACTCTAAAACGAAAAATCAAGAGCAAAGCGGAAATATTTGATGCTTGTAATGAACTTATATCAATGGGCGCCAAACGTGTGCTTTTATCTCTTGGAAAGAAAGGGGCAATAATTACAGACGGAATACATAGTTATTACAGTAAAAGCGTTAACGTTGCTATGAATTCGACTATTGGTGCGGGTGATGCTATGGTTTCTGCTTCCGCACATGCACTTGCAAATAATCGTCCGTTACAAGACATTTTGAAATATGGAGTTGCAGCCGGAACCGCTTCTGTTACTTCGCCGAACAGCATATCTTTCAGTAAAAACAAATTTGAGGAAATTCTTTCCGCTTTATCGGTAAAAGAAATTTGACTAAACGCTTGAAAAATCATGCTTTATGTTATATAATATAGCTATTAAAGGAGAATTTTATATATGTGGAACAGTCAGGCGCCTTTGCAATTGCTATTGTCTATGCCTAATACTCTTTCTAAAGAAAATCTTATCAATCTTCAGGCTGTAATTGATGTTGATAAAATAATTAACAGTCAAAGACTGAAACGGGATTTGTGCGGCGAATATGCGCCGTTCTGTGATTTTTGTGATAAAAGCCTTCAATATCCTTGCGCGCATGCTTATGTAAAAATGAAGCAGTCTGAAGGGCTTGATGTTGAAATCGATAAAGCTGTGTTTGAAGAAGTTGCAGCGGCAGAACAGCCCAAGCAACAAAATTCGCGCAAAGT
Organism: uncultured Clostridia bacterium; assembly: GCA_947175485.1. Lineage (GTDB taxonomy): Bacteria > Bacillota > Clostridia > Christensenellales > Borkfalkiaceae > Coproplasma. The sequence continues at coordinate 17,405 of CAMWMZ010000010.1, forward strand.
AATAAGAATAGCTCAGCTTAAACGTATTAGATAATTAATATAAAATTTTAATAAGCCGTACTTTAAAATGTACGGCTTATTTGTTTAATAAATCAATAACAAGATTATTTAATTTTGATTGACAAATTATAAAGAAATTGCTAAAATTAAAGTCGTTGAACAGCAAAAAACGGCGTAGAATTTCGACTGAATTCTACGCCGTTTTTATGTTCTTAGCAGGTTTCAGACGCTCTTTCCTCTGATAAAGACGAAATCCGTGTTTGTTTATTGGAGGCATTTTTTATGGTTAATCAGGAAAACTTAGAATTTTTGGGTAAAGAAAAAATTGCAAAATTGATGGCTAAATTTTGTATTCCTTGCGTTCTTTCCCTTTTAGTCAGTGCGTTATATAATATTGTAGACCAAATTTTTGTAGGAAACAGTGAGCTTTCAACGCTCGGAAATGCTGCAACAGGCATAGTATTTCCTATTTTTATTATTGCACAAGGCTTTGCGTGGTATTTCGGCGACGGAGCAGCGGCATATATTAATATACACCAAGGTAGCGGAGACACTTCCAAAATTCATAAATGTGTCGGCACCGGTATAACTTTAACTTTGATTGTTAGCATAATATTGCTTGCAGTCTTTTATCCGCTTAAAACTCAAATTCTTACAGTGTTTGGCGCATCTGAAAACAGTATTGTATATGCCGTAGAATATTTTGATATTATACTTGGATTTTTCCCTGTTTATATGCTTTCAAATATGATAAACGCTGTTATACGTGCAGACGGAAGTCCGTCATGGTCAATGCTTTCAATGCTTGCAGGAGCAATCGCAAATATTATACTGGATCCGATATTCATATTTGTCTGCAAGTGGGGAATGTTCGGTGCAGCTTGGGCAACGGTTATAGGGCAAATAATTTCATTTATTATTTCTATCATTTACCTGTTCCGTACGAAAACTTTCCGCCTAACCTTTAAGAGCTTAATACCAAACTTAAAAGATTATAGTGAAGCATTTAAACTTGGATTGTCTTCACTTATTACTCAAATGACAATTGTTGTTATATCTCTGGTATGTAATATAATGCTTGCTAAATACGGTTCTATGTCAAAATACGGAGCAGATATTCCAATTGCTGTAATAGGTATTGAAAGCAAAGTTTTTACAGTAGTGATAAATATTGTAGTCGGCGTCGTGCTTGGGTGCCAACCTATAATTGGATATAATATTGGTGCAAAAAATTTTGACAGAATAAAAAAATTATATCTTTCAATTTTATTATGTACTGTTATAGTTGGAATTATATCGACTGTTTTATTTGAAATTGCGCCTAAAACAGTAGTGGGGATGTTCGGTAAACCAACTAACATCCCAAATCCAGATGATTATTGGGAATTTGCTTGTAAAACATTTCGCATATTTCTTGCACTATTAATTTTTACCTGTACTATTAAAATGTCTTCTATTTTCTTTCAAGCTGTAGGTAAGCCAATATTTGCCGTGCTGACTTCACTTATAAGGGATGTAATTTGTTTTGTTCCGCTTATCTGCATTTTGCCAATATTCTATGGCATAGACGGCGTTTTATTTTCTGCGCCTATAGCTGATTTAATTGCTATGATCATAACAATTATTTTGACTTTATTGTTTTTTGCAAAAATAAAGAAACGATAACGTTGTGTTACTTAAGTTTATGGTAATAATATTGTAAAAGGAACAAGGAGAGGCAGATTCTGCAAATATGTATTTATCTGAAAAATATAAAATAATTTCACAAGTAACAATCAATTCATATAATATAAATAAGATTCCTTTAGTATAAACTAAACTTTCTATTTTAAACTAATTTAAAAGAATGTTGCCTCACTTAAAAAGCAATTTGACAAACATTACAATAAAGAGTAATATATAAAAAAACCGCTACGAATAGCGGTTTTTAATATGGAGCTGCTGAGCGGACTTGAACCGCCGACCTCATCCTTACCAAGGATGTGCTCTACCGACTGAGCCACAGCAGCACTAACTACCTAAAATATTATATTTAAAAAATAAAATATTGTCAATTTATTTTAAAGTTATTTTGACAAAAATTCGGAGAAACCCTTGCAAACATCCGATCTGGAAAAAACTGCTATAAAAACCTCAGTAGTAACAATTATATTTAATTTTGCTCTTAGCTTATTCAAACTTTTAGCCGGCATTTTCGGTGCGTCTATGGCCTTGATTTCTGACGCAATACATTCCGCATCTGATGTATTTTCAACAGTAATAGTATTGATTGGGGTAAAGGCTTCTTCTAAAAAAGCAGACAAAAAGCATCCGTTCGGACATGAAAGATTTGAATGTGTAGCGGCTATTATACTTGCTGTGGTGCTTTTTGCAACCGGAATCGGTATTGGATATGCCGGTATAGAAGCTATTATAACAGGCGCATATCTAAATTTTGAAATACCGAAAACAATTGCGCTTGTTGCTGCCGCTGTTTCAATTATAACAAAAGAGGCAATGTTTTGGTACACAATAATTGCGTCAAAAAAAGTAAATTCTTCAGCGCTAAAGGCAGACGCATGGCATCATAGAACTGACGCGCTATCATCAGTCGGAAGTCTGGCAGGCATAATCGGCGCAATGTTGGGCGTTCCGGTTCTTGACTGTGTGGCGAGTATAATTATTTGTTTAATGATAATTATTGCAGCTGTCAGGATTTTCATGGACGCAATTAAAAAAATGACAGATGAAGCTTGCGATGAAAAGACAGAAGAGGAGATACGAAATTTTATCTTATCTTGCAACGGAGTGGAGCGTATTGATAATTTGATGACCAGACTATTCGGAAATCGTATTTATGTTATAGTTGAAATTGCTTGTGACGGTAGTCTGTCTTTATGCGCAGCGCACGAAATTGCCGAAAAAATCCATAATGGAATAGAAGAAAAATTTCCTTTGGTTAAACATATAACCGTTCACGTCAATCCATATATTTTATAAATATAAAATAAAAACACGGAATTTTTATCCGTGTTTTTTCTATAAATTTCTTATTAATCCGATAACTTTTCCAAGAATATGAACTTCATTGAAAATAAAGTCTTCCATTTCATCGTTTTCAGGGTGCAAAATAATTTTACCATCACGTTTAAAAAAACGTTTGACTGTTGCACTTTCATCAACAAGAGCCACAACTATATCTCCGTTATCTGCAGTCTGCTGTTTTCTAACTATAACTTTGTCACCTTCAAACATCCCGATTTTTATCATAGACGACCCTTGAACATTGAGCATAAACAAATCGTCGCCTGAAAAAAAGTTATCAGGAAGAGAATAATACCCTTCATAATTTTCAGCCGCAAAAATCGGTTGCCCGGCAGCGACTGTTCCTACAAGCGGAACAGATACCGATTTGCTTTTTAAAGATATTGCCCGCCGTTTCACGTCGGATTTTTCCAAAAGTCCGCGGTCTTTTAAACGGTTTATTATGTTAAATACAGTGGCGGTGGACTTTATGTTACAAGCTGAGCAAACTTCCCGCACACAAGGAGCATAGCCGTTTTCAGCCATATATTTTTGAATATAAGAAAAAACATTTTCTTCGTTTCTGATTTTTTCAGCTTGTCTCGGGGAAGTATTCATTTTTCACCTCAAAAATATTTTATCAGAAAACGTATTAAAAATCAAACAAAAGTTTGTTTAAATTTACTTGAATTTTAAACAATTTAAATATATTATATTGTCGAGGTGTAAAATGAAAATCGAAAAAAGAAAATGCGTGCTGTATGAAAGGGAGTGTATCGATTGCGGCGAATGCGACTTATGTGACCTGGACCCGCTTAAAATTTGCGATAACTGCGGCAAATGTTTAGATATACGTGATGATGCCATAATAAAAATCGATAAAATAATAACCGACAAAAATGATTAATCTTCACGTTTTAATTTTACTTTACCAACCACGCCGCGCCGATTATCGTCGCTAATTGCAGCATAATGCTTACGTGTTGTATTTACGTCTTTATGCCCTAAAACATCAGCAACAATATAAATATCACCAGTTGCTCTGTAAAGTTGAGTACCATAAGTAGAACGCAATTTGTGCGGTGAAATCTTTTTGAGAGGGGACACTATTTTTGCATATTTTTGAACAAGATTTTCAACTGCTCGCACAGTTATGCGGTTTTTATTGTTTGAGATAAAGAGGGCAGAGGACTCTTTTAATTTCTCATAATAATGCTCTTTGTAGTCAAGGTAGCGCTGTAGCGCTGCGGCAACGTCGTCATCAAAATACAAAATAGTTTTATTTCCGCCCTTTCGTGTAACAATAAAGGAGTTATCTTTAAAATTGATATCTTCGTTATTCAGTCCTACAAGTTCGCTTATACGAATTCCGGTGCCAAGAAATAGCATTAAAATTGCTGAATCGCGGATTTTTGTTTTTTCATGATAGGCCCTTTGATGGGGGGTAAGACCATCGCCGCTTTCAACTGCATCCAAAATACCGTAGACTTCATTTGTATCAAGTCGGATTATAGGCTTTTCGTGCAGTTTAGGCGTTGCAACTTTTGAAGAATTATCAACACTTATCATATTTTTATTAAAAAAGAATTTAAACATCGCACGAACAGAAGACAGCTTTCTGGCTTTAGCGCGTTCATTACAAGTATGTTCTTTTCCGTTATAATTATAGTGAGATAAATATCCTATAAAATATTCTATATCGTTACTGGTTACGTTTTCTAAGTCCTCAAGCGTGATTTGCTGAATTGTTTTACGTTTACGAAATTTTTTTTCTTGAAGAAAGTAGAAGAATATTTTTAAGTCATGGGCATAGTTAAGACGTGTTAATGAAGACGTTTGGCTATCAATGGAAAGAAAATAATCGTAGCAAAAAGACGGAAGCTCTTTATCTAAAATTCTTTCAATTGTTTCCAGATTTTTATTGTTTCTTTGTATATAATAGTTTGACATAATAAAAGGGTAGTCCTATTTTGATGTGAAAAATAATATATATAACACTTCGTAAAACACAGCTTTTACGAAGTGTTGCCGTGATAAATATAGAATAACAAAAGAATACCTGATTGTCAAGCCAAAATATAATTTAATTCTAAAAGTATTGATCAAAACCCATAAAATGCAATTAATTTGCTAAAATATTTACACATTTATGTCTGACATAGTACAGATAAAAGGTAAAATTTAAAAAACAAAAATATAGCGCACTGCCAGAAGTTTAGTGCGCTATATTCTGTAAAAATTAATTCTTTTCAGTTTTTGTAATGCTTTTTAAATTCCAAATATTATTAGCATAATCGGCAATTGCACGGTCAGCAGAAAAATATCCGGATGCTGCAATATTCCTTAATGACATTTGATTCCATTTCATCTTTTCTTTTGTGTAAACTTTTGAAATCTCGTGTTGAGTATTGCTGTACGCGGCAAAATCAGCCATACACATATACGGATCAGCCACAGGCGAACCTGTCAGCAGATAATTTGCAATATCTGCAAAACTTTCACCGTTAAATCCAATAATTAGTGATTCTATTATACGGCGCAATTTAGGCGATTCATTATAATATTTGCTTGAACTATATCCGTTACGCCAGATTTCATCAACTTCATTTGCTTTATATCCGAATATAAAGATATTCTCATTTCCTACAGCTTCCGCCATTTCTACGTTTGCGCCGTCCAAAGTACCAATCGTAAGCGCTCCGTTTATCATAAACTTCATATTACCTGTGCCGCTAGCTTCTTTTCCTGCAAGAGATATCTGTTCAGAAACTTCAGATGCAGGCATAAGCTTTTCAGACATGGTAACATTATAGTCCTCCATATAAACAACATTCAACTTTTCTTTTATTTGCGGATTGCTTCTTATTTCTGCGGCCAGATAATTAATTAATTTAATAATTTTCTTTGCCATATCGTATCCGGGCGCTGCTTTAGCTCCGAAAATATAAGTTTTGGGCAAAATTTCAAGCGCGGGATTTTCCAGCAAATCGAGATAGGTATCAATTATATTCAGAACATTTAAAAGTTGCCGCTTATACTCGTGAAGCCGTTTTGCCTGAACGTCGAATAATGAATTAGGGTCAATTATTACGCCTTGCTTTTTCTTTGCATATTCTGCAAATTGCAGCTTTTTCAAATGTTTAATTTCATCTAAACGCTTTAAAACCGTATCGTCATTTTCAAACTTCTTAAAATCCGCAAGTTTTGAACTGTCAAGTTCAAAACCATCACCTATGCAATCGTTTAAAAGTGCAGAAAGCTCAGGATTAGCTTGATTAAGCCAACGTCTATGCGCTATACCGTTTGTTACATTTGTGAATTTTTCCGGAGAGAAATCATAAAAATCTTTGAAAACAGAAGTTTTAATTATTTCACTATGCAAAGACGAAACACCGTTTACGCTGTGCCCGCCATATACGGAAAGATTTGCCATTTTGATGCGGTCGTGTTCAATAATTGACATCCTTGAAATTTTAGCCCATTCTCCAGGGAATGCGTTCCAAAGCTGCTCGCAAAAACGGCGGTTTATTTCCTTAATAATAGAATGAATTCGCGGAATAGTGCGCGCTATTAAATCTTCAGACCACGTTTCCAAAGCTTCCGCCAAAACCGTATGATTAGTATATGCGCACGTTGCCGTTGTTACCGCCCATGCTCTGTCCCAATCATAAAAATATTCGTCAATCAAAATACGCATTAATTCAGGAATAGCCATTGCCGGATGAGTATCGTTCAAATGAATTGCAGCAAGCTTAGGCAAATCCATTAAATTACCGTATCTATGCTTATGGTCCTCTACTATATTCTGAATCGACGCCGAACAAAGAAAATACTGTTGTTTAAGCCTTAATGACTTACCGGCATTATGGTTATCTGCAGGATACAAAACTTTCGTTAATAAATCTGCGTCATTGTCTTCTGTCATGGCCTGATAATACTCGCCTTGCGAAAACAACTTCATATTGAAATCCTGTACGGGCTTAGCTTTCCAAAGCCTTAAAACCGAAACGGCATCGCTGTTTTTACCTGAAACCATCATATCATAGGCTACTGCCTGCACTTCGTTGCAATTGATGTAGTTCGTTTCAAGTCCATTTTCAGTCCATTTTTCTTCAATCTGACCATTGAATTTAACAATAAACGATTTATCCGTTCTTTGCGTTAACCAGACTTCACCGCCGGGCAACCAAACATCGGGCAGTTCGATTTGCCAGCCGTCCACTATTTTTTGCTTGAAAAGCCCGTATTCATAACGTAAAGAATAGCCCATTGCCGGATAGTTTCCCGTAGCGAGGGCATCCATAAAACATGCAGCAAGTCTGCCTAAACCGCCGTTACCCAAACCTGCATCGGGTTCGAGTTCATATAAATCTTCAAGTTTTAACCCGTAAGGCGATAATGCTTTTTCAAACACAGCGGCCGTACCTAAATTGTACAAGCTGTTTTTGAGAGACCGTCCCATCAAAAATTCCATGCAAAGATAATATACGCGCTTAGCGCGCTTTGCTTTAGCTTTTTTGTGGAATTGCTGTCTTTTTTCAAGCAAAATATCTCTTACCACCATTACTACAGCTTTATAAACTTGTTCTTTGGAAGCTTCGGCGGGTGCTACTCCAAAATATCTTGAAAGTTTACCCTTAATTAAATCTTTTGCTTCCTTTTCGGTTATAGCAGTATTGCTCATTTTGTTCTCCTGATAAGTAGTAAATTTTATTTAAGCATATCCAAATAAAGAGCTTCGTATTGCTGTGCGGAACGGTTCCAACTAAAGTCTGATTTTGCCGCTCTGCACATTAATTTTGTCCACTCGTCTTTGTTTTTATAATCGGAGATTGCCTTACGAATTACAAACAACATATCGTGTGCATTATAATTTGCAAAAGTATATCCGTTTTCAAGCGGTTTAATGCTATCATAAAGCCCGCCCGTTTCTCTTACAATAGGAATTGTTCCATAACGGCAAGCTATCATTTGCGATAATCCGCACGGTTCAGACTTGGACGGCATAAGGAATATATCCGATCCTGAATATATTTTCCTGGATAAATCACCGTTAAACACAATATTTGCACTTAGTTTTTCCGGATATCTGCAAGCCAAATCCCTGAAGTATCCTTCAAAATGCGCATCGCCTGTACCGAGAATAACAACTTGTATGTCGTCTTGTAAAAGCTCTTCCAATACAGCGGTAACAAGATCCAATCCTTTATGTGAAACAAGGCGGGTAACCATTGAAACTATAGGAACATCCGACCTTTGGGGCAATCCCAACTGTTTTTGAAGCCCCTTTTTACATAAAGCTTTATTATTAAAGTCTGCGCTCGAGTAATTTGCATAAAGATGGCTGTCTTTTTCACTGTTGTACCCATCTACATCTATACCGTTCAGTATACCGCAAAGCTTAAACTCATTTCTTCTTACAATAGGATCAAGCCCGTGCGCATAATACGGGTCTTTTATTTCTTCCGCATATTTAGGACTTACTGTAGAAAATCTTTCACAACATTCAATAGCGCCTTTCATAAGGTTGATGGAATTTTTATATTCAACAAGATGTTGGTAACTGCCGTAAATGTCGAACAAATCGCCAAGCAAATCCAAGGAATACCAACCCTGATATTCTATATTATGTATAGTAAAAAGCGCCCTTATAAATTGGTATTCAGGTCTAAAACAGTAATTTGTTTTCAGATATATAGCCGCAAGCGCCGCTTGCCAGTCATGGCAATGCATTACGTCCGGATAAAAATTCAGAAAAGGCATAATTTCCAAAACACTTCTTGAAAAGAATGCAAACCTTTCACCGTCATCATAATATCCGTAACAGCCAGGACGCTTAAAATAAAACTCATTATCTATGAAATAGAAAACTACTCCGTCTTTTTCATAGGAAAAAATACCGCAATATTGATTTCTCCACGCCAAATGAACATATAGATTACCTAAGTAATTAAACTTATCTCTATACTCCTTTTTAATATCGGAATACATTGGTATCACTACGCGCACATCATATTTACCTGTTGCAGCAAGAGAAACCGAAAGCGACCCGATAACTTCTGCAAGTCCGCCTGTTGCAATGAACGGCGTTGCTTCGGAAGCGACGAATAATATCTTCTTTTTGCTTTCCTCTGACTTAATTGTTTTTTGAACAGCCGGTTGTTTAACATTTTTTGGCGCAACAGTCTTTTTTACTGTAGGTTTTACAGTCGCTTTCGCAACCGTTGTTTTTGTACTTTTTTCCGTAGAAGTGCTTTTTGTTTTAGTTGTTTTTACAGCAGCCATAATATCCCCCTCCCTAATCGGTCTTAAATAAGCGAGCCTTTCCCTATAAAGTAAGGCTGAATTTCGCATCCGGCAAGCGTTCTGTTATCACGTATAACTGAATTTTTATCGCTTACAACATACGAAAGGTTACAGTTTTCGCCAATAATATTGTCCGTCATTATAATACAGTTCTTAACTATGGCGTCTCTTCCTATTTTAACGCCCCTGAAAAGTATACTGTTTTCTACTGTTCCTTCAATTATACAACCGTCGGAAATAAGAGAATTTTTAACTTTTGCGGTTTCGGCAAATTTTGCAGGAGCGCTATCGTTCACTTTTGTATAAATATCTCTTTCGCCGAAAATTTCTTTTCTAACCGTCTTATCGAGCAACTCGAAATTAGTTGTAAAATATTTCTGCAACGATGTAATACTTGCGTAATAGCCTTTCAACTCATACCCGTAAATCTTAAATTTTGAAACACCCGGGCTTAATATATCTCTTCCGAAGCTTGTGTATCCGTGCTGAATTGCATCTTGTATAAGTCTTAACAAAAAGGCTGTCCTTGCAACCATTACATTCACATAATTTTTCTTAACTCCTCCTGAAATAGGGTTAATTTCAATATCGTTAATTCTTCCGTCTTTTGCTGTTTCAAAAGACATATAATAATGAGATTTAACGACTTCATGCTCATGATAAACAAGAGTTATATCGGCATTGTTTTTTATATGATATTCTATAACTTTGCTGTAATCAAGTTTATAAACAGCATCGCTATCCGCAATTACCACAAAATCTTCTTTACACTTTTTAAGAAACGCAGTTGCTCCTTTTAAAGCTTCAAGACGATTTTTATAAAGAATTTCTGTTTCATCACTATAAGGAGGAAGTAAAATAAGTCCGCCTTCTTTTCTTGCCAAATCCCAATACTTTCCGGAACCAAGATGATCCATAAGAGACTGATAATTATTTTTTGTTATCATCCCCACTGTAGTTATACCTGAATTGACCATATTGGAAAGAGCAAAATCCACTAAGCGGTATCTGCCGCCTATAGGTATCGACCCCATAGACCTTACCCTGGTAAGTTCGGGTATGTTTTCTTCATTAATACTTGAAAATATAACGCCTACCGTAGAAGCCATTTTCTTATCCCCCTTTATACGTCCTTATCAACTATTTCACCGGCGGAAACTTTTCCGTTTTTCTTAACGGTAATCGCTCTGCCAAGCACTGTTATGCCGTTGGTTTTGCTTTCTGCCTTTACGGCTTCAGCAATCGGTGCTCCGATAATAGCTTTTTCACCTATTACCACGTCTTCATCTATAATTGAATAATTTATTTTAGCTCCGGATTTAACGGTGATATTACCCATTAAAACACTGTCTATAACTTCCGCACCCTCTTCAATAACACAATTGGTGCCGATAACGGAATTAATAATTTTTCCTTCTATCTCTCCGCCGGTAGCGACAAGTGAATTTATTACTTCTCCCTGAATATAAGCAGGAGGAGCTAAAGGACTTCTGGAATGAATCACGCGGTCTCTGTCGGAAAGCTCAAAATTCGGAACAACACCAAGCAAATCCATATTTGCTTCCCAAAGCGAGCTTATTGTTCCGACATCTTTCCAATATCCTTCAAAGCGATAAGAATACATTTTTTCCCCGGCTGCAAGCATAGCAGGCAATACGTTCTTACCAAAATCTTTCTCGGATTTAGGGTCTTTGTTATCAAGTTCAAGGTATTTGAAGAGCTTTGACGCGGTGAAAATATAAATTCCCATAGACGCCAAATCGCTTTTGGGCTTGGCGGGCTTTTCTTCGAACTCGTAAATTGTTCCGTCTGGATTAGTATTTAATATACCAAACCTCGAAGCTTCTTTTAACGGCACTTGCATGCAAGCTATCGTACAATCTGCTTTTGCCTCTTTATGGGCTGCCAACATTTTGTCATAATCCATTTTGTAAATGTGATCGCCGGAAAGTATAAGAACATACTCAGGGTCATACATTTGTATAAATCTTATATTTTGATAAATCGCGTTCGCCGTACCCTTATACCAGGAAGTGTCTGTTTTTGCTTCATAAGGGGATAATATATGTACCCCGCCGAAAGTTCTATCCAAATCCCACGGTTGCCCGTTGCCGACATATTCATTTAAAACAAGCGGCTGATATTGCGTAAGTACGCCGACAGTATCAATCCCAGAATTAATACAATTTGAAAGCGGAAAATCAATAATTCTGTATTTTGCGCCAAACGATACCGCCGGTTTTGCTATATTGCTTGTAAGCGCATAAAGTCTGCTACCTTGTCCTCCCGCAAGCAACATTGCAACACACTCTTTTTTTCTTAGCATTGCTAAATCCCCCAACAATTAATTTACTTTAATAATATACATACATGTGAGTTTTGGAATATCAATTGTTATAGAATATTCCTTATTACCGCATGCCTGCTGTACCGTACTAAAAACTCTTTTTCTCTGCTTACCTTTACCGCCGAACTTTTTATCATCAGTATTTAAAATTACGCGATATTTACCCTTGTTTATTCCGACTTTATAGTTTTTTAAATCAACGCCCGAAAAATTCATTATAGCGGTAATGTTTTGTTCACCGCCATATCTGGAAAATGCAAATAAGTTATTATAATTGTCATCAACTACAAGCCACTCAAATCCGTTCCAACTAAAATCGTTTTTAAAAAATGCGGCAGTTGTATTATAAATATTATTAAGACACTTTACAAAGCAACGCATTTTTGCGTGCAACTCGAATTTGTCCGCTAAAAACAAATCCAAACCGGTATGGCAATCCCATTCTTTAAACTGCCCTACTTCATAACCCATAAAATTTAACTTTTTCCCTGGATGGGCATACATAAATGCAAGCAAAAGTCTTTCACCTGCAAATTTATCTTCATATTCCCCCGACATTTTATTAATGATCGAACCCTTGACATGGACAACCTCATCATGGGAAAGCGGTAAAATAAATCTTTCCGAAAATGCATATACGAGAGAAAACGTCATTTTATTATGATGATGACATCTGAAATATGGGTCTTGTCTGCAATAAAACAGCACGTCGTTCATCCATCCCATATTCCACTTATAAGAAAAGCCCAAGCCTCCGTCAACGATATTACCGGTAACTAGCGGAAACGCCGTGGATTCTTCTGCAATAGTAATTGCACCGGCAAAGTTGCTTGCAATGACTGAATTGAAAGTTTTAATAAATTCTATTCCTTCATAATTCAAATTACCGCCATCGCAATTGGGAGTAAAATCCCCCGCACTACGATCATAATCCAGATAAATTATCGATGCAACAGCATCTACACGCAATCCGTCTACTCTGTAATAATCAAAAAAGAAATATGCGCTTGAAAGTAAAAAACTGTTTACTTCGCCCCTACCATAATCGAAACGGCGTGTTCCCCAGCCTTGATGCTCCATTCTATCCCAAAGCGGACATTCATAAAGCGGCTGTCCGTCAAATTCATAAAGACCCCAATCGTCTTTAGGAAAATGTGCCGGAACCCAATCCAAAATTACCTTTATACCGTTTTTATGAAACTCATCGATAAGATTTTTAAAATCTTCGGGCAAGCCTAAACGAGATAAAACGGAAAAATACCCTGTAACCTGATAACCCCAGGACCCATCAAACGGAAATTCGGTAATCGGCATAAATTCGGCGTGAGTGTATCCCATTCGCTTAACATAAGGAACAAGCTCTTCCGCCAACTCTTTAAACGAATAATATGAATTATCTTCATGTCTTTTCCAAGACAACAAACTTACTTCATAAATATTAATAGGCTGTGAAAAATCGTGTTCGGAAAACAAATCATTATAATCCGAAGCAACCGACAAATCACAAACAACTGAAGAAAGCGATCGCGGAAAATCCGATTTAAATGCATAAGGATCCGCTTTGAACAATTCTCTGCCGTCAACCGTGGTGATTAAAAAATTATAAATATCTCCCGCTTGTGCCTGTGTACACACTTCAAAACTTTCACCGTCTGGCAAAAGATACATTTCCAACGTTTTTTTTGCGTTACAAAAAGTGCCGCAGAGCTTAACGGATTTTGCATGAGGTGCCCATACACGAAAAACGTACTCTCTTTCACTGTGCTTATGGCAACCGAAAATTTCATAAGCTTTAAATTCTTTTCCGCTATGAAAATTTTTAAGCCTATTTTCTAAGGGCACACCATTATACATACCTAATTTATTTTATCACAATAATATTATTTTTTCAATATACATTTTAAAAAAATTGGAAAGTTTTTGGATAAATTTACAAACTATACCAACGAAAAAACCGTTCCGATTAACAGAACGGTTTTCGGCATTTAATTATTTCGCAAAATCTTTCAAAAGAACACAACAATTCTTTTGGAACTGTTCGGATTCTTCAGGCGTAAGCTTTCTGAAAGAAGACAAAGCAAGCAAATAAATATAGCCGGCAATGAACTTCTGTTTATTTTCTTCAAGATCTTTAAGCTTAGATACAATTTCGTTGTTGGTATTTATTATCAGAGTTTTAGCAATTTCCCCATTGCTCATTCCATATATTTGGCCCATTTCACTATAGCGCCGCATATATTCATCAACAACTATAACTGCAGGAATTTCCGAACTTTTTAATGCTTCACATTTTATTGTAATTTTATTATCTGATATTTCATTTTTAAATATATCAATAAGAATACTGTCTTCTGTTGCTTCTCCGTTTTTAAGGGCATTATCCAAGCCGGCATCGATGCGCAAAAATTTGAGCTTATCAGGCATTTTATATTCCAAAAAACTGAGAAAATGCGGATCGATAAAGTTATCGCAAAGAATCGCATTTAATCCTTCGTCTTTAAAGAGTTTGATATATTGTGCCTGCTGATCTACATCGGAAACATAATATACGGATGCGGGATTACTTCCTTTATCATCATTTTCCGCTGTTTTTGCTCCTGCAAATTCAACCAAACTACGGAAATTGCTGTTAATATCTTTATAGATAATTATTTCTTTAACTTTCTCATAAAAATCATTATCTTTTATACAGCCGAATTTTACGAAATTAGCTATATCTTCCCAACAGCTCTCGAATTTAGCTCTATCACATTTATACAATGAGATAAGTTTATCGGCAACTTTCTTTGTTATATGCTTATTGATTTTTTGAACCTGCTTATCATTTTGCAGGAAACTGCGTGATACATTTAATGGAATATCCGGACAATCGATTACCCCGTTTAAAAGCATCAGAAATTCAGGGATTACTTCCTTTATATTGTCTGCAATAAATACTTGGTTACAGTATAGCTTTACCTTGCCTCTTTCAAGTTCCAGTTTATTCTTTACTTTAGGAAAATAAAGAATACCTTTTAATTTGAAAGGATAATCCATATTCAAATGTACCCAAAAAATGGGTTCGTTATAATCCATGAAAGTATCTGTATAAAATTTTTTATATTCATCATCAGAACAATCTTTTGGACTTTTTGAATAAAGCGGTGATGTGGAATTTAAAGGTTCATCCTTACCGTCGCCTTTGTATGAAACATAAACGTTATACGGCATAAACGAACAATATTTTCTTACAAGATTCTTAATTATATTTTCATCAAGAAACTCCTTTTCTTCTGCGGAAATATGCAAAACTATTTTTGTGCCGCGCGTCTGTTTGTCGCATTCTTCAATTGTATACGTCGCATTACCGTCACTTTCCCAATGAACTGCACAGGCATCTTTATATGACTTAGTGAATATCTCAACGTTTTCAGAAACCATATAAACGGAGTAAAAACCAAGCCCGAAATGCCCAATTATCCCGTCACCGCCAGCTTTTTCATACTTCTGCAAAAAATCCGACGCACCGGAAAAAGCTATTTGAGTAATGTACTTTTCAATTTCATCTGCCGTCATTCCGATTCCGTTATCTTCGACTGTCAGAGTTTTCTCTTTTTTATCAACGGAAATTTTTATGCAATAATCTTCATTATCCGCATGTACCTCACCCATACTTACTAATTTTTTGAATTTAGTAATAGCATCTATACCGTTAGCAACGATTTCGCGCAAAAATATATCTTTATCAGAATATAGCCATTTTTTAATGATAGGCATCATATTTTCGCTAGAAATTTTAATATTTCCTTCTCTTTTCATAAGTTACCTCAAAACTGCAAAAATTTTACAGTTATTTTATAAACCTTTTTAAATCGAACTAAACAATAAAAAAGCTCCGCTTTATTGCGGAGC
>CAMWMZ010000011.1 GCA_947175485.1 uncultured Clostridia bacterium
ATGTTTATCTGAAATAAACAAGCGCCCGACGGCAACAGCCGTCGGGCGCTTGTTATTGCGTTTTGGGCTTGAAGGTTTTAAAGCTCCAAAGCGGTTTTATAAATTTCGGATTTCGAGACGCCGCGGTCTTTTGCAACCTGCTTTATTGCCTCTTTTTTATCCATTCCTCCGCATATATAGTGCGTTAAATGCTCTTTTACGGTCAATGCGTTCAGCTCGTTTTCGCAGCTTGCGCCTTCCACCAACAGCACGTATTCGCCGCGTTTTTCGCCTTGCAGCCCCTGCGAAAGCATAAACGGAACAGCCTCCTCGTGCATTTTTGTTATTTCGCGCACGGCGCAGGCGCGCCTTTCGCCGAAAACGGAGTAAACGGCGGATATATCGCGGTCTACGTCTTGCGGGGCGACGTGAAAAATCATAGTCATGTCAAGTTTTTTATACTTTTCCAAAAGCCGCGATTTTTCCCCCGCCTTATCGGGCAAAAAGCCGATGAACGCAAATTTATCCGCGGGAAAAGCAGACAGCACCAGAGCGGAGAGAGCCGCGTTTGCACCGGGGATTACGGTAAAGGGCGCGCCCTCTTCACTTAAAATTTTGCAAACAACGTTGCCCGGGTCGGAGATTACCGGCATGCCCGCATCCGAAATAACGGCAACCTCTTTGCCCCCTTTATGGGCGGCGAGAATTTTTAAAGCCGCTTCCCTTTCGTTGAATTTGTGGCACGAATAAAGGGGTTTTTTAATTTCGTAAGCGTTTAAAAGCTTTAACGAACGGCGGGTATCCTCGCAAAAAATTACGTCCGCCGCGCGCAAGGTTTCAAGCGCGCGCAACGTTATGTCCTTTAAATTGCCTATGGGGGTTGCTACAAAATAAATCATAAACGATAAGTTCAATCCTTTAAGGTTTATTGCGGGAGCGGGCGAAACGGTTAAGCGTTTTTGAACTGGTATTCGTACAGCTCTTTGTAAATTCCGTTCTTTTGCATCAGTTCGGCGTGAGTGCCACGCTCTTCTATTCCTTTTTGCGTGATAACTATAATTTCGTCGGCGTTTTTAATAGTGGAAAGCCTGTGCGCGACCACGAGGGTTGTTCTGCCCTCGCTTAAAGACTGCAACGCGTCCTGTATGAGCATTTCCGTTGCGTTATCCAAAGCCGAGGTAGCTTCGTCCAAAATAAGTATAGGCGGATTTTTTAAAAACGCGCGGGCTATGGAAACGCGCTGTTTTTGCCCGCCGGAAAGCTTTACTCCCCTTTCCCCCACGTTGGTATCATAGCCCTCTGGCAGAGATTTTATATAATCGTGGATATTGGCTTTTTTTGCGGCTTCTTCTATCTCTTCCTGAGTTGCGGAGAAATTGCCGTAAGCGATATTTTCACGTATTGTGCCGTTGAAAAGAAAAACGTCCTGCTGGACTATACCTATATTTTTGCGCAGAGCCTGTCTGTTCAAATCCTTTATATCGTATCCGTCTACGGTGATTTTTCCGCCGTCAGTTTCATAAAAACGCGGAATCAGGTGGCAAATCGTGGTTTTGCCGCCGCCCGACGGACCTACGAGGGCGATTGTTTTGCCTGCGGGGATTTTCATTGAAAAATCGGAAATAACTTTATGCGCGCCCTCGTCGTTTTTATAACCGAAGGTCACGTTTTCAAACACTATATCGCCCGTCAATTTTTCGGGGGATATAGCGTTTTCCTTTTCTTCTTCGGGCGGGATATCCATAATATCGCAAAAGCGTTTAAAGCCCGTTGCGCCTTCCTGTATCTGCTCGAAAATATTGACGAGCGTGCGTATAGGAGTAATCAAAACGGTTATATAGAGCACGAAAGCCGAAAATTCGCCCGCGTTTATCAAACCGTAGTAAAAAAACAACCCGCCCGAAAGCAATACGGCGAAATAGAGAAAGTCCATACAGAAATACATTGCGGAAAAGAACTGACCCATCACCTTGTATTGTCTGCTTTTGGCTTTGACGAAGCTTTTGTTGCCTTTGCCGAATTTTTCGCTTTCATGCGATTGCGCTCCGTATGCGCGGGAAACCCTTATCCCCGACACGGCGCTTTCTATATCTGCGTTTATTTCCCCCTGAACCACGCGCATATCCTTAAATACGTTCATCATACGCTTGCGCATGGGAATAGAACACAGCACGATAACCGGAACGAAAGCAAACACGATAAGCGTGAGCCAGACGTTTATAAAAGCCAGCATTATAAACGCGCCGATAATCGTTACGAAAGACAGAAAAACGTCTTCCGGCCCGTGATGCGCAAGCTCGGAAATTTCAAACAAGTCGTTAGTCATACGGCTCATTATAACTCCCGTTTTATTGTTGTCGAAATACGAAAACGGAAGCTTTTGCAAGTGGCTGAAAAGCTCCGCGCGCATATCCGCCTGCATTCTTACTCCGACGAGATGCCCCCAATATTGCAACACGAAATTAAGCGCCGCTTTGAGAACGTAAAAGCCGAGAAGCAATCCCGCGCCGACGAGAAGCATATTTAAAAGCGCGTTCGGAACATAGTTGTTTATTATCTCTTTTGTTACAAACGGATATACCAGGTTGACAACCGAAATTATAAACGCGCAAAGCATATCTATAATAAACAGTTTTTTGTGCGGTTTATAATATTTTGCAAACCTGCGTATATAACCCTTTTTTTCTTTCATTTAAAATCCCTTTAAAATTTCCGGCGTAAGCGCTTTGCATATTTCCGCACCGAGATTTACTACGCTTTGGAAATCCTCTTCCGTTGCGATACCGTTAAAGGTATGAATATATCTTACCGGTATACCCGCAACGATTACGGGCGTTCCGCCGTTTGACGAAATTATATAAGCGCCGTTGTTGCCGCCACCTCTGCGCACAGCCATCTGCACTTTGATTTTGTTCTTTTTTGCAACCTCGCGCGCAAACGTTGTAAACCGCGGCGAACAGATAACGGTTGCGTCCATATGCCTGAGCATTACTCCGCCGCGCAATGCGTCCTGAACCATATAAGCGGGCGCGGAGGTATCGTCGGCCGGACAGCCCTCGAAGCAGATTGCCGCGTCTGCCTTTACACGGTACATAGCGGCGGTTATTCCGCGTTCCCCCACCTCCTCCTGCGAAGAGATTACCCCTATAATATCCACGTTTAACGGCGCATTTTGCAATAATTTTATGCATTTTAAAAGAGCTGCGACGCCCATTCTGTCGTCAAAGGCTTTGCCGTGCAAAACGCCGTGTTTTTTATCGTATTCGAACGGCGAAAGCGGCACAACGGGAGCGCCGATTTCAATACCGAAAGCCGCGGCTTCTTCAGCGCAGGTTGCGCCGATATCTATTACGAGGTTATCATAGCTTACGGGCGCGTTTTTCTGTTCCGCCGTCATAAGATGGGGCGGCATTGCCGCAATTACCCCCGATATATAGCCCGTTTTAGTGTATATCTGCACTTTTGAAGAGGGGAGGCATTTTTCGTTCCAGCCGCCTATCGGAATAAAGCGGAGCGTGCCGTCCGGCTTTATTGCCTGAACCATGAAACCGACCTCGTCGGAGTGAGCGTCCAAAAGAACGAGAGGGCGGTTGCCCTTGTTGTATTGCGGATAAATATATAAGTTGCGCATGCTGTCTTCTTCAAACCGCGCAATTCCCTTTAAATAATCGCGTGCAACTAAAAGCACCTCGTCTTCAAAGCCCGAAGCGCCGCGGCAGTTGCAAAGCTTTTCCAAAAGTTCTATATCGTTCATATTAATTCTCCTTTAAAATCAAGTTTTAAATGCGGCGGACTATTTCGCGTTTATCAGCGCGGGCAACACCTCAACTCCCTCTTTGCCGCCTTTAACCGCCTCAATCATAACAAGATAAGGCTTTGCCGTTTGCGTGCCTGAAACGAATTGCAGCCGCTTGGGTTCCAGCCCGCGGTTTTTCAAAGCGCAGATAACCTCTGCCACCCTGTCCGCGCGGTTTATGACTGCAAAGCGCCCGCCGAATTTCAGCTTGCGGAAAGCCGCTTCCGCGATTTCTTTGAAGGTAAGCGTAATTTCTTTGCGGCAGATTGCCTTTTCGTAGACCTCGTTTTCAAACCCGCCGCGCTCATAAGGGGGGTTGCACAGTATAAGCGAAAATTTATCGTCGTATTCCCTACCTATATCCTGTAAGCGCTTACAGACGATATCGCACGCAAAGCCGTTCATTTCCGCCGTGCGGCGAGACATGTCGGCTAAGCTTTCCTGCATTTCGAAAAGCGTCAAAGATGAAATTTTCGGGTTTAAGCACATAAAATGAAACCCGACCACGCCGCTGCCCGAACAAAAATCGGCGACATTGTCGCCGTATTTGGCGCGCGCGAAACGCGACAAAAGGACGCTGTCCGAAGTGAAGCGGTAAAGCGCCGTATTTTGTATTATCTTTTTATCGCCGAAAAATTCTTCCAGCACTTCGTTTTCTTTGAGTTGCATTGCGTTAACAAATATAAGAGAAAAAGGCGGGTCGCCCCGCCTTTCTTTCTTTTAAATTACTCGGCTTTGATTGCGCCGGTAGGGCAAACGTCCTCGCACGCGCCGCAGTCGATGCAGACGTCGGGGTCAACCACATACTTGTCGGGACCTTCCGAAATAGCCTCTACGGGGCAGGTTGCAGCGCACGCGCCGCAGCTTACGCACTCGTCGGTGATTACATGTGCCATAATATTCCTCCGTTTTAATACGTTTGTTTTTGCATTATATCATACTTTTTTTAATGTGTAAAGAGGTAAACGGAATTTTTTGAAAATTAATCGTTTTTGCCGCCGTCTTCAAGACCTTTCAAATCTTCGGGGGCTTCATCCTTTTCCTCTTTTTCGGGCTTGGGACGATGGAATTTAAGGGCTTCCACGGGATAATCGCGGAAAGATACGCTGTCTTTCTGCTTATCTTCTATTCTGACGCGCACCTGCATTTTGAGCATATCCACGTTTACCACAAGCCCCTTTCCGTCGGGCGTGCCCACCTCCGAGCCGAGCTTGGGAACGCGCTTGCACGCGTCGGCGTAATAATCGTTTTCATAACCGAGGCAACACATAAGTCTGCCGCACAAGCCCGATATTTTAACGGGGTTTAACGACAGCCCCTGATTTTTAGCCATTTTTATGGAAACTTTTTTGATATCGGGCATACAGCTTGCACAGCAGCACTCCCTGCCGCAAGGCGCTATACCGCCCATAAGCTTTATTTCGTCGCGGATACCGACCTGACGCAGCTCTATACGCATATGGAACGTTGAAGAAAGCTCTTTTACAAGCTCGCGGAAATCCACCCTTTGGGGTGACGAATAATAAAACACGGCTTTAGACCCGTCGAACGCGAACTCACAATCGATAAGCTTCATATCAAGCTTGTGTTTTTCAATCTTTTCGCGCACGGTCTGCATTGCCGTTAAGCGCCTTTCCGCATTTTTACGGTGCGTTTCTTCGTCGCGCGGGGTTGCAATGCGGATTACGGGCTTTAAAGGAAGTTTCAGCCCCGCATCGTCCATTTCCGTGCGCGGAATTACTACGGTAGCGTATTCCGTTCCGCGCGCAGTTTCCACAACCACGCCTTTGCCGATTTCGTAATTTCCTTTGCCGGGGGCGAAATAATAAACTTTTCCGCCCTCTTTAAAGGTTACTCCGATAATTTCTGCCATTTTTCGTTCTCCTCTACGACCCCAAGCATAAAGCCGTATAACAGCCCCTGAAAGAAAGCGTTGAACTTTAAATCAGCAAACGCTCCGTTCAAGCTTTCAATCGCGTATATCAGCGCCGGCTGTAAGAGAGGCAAACTCTCTTTGCCGCCGAGCGCCGCAAAGTAAAGCCTTTGCATTTCACACAAAAGCTCGTTTTTATATTTCGTATCGCCGTATTTGGCGGCGACGGCACCTATTTCCCCGACGCGCGTAACCGAACAGATTTCTTTTGCGGCTTTTAAAATTTCGCCGAACCAGCCGCCGAGCGCCATATTTTCGGCAACGCCCAAAATTCCGTTTGCGCTCTTTGCCGCCGACGCGTTGATTTCCCTGTGCGCCTGCCTTTCCAAAGCCGCGAAAATCTGAACCTCTGTAAAAGGCGCTATTTCCAGAATTCTGACGCGCGATTTAACGGTATCGAGAACGGGTGCGAGCGAACAGGCGCCCAAAAGAAAATGAACGCCTTCAAGCGGCTCTTCAAGGGTTTTTAAAAGCTTGTTCTGAAGCAGTGCGGAAGCCGTATCGAAGCCGCTTATGACGTAAAGCTTTTTTCTGCCTTCAACGGGGCGCATAGCGCAGTCGTCTAAAATTTCAGAAACCGCTTCCGCCGTGAGTTTTTTATCGTCTGCAGGATAAACTTTTAAATCGGAATAGCTTCCGTTTAAAATCCTTGCGCCGAGCGGGCTGTTTTCCTGCGCGCCGAAAAATTTAAGCGCAAACAGCATGAGCGCGCTTTTAAGGTTTTTTACGTCGGGAAAGTTCAGCATATATGCGTGTGAAATCTTGCCCGCTTCGCAATCGCCGCAAAAAATTTTATATGCAGTTGTTCCGAAAATCAGTTCTTTCACTTATTTGATAATTTCTTTTTCTTTAAGTAAATTTTTGACGTTTTCCGCCGTTTCATACTTAGTGCCGCCGCAGTAAACCGCGCATATATCGGGGTGTTTTTCAATTAAAGCCTTGTAGCCTGCGTAAACCCTTTCATGAAAGGCAAGCCCGAGCTGTTCCATTCTGTCGTCTTTATCGGCGCCGTGCTTTCTTTTAAACGCTTCCGTGGGAGAAATATCCAAAAACACCGTGATATCCGCGGGGTAATTGCAGATTGCGGCTTTATTTATGCTTTCTATAAAGTCTTCTCCAAGCCCGCGCGCATAGCCCTGATAGGCAAGCGAAGAATAAATATATCTGTCGCAGACGACAAGCTTGCCCGCCTCCAAAGCGGGGATAACCGTTTCTTTAAGATGTTGAATTCTTGCCGCGGCGTACAAAAGCGCCTCGCACTCGTCGCACATCGCGGTGTTTTTTCCGTTTAAAATAATTTTGCGGATTTCTTCCGAAATTTCACTGCCGCCCGGCTCACGCGTCATAATAAAATCGGCGCCGGTTTTGGTAAGATATTCGGAAAGCAATTTTAACTGCGTGCTTTTGCCTGAGCCTTCACAGCCCTCGAAAGCAACGAACTTCCCTCTCATTTAGCTACCACCCGTATTTTTCCGTTTTCAAGCCCGAAAACGTTTTTTGCCTTAGTAAGTATTTTTACCGCCTCATCGGATATTATTTCACCCGCGACTATTACCGGAGTGCAAGGGGGCGCGACGCCCGCGTTTTGTGCGCTCATCATGCCAGCCGCAGCCGAAAGCGGAACAAGCGCGTGCTTTTGCCTCAACGCGTATTGGAAGCTGTACGTTCTTTCCGCCGCGGGCAGAACGGGCATTTTAACAAAGGATTTTTTTAATTTTTTGTTTGATTTTACAGCCGTGAGCGCAGATAAAAGCTTATTCAAATCAGCCGCGGTATTCATCGGCGAAAGATAAAATAAAATATATTTTCCGTCGGAAAGCTCGGCGTATACTCCCTTTTTTTCAAGAATTTCGGCAACTGCGTCGGCGGAAACCCCAAAAGGCTCGCAATCCACGGCGAGCTTTGCCCAGTCTTCGGACTGATATACTTCAAAAGGACACTTTTCTTTGAACGACTGCACCGCCGCTTTTGCTTCTTCTAAAATTTTGAGGTTGTTTTTAAGATATTTATATCCGTATTCCACAGAAGCCATAACGGGGAAGCTCGGAGAAGTGGTGCGGAATATCGAAAGACCTTCTTCAAGCTCTGGAATAAGATTTTCTTCGTTTGCAAAAACAGCCGCGCCCTGGGTTAACGCAGGCAGAGTTTTATGCGCGCTTTCCGCCCATAAATCCGCGTAAAGTCCCGCATATTGCCGCTCCGATTGCTCAAACGCAAGGTGTGCGCCGTGTGCGCCGTCAACTAAAAGATATCTGTTGTGCCGCTTCAAAATCCCGGAATATTCTTTGAGTGGCGCAACGTTTCCGTAATAATCGGGCGAGGTTACGACAAGCCCCGAAATAGTTCTGTCGTTATCCAGAAGCTTTTCTATAAGCTCGGGGGCGGGAGGCAACAAAACCCCGTCTTTATAATCGCCCTGCACCACAACGGGTTCCAGCCCGAAAAGCTTACACGCGTTCCAAACGCTTTGATGGCTGTTTCTGGGCACGATGATTTTAGTGCCGAGCTTTCTGACCGCAAAAATAATGGAGAGAACTCCCGATGAACAGCCGTCGGTAAGAATATAACCTCTCTTTGCACCGACGATTTCCGCCAAATCACGTTCAGCGCCGGCAATAATTCCCGAAGGGCACAAAAGATTGTCGGTATAAGAAAGCTCGGTTACGTCCAACGGCGCAACCGTAAACTTAGTTTTAAAATCCCCCCTTGCCTTATGCCCGGGCATATGAAAGGATTTATCCGCTTTTGTATGCTCTTTGAGTGCGTTATATATGAGATAGTTATACATATCAAGCTTATTTATATTGCGCCCGTTATCGGGTTCAATAAAGTTTCCTGTTAAACGGAGCGTTTGGGCTTCATTGTGGGGAACAACAGCACGTCGCGTATCGTCGCGCTGTCGGTGAGCAGCATTACAAGCCTGTCCACGCCGAAGCCGAGACCGCCCGTAGGGGGCAAGCCGTATTCAAGCGCGGTTACGAATTCTTCGTCTACCTGAGCGTTGCAATTAGGCTCTTGCGCGCGCTTTGCTTCAACCTGTTTTACAAACCTCTGTTTCTGGTCTATAGGGTCGTTAAGCTCTGAGAAAGCATTGCCGAACTCATGCGCGCAAATAAAATATTCGAACCTTTGTGTGAAAGCGGGGTCGTCCTCTTTTCTTTTTGCAAGAGGAGAATTTTCCACGGGATAATCATAGATGAACGTGGGCTGAATGAGCTTGTCCTCGACAAACGCATCGAAAAGCGCGATTAAAACGTGACCCTTCGTCGCGTTTTCGCCCTCTTCCACGGTAACGCCGAGTTTTTTGGCGCAAGCGCGGGCGTCCGCGTCCGTCGCCCATTTATCGTAATCGGCCTTTGCGTATTTTTTTACGGCTTGCTTCATGGTCATTCTAGCCCATTTGCCGCCGAGCTTGATTTCCGTGCCCTGATAAGTTATCGTAGAAGAGCCGCAAACCTTTTTAGCGACCGCCGCATACATCTTTTCTATTAAGCTCATCATATCGAAATAATCGAGATAAGCCGCGTACATTTCTATGGTGGTAAATTCGGGGTTGTGGAAAGCGTCCATACCCTCGTTACGGAAAATTCTTCCTACCTCGTAAACGCGCTCGAAGCCGCCGACTATAAGTCTTTTTAAATAGAGCTCCGTTTCTATGCGCAGGTACATATCGATATCCAAAGCGTTGTGCTTTGTTTTGAAAGGCCTTGCCGACGCGCCTATTTCAATCGTGTTCAGAACGGGAGTGTCCACCTCCAAAAAGCCCTCTTTATCGAGGTAACGGCGGATTTCCGTAAGGATTTGCGAACGCTTTACAAAGGTGTTTTTAACTTCGGGATTAACAATTAAATCCAACTCCCTTTGGCGGTATCTTATATCGGTATCTTTTAAGCCGTGCTGTTTTTCGGGCAGAGGCAAAAGACATTTCGTGAGCATTTCTATATGGGAGCAATGCACGGATATTTCACCCGTCTGCGTTTTGAAAACGTAGCCTTTAACGCCGACGATATCGCCCAAATCATAATCCTTTTTGAAAGAAGCGTAATCTTCTTCCCCTACGTCGTCGCGGCGGACGTAAATCTGCAAAAGCCCTTTATCGTCCTGAATATGGCAAAAAGACGCTTTGCCCATTATACGGCGGGACATAAGCCTGCCCGCAATGGAAACCTCTTTTCCGTCGTATTTTTCAAAACCGGCTTTGATTTCTTCGGAACGGACGGAAACTCCGTATTTGACTTTTACAAAAGGATTTTTCCCTTCTTCCTGCAGCTTTGTAAGCTTTTCGCGGCGGATACGCGCCTGTTCGGCAAGATTTGCCGCCTCTTCTTCCTCGGTTAAGGTAATGTTGTTTTCTTCCATAGTGATTTTCCTTAGCTGATTTTTATGATTTTCAAAGAGTAGTCCGTGCCGTCGGGGCATTTTACGGTTGCAACTTCCCCCACCTTTTTGCGGAGCAACGCCGCGCCCACGGGAGATTCCACGGAAATTTTGCCCGCCATAACGTCCACTTCCGTTACCGAGGTTATGGAGTAGGTCTGTTCCTCTTCCAAATCCTCATCGTAAACGGTGACGACGCTGCCGAGGTGAACGTAGCTTGTATCGGTAACCTCTTTGCGGATGTCCGCGTTTTTGAGTTTATACTCGATTTCGGCAATTTTGCCTTCGTTTGAGCGCTGTTCTTCACGCGCCGCGTCGTATTCCGCGTTTTCCGAAAGGTCGCCGTGGCTGCGCGCCTCGGCGATACGCTCGATAATTTCGGGACGTTTCGTCTTGACGAGATATTCAAGCTCCTTCTTCAAATCGTCATAATTTTTTTGCGTCATTACGATTAAATCTGCCATTTAAAAACTCCTCATGGAAAAAATATAAGTAAAAGTGATTCCGCAGTCCGCGAAATCACATTCTTTTGCTACACTATTATATAGTTTTATTTTATGGTTGTCAACCGAAACAGCCCCCGCTCAGCCGCCGAGAAATTCGGTTATTCTCCTGACCGCTTCGGAAAGCTGCCGCATAGAGGTTGCGTAGCTTGCGCGGACGAAATACCTGCCCGCAGAGCCGAAAGCTTCGCCCGGCACTACGGCAACCTTTCTTTCCTTTAAAAGCCTTTCAGCAAACTCCCCGCCGTCCATGCCGGTGCCGCCGACGTAAGCAAAGATATAAAACGCGCCTTTCGGCATAAAGCATTTAAGCCCGAGATTATTGAAAGCGCCCGCAAGAAATCTGCCGCGGCGGAAGTATTCCCTGCGCATTTCTTCAACCGAAGAAAATCCGTCGGCAAAGCCGTCTTTTAGCGCGCATACTGCCGCCCTCTGGCTCATTTGCGGAGCGCAAAGAATAGTATACTGGTGAATTTTAAACATCGCGTTGTCTATATCCGCGGGGGCGCAAACGAACCCGACGCGCCAGCCCGTCATTGCAAACGCTTTAGAAAAGCCCCCTATATATACGCATCTTTCGCGCATTTCGGGTATCGAAGCAATGGAAAAATGCTTCCCCTCATATGTAAGCTCGGAATAAATTTCGTCGGAAATTACAAGCAAATCGTGTTTTAAAATCACGGGTATGATATTTTCGAGCTGTTGCCTTGTCATAACCGCACCCGTGGGGTTGTTCGGATAAGGCAAAATCAAGGATTTTGTTTTGGGGGTTATAGCCTTTTCCAGAATTTCCGCCGTTAAAATAAAATCGTTTTCCGCCGTGCACTGCAACGGAACGGGCGTTCCTCCTGCAAGCGTTACTATGGGCGAATAGGAAACGTAGGAGGGCTCCGGCACGAGAACCTCGTCGCCCTCTTCGCAGGTTGCGCGCAACGCCAAATCTATTGCTTCGCTCGCGCCGACGGTTACTATAATTTGCGACTCGGCGTACTCAACGTTGAACCGTTCTTTAAGATAACGTGAAATAAGCTCGCGCAGCTCCGGCAGTCCGCGATTGCCCGTATATTGCGTATATCCCCGCCTCAACGAACGGATTGCGGCGTCGCGCACGTTCCAGGGCGTGACGAAATCGGGCTCCCCGACGCCGAGGGAAATCGCGCCCTCCATAGTCTGAACCACGTCGAAAAATTTTCTTATGCCGCTGGGGGAAAGCTCCGCCGCTTTTTTGTTTACGAAATTCCTCATTTTACGCCTGAACGCTTAAACGTTTGCCGCCCTCGGCTTCGCGGAGAACCGCGCCTTCAACCTTGTATTTTTTCAAAATAAAATGGGTGGCGGTGGAAATAACCGTATCGAAGGTGGAAATCTTTTCGGAAACGAACCTCGATATCTCTTTCAAGGACTTTGCTTTTACGATAACCGCCAAATCGTAAGCGCCGCTCATAAGATAAAGGCTTTGCACCTCGTTATGGGAAGAAATTTCTTCGGCAATCATATCGAAGCCGTGTCCGCGCTGAGGGGTGACCTTTACTTCTATCAGGGCTTCCACGAAATCTTCGTCAACGCTGTCGGTATTGACGATAGCCGAGTATTTTACTATAACTCCCCTTTCTTCCAAAGAACGCACCGCTTCCGCCGCAGCCTTTTCCGTTATACCGAGCGCGGCGGCAATCTGCTTTGCCGTAATGCGCGAATCTTCGGTTAAAAGAGAAATTATTTCTTTTTCCGTATTGTTCATAATTCTTCTCCAAACGATTTTTGTAATTTTACAATTTTTTCCGATAAAAGTCAAATCGATTGCGCAATCCGCAGAAATTGCGTATAATCGAAGTATGTTTAAAATCTGGGCAAAAGTAATAGTCGGCGAAAAGATAATAAACCAACTGACCTATGAAAGAGAGGACACGTTTACTTATTCGCAGTTTTTCAACTACGTTGCGGATATTTGCGAGGGGCTGGATATTCCGACGCCGATAATTTTAAAAACGCATATTTTCAATTACGCAAAATTCCGCACGGTTAAATTTCTTCCGCGCGATTTTGCCGAATCGCCCGAATTCGATAAGCTTATAATAGACAACATAACGGTATAAAAATTTCCGCGGAGCGCATACTTGTTTTATGAAAATGACATGTTACGGATGCGTTGCAAACCTTATTATTTTGGGTATATGCGCGGGGATATACGCGTTTACGGGCTTCGATTTGATTAAATTTTTGAGCTTCGGTTCGGACGTGGTTTACCGCTCGTTTTTTGCGATATGCTTTGTTTCGGCGCTTTTCACAATTTATTCTTTAATAGTTTTCAAGCCGTATAAAGGCTTAAAATAAACCGTTGCCGTGCAACGGTTTATTTTTTATTCGAAATCGGCTTTGAGCGTTGCGCCCGTTTGCGCATCCTGATACATAACCCAGAAACCCGACTGCGCGCCGTCTGCCGACGAAGGAATAAAAGACGCCGAGTCTTTCATGCTTTCCGGCGGGGCTTGCACGTCTGCGGCGGGAACGCCGTAGCATATGTATTGCGCTTTGCCCCCCGAATATATTACGCCGAACACGTAATAATCGGTTTTTGTATAGCTTATACGAACCCATCTGGAATTTTCTATAAGCCGTTCCAAGCACTCTTCCTTGGGATAGCCTTGCAAAATGCCCTCTATTTCCGTTTTCATTTTTTCGTAAAAATCACCGCCTGCAAGCGGGTTAAAGAGAGGCTCTTCCGTATTCCCCCCGTAATATGCCTCACTTTCCGGATTTTTTATTGTACTTTTTCCGTCGGGTCGGATTTGTTCTTTTTCGAAAGCGCTAACAGCCGCCTCATCTTCGTCAGGTTTATTCCGTTCTTCTTTTTCTTTTTTATCCTCGCGTACAGAACCGCCGTTTTCATCAGCTTCGTATTCATAATAGTTATCCTCCGCTATCGCCTCGTCCTCATACGCTGCGTTTTCGTTTTGTTCCGCCTGCTTTTTTTCGGGCGGTTTATGCGCGGCTTTGAGATTTTCCCTTTTTTCGGTTTCAGCCTTTAACGCGAGAACCTCGCCCCTGAAATTGCCGCAAACCGCCGAAGCCACGGGGTAAACCTGACCGTTGACAAAGCAAATCAGAGCGGCAAAGCCCTTTGCCGTATCCAGCTCCGTTGCGCCCTCGTAGCTTTCCCCGTCTATGAAAACGGTTGTGTTACCGTCGGTTAGCGCGGTGACGTAGCCGCCCTCCGAAAGAGGGGCGAAGTTTATAAATGATATTTCAACCGTGAGATACGCGCCGTATTTTTCAGCCTTTACCAAACCGGAAAGCTCTCCGCCGTCGGCTGAAAATCCGTCTTTTATTCCGCGTATGACCGCAATGTTTTTAGTATATCCCGCCATAATAAAACCTTATTTTAAAAATTTTTTTATCGCCTTTTATAAATTATATTTATTATAAGGGGCGGAAATTTATACGATTATGTAATAATATGTAGTTTAAAGGCGGTTATTTTCATAAAACTTTACCGCAATTAATTTGCTTTTCCAAACGGATTATAATATAATATTAGTTGTAAGAGTTTTGAATTTTTTAAGGAGTAAAACATGGCACTTACCAAAAACAAAAAAGTACTTGAATTCGTTCAGGAGAGCGCCGAGCTCGGTCAGCCCGACAATATAGTATGGATTGACGGCAGCGCGGAACAAATCAAATCTTTGAAAGAACAGGCGGTAAAAAGCGGCGAGCTTATCAAGCTCAACGAAAATCTTTTGCCCGACTGTTATCTGCACCGCACGAAAGTAAACGACGTTGCCCGCGTAGAGGACAGAACTTTCATATGCACTAAAAACAAAGAGGACGCCGGCCCCATCAACTACTGGATGGATCCGAGAGAGGCTTACGAGCTTTGTTCCGAAATCGCGCGCGGCTCGATGAAGGGCAGAACGATGTACGTTATACCTTATTCGATGGGCGTTGTGGGCAGCCCTTTTGCCAAAATCGGCATCGAGGTTACCGACAGTATTTACGTTGTTCTCAATATGAACATAATGACGCGCGTAGGCGTTAAGTGCCTTAAAGCTTTGGGCAAAGACGGCGACTTTATAAAAGGCTTCCATGCAAAGTGCAACGTGGACGCAGACAACAGATACATAATGCACTTCCCCGAGGACAATACGATAATTTCCGTTAACTCGGCTTACGGCGGCAACGTTCTGCTCGGCAAAAAATGTTTCGCCCTCCGCATAGCTTCTTACCTTGGCAAAAACGAGGGCTGGATGGCGGAGCACATGCTTATCCTCGGAGTTAAATTCCCCGACGGAACCAAAAAGTACGTTGCGGCGGCTTTCCCCTCCGCTTGCGGAAAGACAAACCTTGCTATGCTTATTCCCCCCAAGCACTATAAAGAAAAGGGTTATGAAATCGAGTGCGTAGGCGACGATATCGCCTGGATAAGAGTAGGCGAAGACGGCAGGCTTTGGGCGGTTAACCCCGAAAACGGCTTCTTCGGCGTTGCCCCCGGCACGAACGAACATTCCAACTATAACGCGTTGCAGGCTACGAAGCGCGGCACGATTTTCACCAACGTCGCCCTCAATACGGACGATATGACGGTATGGTGGGAGGGGCTTTCAAAAGATTTGCCCGAACACTGCATCGACTGGACCGGCAAGCCCTGGAACAAAGACAAATTCGATAAAAAAGATAAATCTACCTGTGCGGCGCACCCCAACAGCCGTTTCACCGCACCTGCGGTAAACTGCCCGTGCGTTTCTCCCGAGTTTGACAGCAAAAAGGGCGTTCCCCTTTCCGCAATAATTTTCGGCGGAAGAAGAGCTTCCACCACTCCTCTCGTATACGAGGCAAGGGACTGGAATCACGGCGTATTTATCGGCTCGGCTATGTCTTCCGAAACTACGGCGGCAGCGGCAGGCGCAGTAGGCGTACTCCGCCACGACCCTATGGCAATGAAGCCCTTCACCGGATATCATATGGGAGATTATTTTGCGCATTGGATTGAAATGGGCAAAAAGGTTAAAAATCCCCCCAAAATCTTCAACGTTAACTGGTTCAGAACGGACAAAGACGGGAACTTTATGTGGCCCGGCTTCGGCGACAATATGCGCGTGCTCGAATGGATTTTAAAGCGTTGCGAAAATCAGGCGGACGCTGAAGAGACGGCTATAGGATATGTTCCTAAGGCAGAGGACATCGATTTAACCGGACTTGATTACGAAATCAAGGAGGGCAAAGCTTTCGGCATCGACGATTTGAAAGAAATTCTCACGGTAGACAAGGCTAAATGGGCTGCCGAAGCCGAAGAAATCGAAGGATATTACAACAACACCGTTAAAGACAGAATTCCCGGGGAGCTTTGGCACTGCCTTGCTACCTTAAAGGAAAACTGCAAAGGCGCAAAGCCCGAAAAGGCGGCACCCACAACAGAAGCTTCAGCTGAAGCTTCGAAGCCCGCTAAAAAACCTGCGGCTAAAAAGACCTCTTCAACAGCGAAGAAAACTTCCGCCGCTAAGAAAAATTCTTAATAGTAAATAAATCCCGCCCCTCGCCGTTTGACGAGGGGCGGGATTTTTATAACCTTTGTTTTATCGGAAAAATTTATTCTTCCGCGGCTTGAGCTTGGGGTTCGTTAGGTCTTTTCGTATCCAGAAATACTCTAACGCCCTTTTTCTGCAAGCCGAGTATTGCGAAATACAGCATAGAACCTAGCCCGTAAATCCACAGCCCTTCTGTCGCGCACATAGAGCCGAAATTCACCCAGTACGCAATGCTTATGGCCTCATATCCGCACATATCGCCGTATAAAAACACTATAATCAGCGGAATTACGATTGCGTTTACGATTACAGGGAAAAACCCGCCGACGATAATCTTTAAAACGTGATTTTTAATCAGTCTCCCCGCGCCGTATGTAAGAAACGCGGATACAAGCGTTGCAAGACCGCCGAATACTATATCATACCAGCCGTAACCCGAAAACAGATTGGCAAGCATACAGCCTATCCACAGTGCGGGTATGGCTTCAGGGAAGAACAAAGGCAAAATGCACAATGCTTCCGCGGGGCGGACTTGCAGTATTCCCTGATATGCAATCAGTCCGAATACGCAGGTTAACGCAACGTACAGCGCGGCTATAACCCCCGCGCGGCAGATGCGTTTGGTTGTAAAAAAGTTTTTCATAAAATTTTGCAGATTCCGGCTTAAAAAAAGCGCCTCCTCTGCGAGGGGGCGCTTTCAAATCTGCTTCTCCTCGGTTTTTTTAGTGATGTGTTTAGCCGAAAACCATCAACGGCAAGCCGCCGCAGGCAGGTATTAATACCCTTATTTAAACGGACTGTCGCGCCCGCCAAACATAAATTTTATTCTTCTTCTTTTTTATCGGGAGTTTCAACCGGTTTTATATCGTTGCTGTTGCCGAGGAAAGTTCCGAAATGAATTTCTTTCTTTCCGCGTTTAGCTCCGCCCGAAGGGCGCGAGCCCCTGTCGCGGCGCTCGTAATTGCCCTCACGTCCGCCTTCCCTTCTTTCTCCGCGGTCGCGCCTGTCTCCGCGTCTTCCGCCGCGGGAATTTTCTCTTCTTCCGCCGAAACGAACTCCTTTATCGTAAGGCTTTGCATTGTTGGGGATAACCACGATAAATCTTGCGGGTTCTCTTCCTTCGGAAACGGTTTTAACTTCCGTATTGTCGATAAGCGCTGCGTGGATTATGCGTCTTTCATAGGGAGTCATAGGCTCCAAAATCATTTTTCTGCCTGTTTCCACTGCATTTTTTGCAAGCTTTTGTGCAAGCTCTTTCAATGTCTGTTCACGCTGCGCACGGTAATTTTCACAATCTACAACTACTTTTTTATATTCGTCTCTGCCGATATTTGCAACCGCGCCCGCCATGCACTGGATAGCGTCGAGAACGTCTCCGCGTTTGCCTATAACTCTTGCGGAGTTTTCGGTTTTTATGTTTATTGTAAGATTTTCGCTGTCGGAAACGACTTCGCTTTCCCCTTTAATACCCATTATGGATAATAAGCCGTCGATAAAATCTATTGCCCTTTTGCCTTCTTCAAGCTTGGGGATAATTCTTACTTTTGCTTTTACCGAACCGAAAAGCTTCTTTTTTCCTTCTTCTATTACTTCGTAATCTGCCTCGGCAAGAGTAAGACCCAAAGCTTTTAAACCCTCGTCAAGAGCTTCTTCAACGGTTTTTGCCGTGAATACGTTTTTTTCTTCCATTATTTCAACCTCTTTGCATTGTTTGACGGTTTACCGTTACGCGGTTTCGTTATATCTCTGTTCGCATATCTGACCGTAACTATTTTATTGATTATCAGCGTGGAAATAAGCCCGTACAAAGTGTTTGTTATCATGTAAACCGAAAACGCGGCGCTGTAAAAGAAAGAGAATACGCCGAAAATTACGGGCATTAAAATCATCATCCATTTATTTGTTTTCGCGGCGCTGCCATCTACCGAAGAAAGCTCGTTAGCGGCCTTTTGCGAACGCATCATTACGAACTGCTGCAAAAACATTAAGCCTATTGCCAGCACGATTAAAACGAAATATCCGTTATACGTATTCTTTTCTTCTGTCAAGTTAAACGTTACTTCGTTATAATCCGCCTCGAAAGTAGCACTAGAGCCGGAACCCAGCGCGCGTGAAGCGGAAGAGGAGAACGTTGCAAAATCGGGTACTTTTTTATTAAGCATGGAATCGGGATACCACATGTTTCCTATCCAGCCGAATTCTGTTGCCGATTTGTTTTGTTCATACCACTCCACAACAGCGTCGCGTGCATTGAGCTGAACGTAGTTTATTACTACTTCCCACTTGGAATTTTCGTCTTTTTTATTAAATTCTTCAACGTCGAACGTTGCGGGCGCGGGATTGCCTTCCGCGTCGGTATCGTTTGCATGAATTTCGTCGTAATAAGCCTTGTAGTGAGCCGTAAATCTATCAAAATCAACGGCGTAGCTGTTATCCGAACCGATTAAAAATCTGGAATTATCGTCTTCCGCCGTATCTTCGCCGCGCACGTAAATTTCCACGCTTGAATTGTAAGCGTTTACCATTTCATTATAGTTTACAAGCGTTGCATAGTTGGAATACGTTGAAAACGACGAAAATACCACCATGAATATAATCAGCGAAACGACCATGGGCAAACAAGCGCCCAAAGGATTGTATCCGTTGGCTTTTTGCAGCTCCATAACCTTTTGCTGATACATGTTTTTATCGTTCGCGTATTGCTTTTGAAGCTTTTCCATCTGCGGGCGCATTCTTTCCATCAGAAGCGACTGCTTTTTGGTTTTTACTCTGGAATAGATATCCAAAGGTAAAACAAGGGTTTTAAGGCACAGCGTAAAAACAAGCACGCCTATAGCGACCGCGCCGTAAAAATCGGAAAATAAATCGAAAATCCAGCTGATAGCGCTACCTATCCAGTCCAACGGCTGCATGGGCAACGGTTCTACGCCGAACGAATTTACTATATTCGAAATATTCGATGCAAGAGTGTTAAAAATATTCATGAATACTCACAATACCCATTTATAGCGGAAATATTTTTCCGGCGCAGGGTCGTAACCGCCTTTGGAAAAAGGATTACATCTCAAAAGCCGCCAAATTCCTAAAAGTATCCCTAAAACCACGCCTTTATTGTTTATCGCTCTTTTCATATACTCCGAACAAGTAGGCTCGTAAAGGCAGGTGTGACGGGAAAAATTTTTTTGATAAAACACTATGAGACGCATAAAAAACGCTTTTAAAAAAGGTTTAAAAACTTTGCGCCTGGCTTTTTTTATAAAAATTTTCAGCTTTTGGGGCATTCTTTTAACTTTTTAAAGCATATCAAAAGGCTTTTTTCAAAGGCTTTATAAGTATGGTTTCCGCCCGTTTTCGGTATTAAAATCAACGAATAGGGCTTGTCCAGCAATCCGCAATTAGCCGAAAAAACGGCGCGCAGCAGCCTTTTTATTCTGTTTCTCTGCACGGCTTTTCCGTGTTTTTTAGATACCGCAAGCCCCATTGAAAGATATTTCGACGGAAAATACAATACGGTAAGTTCGGGGGAAAAGACCTTTTTTCCTCTTTGAAACAGCTTTTGAAAATCGGCGTTCTTTTTAATACGCAAATAATTCACTTAAATTAAGCGGAAAGCTTCTTTCTGCCCTTGTTTCTGCGTCTTTTAAGAACCTTTCTTCCCGCGGTGGAAGCCATTCTCTTTCTGAAGCCGTGAACCTTGCTTCTTTGTCTTTTTTTAGGTTGGTAAGTCCTTTTCATAATTGTCCTCTCTTAAATTGTCTTTAAATAAAAAATCTTACTTATTATATAATTAAATAACCGCCAAAGTCAAGCCGTTTTAACGTCAGTTATTGTTTCCGCCCGTTCTCACAGGCAAAATAAGATAAAGCTTATTTTTGTTTTCGAAGTTGGTACAAGTAAAAGGCTGAATATGGTTATTGAAGGAAAGTATGATTTTATCTTCGTCCAAAGCGTTTACCGCGTCTATTATGAATTTGGAATTCATGGCGATGCGCACGTCTTTTCCTTCTATTTCGGCTTTTACGGGCTCCTGAACGTTGCCTATCTCCGACGCGGAGGAAATTTCTATTTTATCGCCGGCAACATCGAAAATAATCAAGCTGTTTTTATCGTTTCTAACAAGAATTGCCGCTCTTTCGATACTTGCCTTTAAAACGTTCTTTTCAACGGTTACCGTGGTTATAAAGCTTTTGGGTATAATGTTTTCTTTTTTGATAAAATCTCCGCCGTAAAGACGGGAAGTCAATACAGTGTTTCCGCTTGCAACCAAAATCATACCGCGCTGAACGAAAATTTCCGTTTCTCCGTCGCCGTCGGGAATCATTTTTTCTATTTCGTTAAGAGTGCGCGCGGGGCAGATTATTTCCATATTGCCGGTAGACGCGGTGACCTTTCCGCTTATAGTAGCAAGCCTGAAACCGTCAAGCGAGGTTACGCAAATGTCATCCTCGTTAATAACGAACTGACAACCCTTTAAAATAGGGCGGGAATCGTCAGAAGCGCAGCAAAAAGAGGTGGCGCGTATAAATTCTTTTAAATCTGAGGTTTTAAGCTTGAACGAATTTTCGTTTATTTCGGTATCTATACGGGGAAAATCGTCGGCAGTCAAAACCTGCATAGTCGTCTGGCTGTCGGCGTAATCGATATCCATTTTCTTACCCTCGGAAGAAAGGGAAATCTGAACTCCTTCAAGCTTTTTAATAAAATCGGCAAAGTATTTTCCGGGGGCGCAAACTTCGCCTTCCTCGTAAACCTCCGCTTTTATGGTTTTTATTATGGAAATTTCCCCGTCTGTGGCGGAAAGAGTTAATCCGTCGTTTTTAGCTGTAAGCTTTATACATTCGAGTACCGGAACCGTAGTTTTGGAAGAACACGCTTTTACTACCTTTAAGACCGCGTCGGATAAATCTATCCCTTCGCAAACACACTTCATCTTTTTTCTCCTTAGATTAATATTTGATTTAAATATATAAGATAATTATTAAGTAATAGTTATTAGTAGGCTGTGTGGAAATGTTGATATATGTAAAAACCTTTTATATTTTAACAGAAATGACCCGAAAAAGCAATTAAATGAGCTTATTTTCCATATTTGTAATGTGAATTTTTTTGTATATAAAGCGTGTATGGTTTGTGAAAATGTAGAAATAAAAAAAAGAATTAAAGTTAATAAGATTTAATAAATTTAAGAAAAACCGATAAAATTATAGGAAAAATACAAAGTTATAAACTTATCCACCCGCATTTATACTTTGTGGATAGTTTTATATTGAATAAATTATGAGCATGTGATATAATGAATTTATGGGTTTGGATTTTTGTAAAGAGCCTGAAGAGGCTTTAAAAAAACATTGCGAAAAATTTGAAATATTCGGAAATTTATTGTCGGAATATAATAAAAAATACAATCTTACTTCTATTTGCGGTGAAAAAGAGGTTTTTTATAAGCATTTTTTTGACAGTATAGCCGCAAAGGATTTGTTTGATTATGGCGCAAAGGTTGTTGAAATAGGTTCAGGCGGCGGGTTTCCGTCCGTTCCTTTGAAGATTGTGAGAGAAGATTTAAAGTTTACTTTAATTGAAAGCACGGGAAAGAAATGTGAATTTTTAAAGACGGTTGTGGATAAGCTCGGATTTAATTGTGTAAACGTTTTAAATATCCGTGCCGAAGACGGAGGGCGCTCGCCTGAATTAAGAGAAAGGTTCGATTTTGCCGTAGCACGCGCTGTTGCCAAATTAAATACTCTTTGCGAATATTGCCTGCCTTATGTCAAAGTCGGAGGAAGGCTTATTGCTTATAAAGGAGAAGGCGAAAATTTTAACGAAAGCTTGTCTGCGGTTAAAATTCTCGGCGGCGAGATCGAAAACGTTTTAAATTATTCTTTGCCCGAAAATTACGGCGCAAGAAATCTTGTTATTATTAAAAAGACGTGCGCCACTCCTTTAAAATATCCGCGCGGTAACGGAAAAGAAAGGAAAAACCCGTTATAATATAAAAGTTTAAAGCCCCCGAATTTTCGGGGGCTTTTGTTATGTATTTGTATTACGTTTTCTCAAAAGGTATAAAATAAGAAAGAGCGGAATTAAACCGCCGGAGTTTTGCCGCGTGCAGCATTCTTCCGTTATGCAGTTGCTTTCGGGATCGCCGCGCGGCTCGTGCAGATAAACGTTCATTGCTTTATTTTATGAAAGTAAAAAATTTTTTGTTAACCGCTTTTTAAAACCTTGAATTCCGTAACGTCGCAATCGAAAGCGCTTTTGTTTTGCAGGCTTTCTATAATAAACGAAGAAACTCCTTCCGCTATTATTTCCGCCATTTTATAAATTATGTTTAACCTTGTTGCCGAAAACAAAGAATAATTAAAGACGGAATGCTCGGCAACAATTCCCATCAGAGAAACGTCGCCCACCTTGGAAAGCCTTTTGTTTGCGCCGCTGCCGGGCTTAATTCCGCGTTTTGCAAGCTTGATTAAACCGATATCGCCCGCAAGGCCCACTGCGGCGTCGATTGCAATAACCGGACTTTCGGGATGGGTAGCGCGCAAAAATTCGTTCATATATTTCACTTCGTGTGCGGTAATAGGCTTTGACAGCGTGCCGTAAACGTAGCAATTCAGCCCGGAAAGCTTTTCTTTGAGCTTTGTTCCCGTTACCGGACCTAAGCTGTCACCTACCGATAAATCGCTGCCTATACATAATATAGTGGGAGTTGCGGAGTTAAGATTAAGTATTTTTTTTAAGGAAAGACAAATACCCTGTGACGCCATGGCGTTATATAAATTAAACGAGTAATCCATTTTTTTAAACCTCCGGGTAGTTATTGCCGTTTATATCTCAAAATATAATAAATTTTTCAAAAACGTTTCAAATTTAAAAAAATTATTAACATATCCACATAAGATAAAAGCGCAAAAATTAAAAATCAGCGCATTTTATCCCCAAATAATGTACAAAATAACAGATAAAGGGGATAATCCGTGGTTTTTTAAGGTTTTTATTAAAAATTTTCCACATATTTAAAGCCGTTATTACAAAATTCAGTGAATTTTATCCCCAAATTGTAAAAATTATCCACAATTTACAAAATTTAAGCGTTATACGTTTCACGTGGAACATTGAAAACGTGAAAAAATTTGGTTGAAAGTTCCACATGAAACATTTTTAAGCAACAAAATATAGTAGCGCAATTAAAAAATATGTAAAATTATCACTATTTAATTATATTCCGAAGCGTTTAACAAGGTGAAAGACAGATAAAAATTGAGTGATATATTAAACTTTTAACCTCATTTGCTTGAAAAGTGAAAATATATATGCTAAAATCTATTTATGTCTATCAATAATATATAAGGAGACTTGTTTTGAGTAAAAAAGGCAAAATCATACTGTGGACACTGTTTATTGTTATGGCTATAGCTATAGCGGTAATACTGATTACGTCTAATCTGAACGGTGGCGCAAAAGAAATATACGCTAACGACTTTGAAACTTATCTGGGTAATACCAAATATTTTAACGAAGACGGTTCGGCAAAAGAGGAAGAACTGGAAAAAGCAGGCTATAAGCTTAACGATAAAGGCGTATGGGTTGACGGTGACGATAAGGAGCTGGTTGTTATCTGGCGCTTGGATATAAGCGCTTATAACTGGACGGGTTATATCAAGGATGCAAACGGAAATCTTAAAAAGGCTTACGTTTGTGTGGACGTAAATTTATTCGGTTCCGACGCGCTTGACAGCCCTACGGTTCAGGCATGGAAAGATCAGGGCGTAGACATTAAATATAACGACCCGAACGCGGGCAACTGGCTTTCGACTGCATTTACGGTACTTTCACTTGTTATCGTTTGCGTTGTATTTTTCCTTATAATACGTTCTTCGATGGGCGGCGGCGGAAAGATGATGAGCTTTGCCAAAACCAAAGCCCGCGTTACAACGAATATTAAGGTGCGCTTTACCGACGTGGCGGGCGCAGAAGAGGAAAAGGTTGAGCTTGCGGAGGTCGTAGAGTTCTTGCGCCAGCCGAAAAAATTCTCTGATTTGGGGGCGCGTATTCCTAAGGGCGTTTTGCTTGTAGGCCCTCCGGGAACGGGTAAAACCTTGTTTGCAAAGGCTGTTGCAGGCGAAGCGGGAGTTCCTTTCTTCTCCGTTTCGGGTTCGGATTTCGTAGAAATGTACGTCGGCGTGGGTGCTTCGCGCGTACGCGACTTATTCGATATGGCTAAGAAAAACCAGCCTTGTATTATATTTATAGATGAAATCGACGCTGTCGGCAGACACCGCGGTGCAGGGCTCGGCGGCGGAAACGACGAAAGGGAGCAGACCTTAAACCAGATACTCGTTCAAATGGACGGCTTTGAATCCAACGAAGGCGTTATAGTTATGGCGGCTACAAACCGTGCGGACATTCTTGACCCCGCGCTTATGCGCCCCGGTCGATTTGACAGACAGATTTTCGTAAATCTGCCCGACGTTAAAGGAAGAGAACAGATTTTAAAGGTACACGCGCGCAATAAACCGCTTGCCCCCGACGTTAATTTCAAGACGGTTGCCCGTATTACGGCAGGTTTTTCGGGTGCAGACCTTGCAAACCTTTTGAACGAGGCGGCAATACTCGCAGCGAGAGAAAACAAAAAGTTTATAGGCAACAACGAGCTGTATGAGGGTGTAAACAAGGTTTTAATGGGACCTCAGAAGAAGAGCCGCGTAGTAACGGAAAGCGACAAGCGTATCACGGCTTATCACGAGGCGGGCCACGCTATTATCGCAAAGCTTTGCCCCGACTGCGACCCCGTGCAGGAGGTTTCGATAATCCCGCGCGGAAACGCCGCAGGCTATACCATGACCAGACCCGACAACGACGACGCGCACATGACAAAGAACAAGATTACGGACTTTATCTGTATGGCTTTGGGCGGACGCGTTGCGGAAGAGCTTGTTATCCATGATATCACAACCGGTGCATCCAACGATTTGGAAAGAGTAACGGAAATGGCTAAACGCATGGTAACCGAATGGGGTATGAGCGAAAAACTCGGGCTTGTAACTTACGGTTCGAACTCGCAGACGGTGTTCCTCGGTAAAGATATGGAAACGCACAACGCATATTCCGACGAAACCGCTAAGCTTATCGACGACGAAATGCATGCTATTATAGAGGGTGCGCACGCACGTGCAACAAAGCTTCTTACCGAAAACCGCAGTGTTCTTGACAACATGGCAAGGGTGCTTATCGAACGCGAAACCATATATTCCGACGAAGTAGACTTGCTTATGCAGGGCAAAACTCATACCGAAGTTATGAAGTTTATGGACGAACAGGACAAAAAACACGCTGAAAATCCTTTCAAAAAGTTTGAAAAGGAAGAAGACGTGGAAACCGTAGGCGACGGTGAAAAGAGTGAAGAAACGGACGGCGAAAGCAAAGAATTCTGATTTTTCTGTTTCCCGTGAAACGAAGAGTAAAAGTTGAGTGTTATGGGTAAAATTATTTCTTTTACAAATAAAAAAGGCGGCGTAGGCAAGACCACCACGGCTATTAATATGGCGGCTTACTGCGCCGACTTCGGCAAAAGGGTGTTGCTCGTGGATATCGATTCTCAGGGTAACGCTACTACGGGGTTGGGATTTTCCAAAAGCGCATTAAAAAAATCCGTGTATAACGTGCTTATAGACGATGACAGCGTGGTAAACAACATTTTGCCTACGCAGGTCAAGCTTTTGGATATC
Source organism: uncultured Clostridia bacterium (assembly GCA_947175485.1). Lineage (GTDB taxonomy): Bacteria > Bacillota > Clostridia > Christensenellales > Borkfalkiaceae > Coproplasma. The sequence goes on from CAMWMZ010000011.1 coordinate 25,833, forward strand.
CTTCCCGCAAACGTTGATTTAACGGGGGCGGAGGTAGACCTCGTTTATAAGAAAAACCGCGAGCGCATATTAAAAACCGCGCTTGAAAAGGTAAAAAACGATTACGATTACATATTTATAGACTGCCCTCCGTCTTTGGGGCTTTTAACTATAAACGCCTGGGCGGCTTCGGACAGCATAATCATTCCTTTACAGAGCGAGTATTACGCTTTGGAGGGAGTGAGCCAGCTTATGAACACTATTGCCATGGTAAAACAGCGGCTTAACCCGCAATTGCAGATCGAAGGCGTTGTAATCACCATGTACGACGGCAGAGCGTTGATTGCAAAGCAGATAACGGCGGAAATAAAAAAGTTTTTCAAAAACAAGCTTTATGAAATTATAATTCCCCGCAACGTACGTCTTGCAGAAGCTCCGAGCCACGGCGTACCGATTTTATTGCACGACCCCAAATGCGTGGGGGCTAGAGCTTACAAAGCGTTGACGGAAGAATTTCTGTCTCACCAGGTATAAAAGCATAAAGGAAGAACTCAGAGAGGTAATTTATGGCAAAAGGTTTAGGAAAGGGTTTGGACGCGTTGTTCGAAGATACCGAAGCGGCTTATGAAAAGGCTTTCGAACAGCACAGAAGCGTTTTCGATTACACCGAAGAAGAGCGTAAGAACGCAGAGGAAATGCCGCTTAACAAAATTTCGGCTAACCCCAATCAGCCGAGAAAGAATTTCGACGAGCAGGCTTTAAAGGAATTATCCGATTCGATTAAAAAGCACGGCGTGATTATGCCGATAGTCGTAAACGACAACGGCGACGGCTCTTATATGATAATCGCGGGAGAACGCCGTTTCCGTGCGTGTAAGCTTGCCGGTAAAGAAACGATACCCGTCGTAATAAGGCGGTATTCGGCAAGGGAAATCAAAGAGATTTCGCTTATTGAAAACCTGCAAAGGGAGGATTTGAACCCCATAGAAGCGGCGACCGCAATGAAGCAGCTTATGGTGGATTATAAGCTTACGCAAGACGAGCTTGCCGAAAGAATAGGCAAATCCCGCCCCGCGGTTGCAAACACGCTGAGGCTCTTGAATTTGTGCCCCGAGGTAATCGAGCTTGTGGCGGAGGGTAAGCTTTCCGCCGGTCATGCAAGGACGATTGTTCCTCTGCCTGCCGAAGAACAGCAGAACTTTGCCCGCGACGCTATAAGAAGCCAGTATTCCGTGCGCGAGCTTGAAAAAAAGGTGCGCGCCTACAATGTTCCGCCTGAAATTCTTGAAGAGCGCAAAAAGAAAAAGCGTGCGCTTGCTTCAATAGAATTAAAACAGCTTGTCGAAAGAATGCGCTTTACTTTCCGAACCAAAGTCAGCCTTATCGGCACGGATAAAAAGGGGCGCATATACATCGATTATTATTCTCGCGACGATTTGGACAGAATTGCCGAAATTCTGGATATAATCGACAAACAGTAAAAAAGCGTTCGCAACGATTGTTTTGCCGGCAAATAAAAGCATTTTAACCGTTTTTATAAACGGCAAAATTAAAAACAAATATAAACCCGCCGAGCGGCATTAAGCCGCCCGGCGGGTCTTTTTACGTTATCCGAATTTCAGCCCTTAACAGGTTATCTGCTTTGCAAATCTATATTGATGTTGCCGCCCGATTCCTGAATGATTTTGAACTTTTTGGTGTTGAAGAATTTAATCATCTTCGACGCGCCGTAGTTCTGTTCGTTGAAGTTTTTCCACATCTGACAAATCCTTTGCTTGATCGTTCCTGCGTCAAGGGGTTTGCCCGCATTGTTCAAAAGGTTGGTGATAAAGTTCTCAATCTCTTCCTTGGAAGGGATAGCGTTTTCGTCGCTTTCTTCGCTTTGCTTGCCTTTGATTTCGGTTGCGTATTTGGTGCGCAAATCTTCAAGATATTTGAATTCGTCGCAGGCGTTGACGAAGGGAGCGGGGGTTTTCTTTTCCCCCATGCCTAAAACGCGGATGTTGGATTCCCTCAGTCTTTTCGCAATGTTCGTATAATCGCTGTCGCTAGCCACAATGCAGATACAGTTCACGTTCCCGCTGTAAAGGATATCCATTGCGTCGATTATGAGCGCGGAATCCGCTACGTTCTTAACGTTGCTGTTTTTACTGTCCGTATAGGGCAGTACGTGCCGCAGGTTGAGGGCGTGTGCGTTGCAAACCGTGCCCCAGCCGTTCGAAATACCCGTGTTAGAGGTGTAATACAGCCTTTTGTGGGTTGTGTTGCCGAGAATTGCGAGCTCCTTTTCGATTGCGTCTATGTAACCGCTCTGAACGTTGTCGCCGTCGATTAAGAGGGCTATCACCATTTCGTTTTGTGTGTTTGTTAAAGAGTTGTTTAATGTTATCATAAAACCTCGTTTGCATCACATCAAACCGAAAGGAGTGATTATAGCCTTTTACACTTCCGCTTAAAGTTAATTAAAAATCACATCGTTTTAAATGCTTACGGATAAGTTTGATAAAGCAATTCGGATAATTTAAGGGCTTTTGTTATCAGTGGAGAGGGCACCATCTAAAAAAACAGTCGTCAATTCGCTTTTGTGTGAATCACACGAATGATTACACGGCGGCGTCATGATTTCAAATTTCGATATAGGTGCCGTTCACTTTTCGTAAACAAGTGAACGTGTTATTCTTATCGCAGTGCGGAGTGAAGTCTAATAATCCCGTCTTATTAAGTTGTATTTAGCCGTCCGGCCGCAAAATTGTATTTGCCGTTAAGCGTAAATAATCTTTTTAAAACCTCCTTTTCGGTTTTTTTGTAATACGGTTGCATTTTATATCAAAATTTAACGTTTGTCAACTGCGCAAGCAAATTAAATAAAAAATTCCCGACGGAAGAATAGCTCTCCCGTCGGGATTATATTTATTTGACTGCGTTTAAGCAGATAAATTATCCTCCAGCGCGGTCTGATTTACATTAATGCTCTGCCTTGCGCAGTGCCGATTACGGTGAAAACTTCGGCTTCTTCGCCCGTTTTTGCGTCGATATAAATATAATATTTATCGCCTTGATACGTTCCGAAGAATTCATAGCAAAGCGCTTCGCCGCCGTCTACGGGGATTACGCAAAGTCTTGAAGCTTCAACGTCGAAGCCTTTGATAAGCTTGGATTTTGCTTCGGCTTTGGAAATCGAAGGCTCGGAGGGAGTTCTTTCCACATGGTTGAGAACATAGCTCAAACCCTCCATACCGGTAACGATGCCGCGTTCTTCGCAAACTTTAACCTTGATTATATCCGAATAGAATATAACGTCGTCCTCTTCATAAGCAAAGTTAAGGTTGCAGGTCGTGCCGTTTTCGCTCGTCCAAACGGCTTTCATGTCGTCGTAGCCGAGCGCGTCAAGGAAGTCCTCCGCAATATCTATGCAGCGCTTAACCGAAAAGTTTTTGTCTGTGCAGGCTTTATAGCTGTTGAATTCAACAACCTTGCCGCCTTTTTTGGATATCTGCGCGCTCATCTCGCCGTCGTTTGTGGTGAGAACCACGTTGTAGCAGACAAGCTGTTCGGCAACGGTTTCACCCGTGCATTTAACTTCGGAAACATTGTAATCCCTGAAGTATTTTTTTGCAAGCTCTTCGGCTCTGCCGGCGGTAATTTCCGTCAAGCCCTCAAGGTTTTTTGCCGTAACCTTATCGATGTTTTCGGCAAAAGGTCCGTCGTGAATTTCTTTCGGGGTTTCAACCGTCGTATTCTGTATCGTATCGAAAGAGGAGTAGAAAAGCCCGTCGGTCTTGCCGTTCAATGCGGAAAGCATATCTTTTTGCGTGCAGTTTGCGCAAAGGTCGTTTATTATGGCTTTCAATTCCTGATTGGTGTTATACATGTGCTCGATAGTGGCAATCTGGCTTTCGGTAAGCTTCTTTCCGCTTGCCACCGAATAGAGCATAGACTGCGCGCTGTCGCCCATCTTGTTTACGAAAGAGGTGAGGTTTTGCGTGGTCTGCGTGTCAAGAGGAAGTCTTTCCAATACGGTTTCCGCCATTTCGCTTTCGATTGCTATATCGGTAAGAAGTCTTACCTGCTCGTTTCTCGAATTGGATACGCGCGCTTTTGAAAGATTTGTGTCGAGATTGTCTACAATAGAGTTAAGCTCGTAAAGGTTTTCGTTCTGCGCCGTAGCCATGTTGGCTTCCATTCCGTTCATGTTAAGCCAGCCGAACGTAAGCATTGTGCCGAGGGCAAGGGTGGTTACGCCCAAAGAAATAACCGCCGCAAGCCAGCCGCCGAACCCGGGCGCATGGCGCTTTTCGCTTTTTTCCGCTCTTTTTTCAGCGCGCACCTTTAAGCGGTGTTCGCGTTTTGCGCGCTTATCTGCCATAGCAGCCTCGCGTTTTGCAACACGCGCCTCCGTTATTGCCGCGCGCTCTTCGCGCTTGCGGTTAATGCGTGCTTCCTTTGTTTCGTGCTTCAGCATATCGCGGCGCTCGCGTCTTTTTTCCCTGCGTTCGGCTTTTGCCTGCTTCATCGCCGCTATTCTGTCTAAGCGCTTTTGTTTTGCTTCGAGCTTCTTTTCAAGGCGCTTCTGCTTTTTCTCCGCGCGGATTTTAGCCGCTTCGAGCTTCTTTTGTTCGCGCGCCTGCTTTCTTTGCAAACGTTTTTCGTTCACAGCCTTTACGGGCTTTTTCTTGCTTTGTTTTTCTGATTTAACAACGCTTTGCTTGGGTTGCTTTACGGCTTTATCGGATTTTTTCACCGCCGTTTTTTTCGTTTGTTTTACCGGTGTTTTCTTTGCCGCGGGTTTTTTGCCCGTGTTTTTGCGGGTAAGGTTTTCGGCCTTTTCGGTTCCGCTGGATATTTCTTTCTTACTCATTTACTGCCTCCTAAATTGCGAAAACGTGTTTGCCGATAGTGGTAACCGTTTTTCTGCTGAAAATCCACGAGCTTGTCGCCACCGCGGGGTTATAATAATAAAGACAACCGTAAGTGGGGTCCCAGCCGTTCATAGCGTCCTGCGCGGCGTTCATAGCCGTCTGGTCGGGGGAAAGATTGATTTGTCCGTCCGATACCGCGGTGAACGCGTTCTTTTGATAAATAACGCCGGAAACCGTGTTGGGGAAGCTTGAAGACTTCACTCTGTTCAAAATTACCGCGCCTACGGCAACCTGACCCGTGTAGCTTTCTCCGCGTGCCTCGGCGTAAATGCATTTAGCCAAAAGGTACAAATCGGAATTGGTGTAATTTGAATTTCCGCTCGGCTTTTTGCCTTCGTTTTCAAGAACTCTGACGCTGTCGTTCATTCCCAATGCGGCAAAAGTAGATTTGCCCGCAATTCCGTCGGCTTTAAGTCCGTTTTTGCGCTGGAAGTATTTTACCGCTTCAACGGTTTTCGGCCCGTAAACGCCGTCTACCGAGCCGGAGTAATAACCCCATTGCTTTAAACGTCTTTGCAATTCCTTAACTTCGCCGCCCGTCGCACCTTGCTTCAAAACAGCCGTCTGAACGTAGGGGGACACGGCAAAGTCTGTTTCGTTCGTGTGTCCTAAGTTGAATATCGCGCCGCACGTTGCAACTGCCGCCAACGCCACGGATGCCGCGCCTATTCTAAGTGCTTTTTTCATTTTTCCTCCTTAGCTGCGCCATGCGGCGAGCGATAATATGTGTAAAACCAAGGCGCTTTCCGCCTTTGCAAATATTATGAATAAGTTGTAAAAAAATATGCGCAAGCCAAACAGATTTAGGCTTGCGCTGAAATTAAATTTTTACGTTTTTACTCGTCGTGTGTGTATAACGTTTATCGGAAGCGGATAAATTTCCGTTTCAGCCGAAAAACTTATTGATAATATCGTATATGGCGGAACGGTATTCAACGTCGGCGGTTGCCGAAGTGAAGCAAAGGGGGGGATAAATTACACACCACCAGTTGTCGCCGGTGCCGGACCCTAATTCTATTATAAGAGCGTCATAAACGCCTTGCTCCAACGTCAGCTCTCCGTAAACGCGGGTGGGGAAGATTTCAGCGCGCAGCTGAGCTTTTGCCGTGTAATAAAAACCGTTTTCTTTTAAAGTTTTATCGCAAACCTCTTCGATTTGAGGTAAAATCCCGCCAATAATGCGCATGGCCGCGGGCTTATCCACACATTCAGCTACGTAAGGGGTAATGAATTTGACAACTTCGTCTTTTACAATGTATTTTATATTTTGGTCGATTTGTTCGTTGGAATTTGCGCGGACGTGTATACGCAGATAATCGTTTTCCGCCTCCGCCGCGCCGCTTTGATAATTTACAAAAACTACAGTGCCGATTACAAGAATTAACGCGAAAGCCGCCGCCAGAAACTTTTTCATAAAATCACCTCGATTGAATTACGGATTTTTTATTGCCGCGGATTGTATAATTTATACTCTCATTTTGAAATATTTTAAAAAGTTTGTATGTGTATCAAATATTTTTTCAGGCACATACAATATATTGTGGTGGAACGGACACCCGAAAACTATGCCGCAAAAAATTTACAAAAAAATAAAAATTCTCAAAAAAACGCTTGATTTTTATCTCTTTATTTGTTATATTAATTAAGCGTTTGGGAGCTTAGCTCAGTTGGGAGAGCAAC
>CAMWMZ010000012.1 GCA_947175485.1 uncultured Clostridia bacterium
ATAATAACGAAAACCGCACGCTTGCCGCGTGCGGTTTTCGTTTACAAATACAGTATTATTTAACGGAAAACATAACATGACTTATTTTTTAAGTTCATCATAGTAAGCCGTAAGGATTGCTTCTTTTAAAAGTTCTCGGGTCTCGGTGTTAAGCGGATGTGCAATATCCTTATAATCGCCATCATTAGTTTTTCTGCTAGGCATTGCAATAAACACGCCTTCCGCAGCTTCGATTATCTTAATGTCGTGTACTACGAAACATTCGTCTATCGTAATTGAAGCTACTGCTTTGAGTTTATTGTCCTCCTTGTTAACTAATCTGATTCGTACATCTGAGATTTTCATAAAACCACCTGCCAGATTATACTTTCATTGAAATTATTGTACAATAAAAGATTTATAAATTCAATACTTATTTGAAAAAATTTTGTGAAAATTTTGCAATAACATGCAAAAATCGTGCTAATAATTGAATTTTGTTAATAAAATTTAATATGCAATGTCTTTTTTTGGATAATTACGCAAGTTTTTACTTTATAGGAATCGGCGGAGTCAGTATGAGTGCGCTTGCAAAATTTGTATTGTCGGAAGGGAAGCGTGTCGGTGGCAGCGATAATGTTTCTAATGTTTACACTCAAGAACTTGAGCAGCTGGGCGCACATATAGAAATCGGTAACAGCAAAGGGTCGGTTTCTGATTACGAAGTTATAGTTTATACGGATGCCGTATCAGAAAATGACGAGCAACTCTCGGAAGCGCGTGAACATAACAAGGTTATTATGTCCCGCGGAAGATTTTTGTATGAAGTAAGCCGTGCCTTTAAAAAAGTGATAGGAATATCGGGGTGCCATGGCAAAACAACGTGCACGTCGATGCTCGCACATATATTTTCTGTAAGCGGAAAGCGTTTTTGCTGTCATATAGGCGGACGCGATAAAACTTTTTGTAATTTTTACAACAGCGGAAAAGATTATTTTTTAACAGAAGCATGCGAATACAAAAAAAATTTTTTGATGCTAAAACCCGATATATCTGTGATTTTAAATACAGAGCCCGATCATTTGGAATGTTACGGCAGTGAGGAAAAACTGCGTGAAGCATATATGATTTTTGCTAAATCGGCAAACGTTTGCGTTAGTTCTTATGGGGATTTTGTTTCAGAAGGAATAACCTTCGGATTTGACGAAAACGCTGACTTCAGTGCCCGTGAAATAGAATGTGATAACGGTTTTTATTCGTTTTCGGTATATGACGGTGCGGTATATCTTGGGAAAATAAGACTTAACGTTTATGGTAAACACAATATTTTGAACGCGTTGGCTGCAATATCCGTTGCCCGAATTTGCGGGGTGCCGTTTGATAAAATTGCCTGCGGACTTGAAAAATTTTGCGGCGTTGAGCGTCGCTTCGAGTATTTAGGTAAAATCGGGGATGCAAAATGTATAGCGGATTACGCTCATCATCCGGATGAAATAGCCGCGGCATTGCAAACTGCGCAAGAAGTATTAAAGGGCAGGCTTTTTGTGGTATTTCAGCCGCATACTTATTCGCGAACGATAAATTTATTCAGCGGATTTGTAGAAACTCTTTCCGCCGTTGAACATTTGCTGGTTTATCGGACTTTTGCGGCTAGGGAATATTTTGACGATAAAGGTAGTGCGCTTACGCTTTCACAGGCTTTGCCAAATGCTTGCTATGGAGGTTGTCCTAACGATATTTATGATTTTCTGAAAAAAACGGGCGAGGATGATTTGGTTTTATTTCTTGGCGCCGGCGACATATACGATATCGCAAAAAGCATAATTATAAAAGCGGATAATTGATTATTCGGTTTTGAAACGCGGAACAGTTCCGCGTTTTTTAATGCGGAAAAAACTTGTTTTTTTGCTTGTTTTTGTTGTTATTTCAAAGATTAAATGATATAATAAGGAAGAATTAAAATAGGCGTATTTTCGGAGAATAAAATTGCGTAACGACAAAGAAAAAAAAGATAAAAAAATTTCATATATTTTTACGAGAGAAACTTTCGGAATGACGCTGTTGCTATTCTGTGCAATAGTACTTTTAATGCTGTTGACCGGAAGCGCTGTTTTTGCGGGGATAGGCAAGGAAATATGTACGTTCTTGTACGGAACATTTGGATACGGTTCATTCTTTGTTATTGCACTGCTTGCATATTTGGGCGTTTGGCTTGTATTTGAAAAAAAGTTAAAATTGAAGTTAAAAAAGTCAATAACAATTTCCTTTACGGTTTTTGTTCTGTTTTTATTGTTTCATGCCGCGACTACACATACTTATTCTCTCGATAATTACGGCACTTATATTGCTGATAGCTATATGAATGCGCAAAACGGTTTTGTAGGTTATACATTCGGCGGAGTTGTTTCTGCAATTTTTGTTTGGCCGGTAGCAAAATTAGGCGGTTTTGTTACTGCGTATGTTGTGTTTTCCGTATTGGCGCTTTTGTTTGGATATCTTGTATTTCTTGCGTTCAAACGTGACGGCGGCTTTGCTTTCCGCAAAGAGAAAGAGGAGCGGGCGGTTGAGTTGGAAGCAGGTCAAGATATTGCTGCCCAACAACAGAATAAAACAGTGTCGGCAGTTAAAGCGGAGGTAAATAAGGAAGTTCCGGTAATGCGCCGTGTTGAGGAACGACATTCTTTACCGCCGGAAAACGACAAATATTCGCAGAAAAATCTTGGAAGAAAAATTTTGTTTGAAAAAGGCGAATTTGCGGCGGAAAGCTATAGGCGTAATATGATTTTCAACGAAAATTCATACTTTGCAAATCAAACTACTTCCAGTGAAGCGGATTATTTGAGTAGTTTTTCAACGTCGCCTAAGCCCGCTGCTTCCCAATCTGCGGTGCAAAAACAAAAAACTTATACGGAAAGCTATCAGGAGGAAGTATTCAATCAACCGACAAATATTTCTCCGTCGAATTACGTTTACGGTGAGAAACCGATAGAAAATTTAAATGAAGCTTATTCAGGACTGAAAGATGATTATCCTGCTTATTCGGAAGGCGAATCGAGTCCTTACGAAGTTGAAGATATTTCTTCTTTTAATGACTTCAGCTTTAACGAAGAAGAAAAGGAAGAGCAGCAGATTTCTCACGATATAAATGAAGAACAAATTTCAGTCAGTGAAGAACCGTCTGTTATTCAATCGCCGAGAGAACACAAAAATGTCGGGTTTACCGATAATACTTCGGTTGATTTTTCTTCTCAAGATAAATCTGATGAGCAATCGTATAGAGAAATAATAAACTCCGAACCGGAGAACAATAATAGTTCTTTCGGATTTTTGAATACAGATTCTATACGTGGGGACAGGCAAACACGTACAGAACGAAGCAACTCGGAGCTTTTTGATGATAATGACGATGATTTATCTTCGGAAAAAACTTTGTTTGTTCGGTCAAGGAACACTGAACAGCCGTTACAGTCGATGGACTTGCGCGCAGGGTTAAGACGTCAAGAGGTTGAAAAGCCTACGGAAAGACAACCCAAAGAGGAAAAGGCAGAAGAAAAACCCAAACACGTTTGGAAAAAGTATGTGCGCCCGACGCTTGACCTTTTGGATAATTATCCCGAAAACGCTAACGTTAATACTGCGGAAATAGAAGATAACAAGCGTATTATTGTTGAAACGTTGGAACGTTTTAAAATTACAAGCGAGGTATCAAACGTTACAATAGGACCTTCTATTACCCGCTATGACGTCATAATAGAAGACAGGACGAAAATAACGCAGGCGCTAAAATATAAAGAGGCGGTTGCGATGGAATTGAGAAAGGATAATGTTACGGCGTATCTCAATTATTCCAAGGGCGCTCTTTCAATAGAAGTTCCGAATAATCAAAGGGCAATCGTCGGGCTTAAAACGATGCTTGCCAGCCAGAAGTTTATAAACAGCAAGCAAGGCGCTCTTACTTTTGCTTTGGGGAAAAACGTAGAGGGAGAAGTAGTATGCCCCGATATTACGAAAATGCCGCACCTTCTGGTTGCCGGTACTACGGGTAGCGGTAAAAGTATTTGTCTCAGCGCGCTTTTAGTCAGCCTTTTATATAAGTACGGGCCTGAAGAATTACGTTTGATTCTGGTTGACCCCAAACAGGTGGAATTTATTTCTTACGATAAATTACCCCATCTCATGATAAACGAAATTCTTTATGAGTGTGATAAAGCTATAAAAGCGTTGAATTGGGCAATAAAAGAAATGGAACGCAGATACACGCTTTTCAAGGACATGACTGAATCTGGCGTTGCAACGAAAAATCTTGACGAATATAACGCACATTTGCCTCAAGGCGAAGAAAAACTGCCCAAAATAGTTATCGTATTAGACGAGTTCGGCGATTTAATGTTGCAGGCGAAAAAGGATATCGAAAGCCGAATAATCAAGCTTGTTCAAAAAGCGCGTGCTTGCGGTATACACTTAATCTTGGCTACGCAAAGACCTTCGGTTGACTGTATTACGGGCTTGATAAAATCGAATTTGCCTACGCGTATCGGCTTTAAAGTAAATTCTTTCGACGACGCAAGAACGATATTCGATATCGGCGGTGCGGAAAAGCTTTTAGGTAAGGGTGATTCTTATTTCCGTTCTGCGGAAAACCCCGATTTGTCGCGTATACAATGCTGTTTTGTAGATACGCATGAGGTGCAAAAAGTAACGGACTTTGTAAAAGCAAATAATGAAACATATTTTGACGAAAGCGTTTCTGACTTCATAAATAAAGTTGAACAGGAAGACGTGCCCCAGGCAATGATTGGTTCTGCTGGCGACGGAGAAGAAAACGAAACAAAAATAGACGATACTTTTATAAAAGCTTTAAAATACTGCGTAACTTCAAATCAAGCGTCGGTTTCGATGATACAAAGGCGCTTCCCCGTCGGTTATATAAAAGCGTGCAAAATTATTGACTGGATGGAAAATATGACTTACGTTACTCCGTCGGAAGGCTCTAAACCGAGAAAGGTCTTGCTTTCAAAAGAAGAATTTTTCAATATTTACGGAGATATAGATGATTGATTTGCACGGAAAAAATTTCGGGCTTATCTCGCTTGGTTGTGATAAAAACCGTGTCGATTCGGAAAAGCTTTTATCCGTAATTGCCGAAAATGGTTATAGAATAGCCTACGATATTAACGAAACGCAAATTCTCATAATTAACACGTGCGCCTTTTTGAATGAAGCCAGAAAAGAAGCTATAGAAACGGTTTTGGAGTATTCTGTTTATAAAAACGCCAGTCTTGAAAAAATTGTCGTCACCGGTTGTTTGCCTCAAAAATTTATCAGTGAAACTTTTAATGATTTAACAGAGGCAGACGTGTTTTTGGGTATTAACGACTATGAAAAGCTGTTTGATGCTTTGCAAATTGCTTATAACGGCGAACGCGTGAATTTTGTTAATTGCGGCGGCGGAAAATCAGGCACAGGCAGATTACTTACAACTCCGCCACATTATGCTTATTTAAAAATTGCAGACGGCTGTAATAATAAATGTACATACTGTTTAATTCCAAAAATACGCGGAAAATATAATAGCTATCCTATGGAACAGTTGCTTGAAGAGGCAGAAAGCCTTGGCGAAGTTTCAGAACTCATTTTGGTGGCGCAGGATATTACGAGATACGGATTGGATTTGTACGGTGAAAAAAATTTAGTAAAATTTTTACAAAACGTGACTAAGCTTGTCAACATTAATAGTGTAAGATTATTATACTGTTATCCGGATATGATAGACGACGAGTTAATAAATGAAATTCGCGACAATCCTAAAATAATAAAATATATAGACATTCCGTTGCAGCACAGTGAAAATAAAATATTAAAACTTATGAACCGTCCGGCAGGCAGAATCGAATATCTTTCTTTAATTCGTAAGCTTAGGGAGAAAATTCCGAATATTGCAATCCGTTCTACGTTTATAGCAGGATTTCCCGAAGAGACGGAAGAAAATTTTGACGGCTTGCGTTCTTTTATTGAAGAAGCTAGGCTTGACAACTGTGGATTTTTCGCTTATTCAAGAGAACCGGATACCGCTGCATATAAGCTCAAGGGTCAACTGCCGTATTCGGTTAAAAAGAGCCGTGTAAAAAAACTGTATCAAACACAGCAAAATATTTCTTTTGATATCCTTTCACACTATGTGGGGCAAACGTTGAAAGTTATTTGCGACGGTATAGATTACAATAAAAATTGTTTTGTGGGGCGCGCATATTTTCAAGCTCCGGATATCGATGGTAAGGTCTATTTTAATGCTTATAACGCAGTACAAGGCGAGTATTATGATATTTTGATTGAGGGTAACGACGCATACGACCTTTACGGCCGCACGGAGGATTATTATGGATAAAGAAAACGATAACGTAATAGATAAAGAAAGCAAAGCCTATAAGCGTGCGGCGGGAAAGGGTGTAATGAATCTTCCCAACAAACTCACTATTTCAAGAATGGTGATGATTCCCGTTTTCATTTTGTTTTTTTATCTGCAATTCGTCGGGCACTATTTCGTTGCGCTTGCAATATTCGGTATAGCATGTCTTACGGATCTGTTTGACGGAAAAATTGCAAGAAAGTATAATCTTGTTACAAATCTCGGTAAATTTCTTGATCCTATTGCGGATAAGGTTCTCGTATTATCTGCGCTTGTGATTTTTCTTACACGTCCCGAGCATATAATTTTGTCTATGGGGAGTATAGGTCTTATTGTTATGGGGTGCGGCGTTGCGGTAATACTTGCAAGGGAAATAATAGTCAGCGGTTTCAGAATGGTTGCCGCAAGTTCAGGTATGGTAATAGCTGCGGATATTTTCGGCAAATACAAAACTACTTTTCAGGATATATCAATAGTTGTGCTTTTAATAGGTGCCGGGATTTATGAGCTTACGGATAATATCGCAAGCGTAATTATAAATTATATAGGGCTTGCTTGCTTTGCACTGGCGGTAATTTTGACAATAATTTCCGGTGTTAACTATCTTGTTAAAAATATAGAAGTTCTAAAAAAATGAACGCTGTTTCATACGACAAAACAAAAAAGAATTGTCTTTTGATATTCTGTAATAAAAGAGCGAATTTTGCTGACGTTGCAAGTGCGCTGATTTGCGATTTTTCTTCGCGGGGTTATTACTTTGAAAAAGTATCGTTTGTTGCTTTTGATAACTCTGCCGAGATAATTAATGCTTTGATGGACAGCTTAAAGCTTCATGAAAACGTAGTAATTTCCTGTCCTTTAAAGATGGAAAAGACTTTAAAAGATTTTTATGAGGCTGCTCTTAAAACTGCTTTTGACGGCTTAAATATACTAAAAGCAACCGATAATAATATTTTCGTCCTTTTGTTTAATGCTGACTGTAAATTGACCGCCGCAGATATTTGTGACTATTTAGATAAGCAATATATGGTTACTTATAATCAGGCTTATATAAAAATGGTCGGCGCGCCATGTCATCTTTTGGATGATTCTCTTAAAGACGCTAAAAGTATTTGTCCCGAGCTTGATTTCAATATTACCGATAATTTTGGCGATTGTACTGTAGAAATAGTTTACGGCAGCACTGTTGCAAAACAAGCCTTTGACAGCGCGTTCCGAGCAATTGTTGCCAGAGTAAACAATTATGTTTATGCACTTGAAAATATTTCTTTGGCGGAAAGACTTGTTCAGCTTTTAAAATTAAGAAGAATGAGAATCGGTGTTGCCGAGTCGTTTACCGGCGGCGGGATTAGTAAAAGATTAGTTGAAATTTCTGGTGTCAGTGAAGTCTATTTCGAGGGCTTAAACACTTATGCAAACGAAGCCAAGATTCAAAGACTTGGTGTGAACGAGTTTACATTAAAGCAATATGGCGCAGTATCTAAAGAAGTTGCGGCGCAAATGGCGGAAGGTTTGCTTTTAACCGGAAATTGTAACATAGGCTTATCTACTACGGGTATTGCCGGACCCAAATCAGACAATACGAATAAGCCTGTCGGTCTTATATACATCGGAGTAGCAACAGATGAAGGAACACAAGTTTATGAATTCAATCTTAAAGGTTCACGCAGAGAAATAACAGAAACTGCGATTAATCTTGCGCTTTTTGCGGCATTTAAAAAAGTAAAATAATCAGAGGTAATATATAAATGAACGAAGAAAAACTCAAAGCACTTAACTCTACTATCGCTATGATAGAAAAGCAGTACGGAAAGGGCGCAATTATGAAGCTCGGCGATACCAATGTTAATACCGATCTTGAAATTATTCCGACCGGTTGCCTTTCTTTGGATTTGGCGCTTGGAATTGGCGGCGTTCCGCGCGGACGAATTATGGAAATTTACGGTCCCGAATCTTCCGGTAAAACAACGGTTGCGCTCCACATTATTGCTGAAACGCAGAAAGCCGGCGGAGTTGCGGCGTTTATCGACGCGGAACACGCGCTTGACGCGCAGTACGCGCGTGCGTTAGGAGTAGATACAAACGAACTTTATTTATCACAGCCGGACACAGGCGAACAGGCTCTTGATATTTGTGAATCGCTTGTGCGTTCAAGCGCAGTAGATATAATTGTAATTGACTCCGTTGCGGCTCTTACTCCAAAGGCCGAAATAGAGGGCGATATGGGGGATGCGCATGTCGGACTTTTGGCAAGGCTTATGTCGCAAGCGTTGCGTAAGCTTACGGCTATTACAAACCGCTCCAAAACCAGCGTTATTTTTATAAATCAGCTCCGTGAAAAGGTTGGGGTTATGTTCGGCAATCCCGAAACTACTCCTGGCGGTAAGGCTTTGAAATATTTTGCATCGCTCCGTCTTGATATAAGAAAAGCGGATGCGCTTAAAGGGGATGGTGGGATAATAGGCAACAGAACGAAATGCAAGGTTGTAAAAAATAAACTCGCTCCTCCGTTCAAGGTTGCGGAATTTGACATTATTTACGGAGAAGGCATTTCGCAAGAAGGCTGTTTAATGGATCTAGGCGTAGAATTTGGGATTCTTACTAAAAGCGGTTCGTGGTTCAATTACAACGATGATAAAATTGCACAAGGCAGAGAAAAACTCCGTGAACTTTTAAAGTCAAATCCCGAATTGAAAACCGAAATAGAAAACAAAATAAGAGAAGCGTTTAAAGAGACGCTTAACAATAAATAATGCAGTACGGATTTATAAAGGTATGCGCCGCAACTCCCGAAATAAAAGTTGCGGACGTAAGCTTTAATACAATCAAAATAATAGATGCAATTAAAAAAAGTGCGGATAACGGAAGTCAGTTAACGGTATTTCCCGAATTATGTATTTGCGGATATACTTGCGGTGACTTATTCAATCAGTCTGCACTGATTAAAGCGTGTGAAAACGCAATAATCGAAATTTGTAAAGCTACTAAAGGACTAAAAACGCTCATTTTTGTCGGTGCGCCGATTGAAAATTTCGGTAAGCTTTATAATTGCGCTGTTGCAATTCATAACGGTGCCGTTTTGGGAATTGTTCCAAAAACTTATCTTCCTAATTATGGCGAATTTTATGAAAAGCGCAATTTTTGTTCGGCTCCTAAAGCTCCGTTGCATGTTGATTTGTTTGGACAGTATGATATTTTATTAGATACGCATATAATTTTTAAGGCTGATAACTGTGAGGATTTTACTGTTTCTGCTGAAATATGTGAAGATTTATGGGCGCCGTTATCGCCTTCTGTTCAGCATACGCAAGCGGGTGCAAATATTATTGTGAATCTTTCTTGCAGCAATGAAACGGCGGGTAAAGCAGAATACAGAAAAAACCTCGTTAAAATGCAGTCCGGAAAACTTATCTGCGGCTATGTTTACAGCGATGCGGGGGAAGGTGAAAGCTCAACCGACTTGACCTTTGCCGGGCATAACCTAATAGCGGAAAACGGGGCGGTGCTTTCAGAAAGCAAATTGTTTGAAAACGGATTACTATACGGAGAAATTGACGTGGAGTTGCTTGCGGCAGAGCGCCGTAAAGTTGCCGGTACGTATTTTTCAGATAATATTAATGACCGCACTGTTGGTTTTTGCAATGATAATTATTCATTAAAGAGATTTGAAACAAATAATGAGGAAAATGTACTTTTAAGGGTTTTTCCGCAGACGCCTTTTATTCCTTCCGTCGGGCTAAATGAAAGAAGTGAACTTATTTTAAAAATTCAGCAAAAAGCATTGGAAAAGCGGTTAAAGCACACAAACTCAAAAACGGCGATAATAGGGGTTTCAGGAGGATTGGATTCATCGCTTGCTCTAATCGTTGCAGTCCGCGCATTTAAATCGCTTGGAAAAGATTTGAAGGATATCATAGCGGTTACAATGCCGTGCTTCGGTACTACTGAAAAAACTAAAAATAATTCGTTAAAGCTTATAAAAGCTATGGGGGTTACGGCAAAAATTATTCCGATATCCCAAACGGTAAAAAAGCATTTCAAGGATATCAACCATAAAGAAGAAAACAAAAATATAACGTATGAAAATGCACAAGCACGTGTTCGGACGTTGGTTTTAATGGATTTAGCCAACGAATATAACGGTTTGGTTATAGGTACCGGTGATTTAAGCGAACTTGCACTGGGTTGGGCAACTTATAACGGCGACCATATGTCTATGTATAGCGTAAATTGTTCCGTTCCCAAAACGCTTATCAGGCATTTGGTAGCTTATGAGGCGGAAAAACTCGGCGGTGCTTGTAAAAATGTGTTGAACGCTATTGTAAATACGGAAATCTCTCCCGAATTGCTTCCGCCGACGGAGAGCGGCGACATAGCACAAAAAACGGAGGATATAGTAGGTCCGTATGTGTTGCACGATTTCTTTTTGTATTATGCCTTAAAATACGGCTTTTCGCCGGAAAAAATAAAATATATTGCAAGCAGCGCTTTTAGCGGTGTTTATGATCAAGAAACTGTTGAAAAATGGCTTAAAAATTTTTATAAAAGATTTTTCGCCCAACAGTTCAAACGTTCATGTTTGCCGGACGGCGTTAAGGTGGGGTCGGTTTCTCTCTCCCCGCGCGGAGATTGGCGCATGCCTTCAGATGCGGTTGCAAGCGTATTTTTAGATAATTTGAAGTAAAAGCGGCTTAAAGCCGCTTTTTTTATAATATGATAAGTATTTATTTATATTAAATTGACTTTTTACGTGGGCGGGTGTACAATAAATACAGATATAAACTACTTCTTTGAAGGTCGTATATATTAATTTTTTATAATCAGGAGGCTAAAATGAAATTAATGGCATTTGGCAGCCTGTTTCTTTTAAGCGGTGCGGAAATCGGACTTTTAGTCGGACTTATCGTTGTCGCGTTACTTGCAGTCGGTGCGTTTTTTCTTGGCGGTATGATAAAGAAGAACAGCATTGAAAAAGAAGTCGGAAGCGTTCAGGAACGCCAAAACAAAATCCGTGAAGAAGTTTCTCGTGAATGTAAAACTTTAAAACAGGAAGCAAAGGCAGAAGCAAAGGAACAGGTTGAGCAATTAAAAAGCGAGTTTGAAAGGCAGTGTAAGGATAAAAAGCAAGAGCTTGACAGGCAAGAACAAAGGCTTGGGCAAAGAGAAGAAATTCTTTATAAAAAAGAAGAATCCTTATTAAAACAAAACAGTGCTTTGGATCAGCAGAAAAAAGAACTGTCTAATAAAGAGTTGGAACTGAAAAAAGCTCAGGAAAAGATTACTCACCAGCATGAACTTATGGTGCAGGAGCTTGAAAAAGTAGCACAGCTTACCAAAGAAGAAGCAAAAAAACAACTTGCAAGTGAAATATTGGACGAAACGCGTCACGACGTGGCTTTGCAGGTAAGAAACATTGAGCAAACTGCAAAAGAAGAAGCGAACAACGAGGCTAAGAAAATTATATCGCTTGCAGTACAGCGTTGTGCGGCGGACCATGCGTCGGAAATCACTGTTTCGGTAGTTCCTTTGCCCAGCGATGATATGAAAGCAAGGCTTATAGGAAGAGAAGGCAGAAATATTCGCGCAATTGAAAATGCTACCGGTATAGAGCTGATTATCGATGATACTCCGGAAGTTGTAATTTTATCCGGATTTGACCCTGTAAGACGTGAAATTGCACGGCTTTCGCTTGAAAAACTTATAACCGACGGAAGAATTCATCCTGCAAGAATTGAAGAAACCGTTGAAAAGGTTAAAAAAGAAATGGATCAGGAAATCAAACAGGCGGGCGAAGCCGCAATGTTTGACGTTGGTATTTTCGGGATTCATCCTGAGCTGATTAAGCTTTTAGGCAGACTTAAATACAGAACTAGTTACGGACAAAACGTCTATAATCATTCAATTGAAGTTGCCCAGCTTGCAGGGCTCATGGCACAGGAACTGGGGCTTGATGTAAACCTTGCTAAACGTGCAGGATTATTACATGATATCGGTAAAGCGGTTGACCATGAACAAGAAGGCACGCATATTCAGCTTGGAGCCGACCTTGCGAAGAAATACCGTGAAAGCAATAACGTAGTAAACGCAATTCAGGCACACCACGGTGATATTGAGCCTAAGACAATAGAAGCTGTTCTGGTGGCGGCCGCAGATGCTATTTCAGGCGCAAGACCCGGCGCAAGAAGAGAAACCGGCACAAATTATGTAAAAAGGCTTGAAAAGCTCGAGTCAATCGCAAGCGGATTTCGCGGCGTGGACAAGTGCTATGCAATTCAGGCAGGAAGGGAAGTACGTGTAATTGTTAAACCCGAACAGGTTGACGACGCACAGACATTGTTTCTTGCAAAAGATATTGCAAAGAAGATTGAAAATGAGCTTGAATATCCCGGTCAGATAAAAGTAAACGTTATCAGGGAGTTCAGGGCTTCCGAGTTTGCGAAATAAATATAATTATCGTAAAATGAAAAAAGTTTTCCGAAATTTCGGAAAACTTTTTTGTTTTTATTATCTGTTGAACATATAAAATATCGCTGCGAATATAGGGATATTCAAGGCAACAAGGCTAGGTATTATTATTTTTGCTAAAACATCGCCTACGCTTGCAAAATTTACGTTAAGTAATAATGAAGAAACAAAAATAATCAATACGGAAATTATTCCCAAAACGATAGAGGTGGTAAGATAGGAAAGACTTGTAGGCTTTCTCGTACATTTGCCAAAATCTGTGGTAGTAAGAATACCGAAAATCAAAAGCTGTGCAACAGCGAGAGTCAGAATGACTATAGGATAACTTATATTTACTTTTAGCTGTGACATAAATGCAAGGCTTAAAGCAAATTCAACTAACATTATAACCGCAACTATTAGCGAACTTTTGAAAAGCGCCGCGCCGCGGTTGTATTTCTTTTTCCGCTTTGAAACTTCGTATTCGGCGGCGTTTACGGTAAGTCCGTCGGAATTTGCTTTTGCATTTGCGTCATTATAGTTAATTTGTTGAGGAGATATCTGCCTTGCTTCTTGTCGAATATTCTTGGGTTCATTTTGACGTTGTTGCTGAACTGTTCTGACAAAAAGATTATCAATTAGATTTTTATAGTCCCGCTCTGTTTCCGGTTTTTTATTATATATTAATTTATCTGTATCGATTTTATCGGAATAGGGGTTTAGCGGCGTTTCTTCGGCTACGGCAACAGGTTCGGAAATAAGCCGTAAATAGTTTTCATGTATTCTGCGTTCTTCTTTTAACCGTTCTTCATTGCTAATAATATGTTGAATATTTTTAGGTTCTTCCTGTACAACATTTTGCTGTATTGGCTGTTCAACAATCAGCGGTTGTTCCATTATGGGTTGCGGTGCTGGCGTAAACTCGGGAATTGGTTCGGGCTTTGTTGCAAATTCTTCAACCTTGATTATTTGTTCGGGCTGTTTTTCTTCTTCATATTTGATTTCACGATCTTTGTCAGCGTCTTTTTCGTCTTTAACCGTTGGAACGCGGGAAGTGGAAGTTTTTAAAATTTTACAGTCAACGGCGGAGGGGGGCGGCGGTGTAAAATCAAAATTTCTGTCGGAAATAAGGCTATCGATAACTGTTCTCGAATATTCCCATTCGCTTTGATTTTTTTCTGTAATTTCTCTTCCGCTGTCAGTTAAAGTATAATACTTTCTCCGTCCGCCGTTAGAAACTTCGTCAGTTTTCCAATATGCCGTTATGTATCCCTGGCTTTCCAATCTTTTTAAAGCGGAATAAAGCGTAGGCTGTTTCAAAGTGTATTGTCCGTGACTTTTTGCTTCGATTTCTTCTATGATTTCATAGCCGTATTTATCGCGCTCGTAAAGAGTACGTAATATTATTGTATTTATATGCCCGCGGATAAGGTCGGCGCTGATGCCGGTTTTTGTTTCTTCGTCCGCAACGGGTTCTTCATTTTTATTTTTCAATTCTTCGTCCACGGTATTTAAGCCTCCATATTTTTTAATATATTTTACCATATTAATGTAAAAATGTCAATAATTTAAAATATAAAGTACTATGTCACGCATAATTAATGGTTTTAGCATTATTTAATAGACTTTTGATCGCATTTTTGATAAAATCAAAAGCGTAGCTTTTTGAGGTGAGTATGTACAGACATAAAAAAACTTATGAATTGCGCTATACTGATTTGGATGCATATGATAATTTAAAGCTCTCGTCATTGTTGTCTTTCTTAGAAGAGTCTGCGTGTCTTTCCGCTGACGAACTTGGGTTCGGATATGATGACATTGCCCCTAAAAGCATGGGCTTTATTGTGGTGAATTATTATATTGAATTGTTCCGGCCTATAAAGTTTGGCGATGTGCTTGAAGTGCACACCTGGCCGTTAAGACCAAAACATCTTATCTTTTTAAGAGATTATGAACTGTATTGTAACGGCAGTAAAATCGGTGTCGGTACTGCCCGTTGGTGTATGATTGATACTGAAAATTATAATTTACTGCCGGCAAACGCATACTTTAAAGAAAGTGATTTTGAAAATTATAATACGGAACGCAGTATAGATTTTAGAGCGTGGAAAATACCTCCGATTGAACACGGCAAACAAGTATATACGCGTTCGGTTGGTTTTTCTGATTACGACCATTATTTTCATGTCAACAATACCAGATATGCTGATTTTATGTGTGACGTATTTTCTGTAGATGAGATGAAGAATAAATATTTTAAATCGATACAGATTACCTATGCAAAACAGTGCAAATACGGAGAAAAACTTGATTTTACCAGAGAAGATTGCGACGGCTATATATTGATAGAAGGCAGATCGGGTGATGAATTGCGCGTTCAATTTAAGGTTGAATTAAATGAAGTATGATTATGAACTGGTGCGAAAAAATCGTTCCGGGATTTCCATATCAATATCTGATAAAAACAAAATAACGGTAAAGTGTCCGTTAAGCGTTTCACAAAAGAAAATAGACGAAGTATTGGAAGAAAAATCTGCGTGGATTGAAAAGGTTATTCTTAAAAATTCAATTTTACATAATGAACATGGCGACATATTGAATTATCGTAAGGTGTATGTAAACGGAACGAAAACCCCCTTTTTTAATTGTTCCGACAGAAATGTTTTAACCGATTATGCTGTGCATGTTAAAAGCAAAAGAAGTTTAAAAAGTTTGTTTTGTGATATGTTTTCGGCTGATTTTTTAGAAACGATAAATGTAATTTCCAATTATTTGTCTTTAATTCCGCAAAGTGTGACAATAAAAGATTATGTTTCGCGTTGGGGATGTTGCGATATTAATAACAATTTGGTATTCAATTATAAAGTATTTATGCTTCCTACCGATTTGCGTGAATATGTAATAGTACACGAGCTGTGCCATATAAAACACCACAACCATTCTACGGATTTTTGGGGGCTTTTAGGCAGTATTTTGCCTGATTATAAAAAGAGGCAAAAAAGATTGAGAGATTTTGATTTTATCACAAGGCTCTATTAATCTTTGTTATTTGCTTGACTTGCGGAGAGGCTTGTTATATACTTTATAAGGTTACGGAATTATGAAGAAGATTTTAATTGATAAGGCTTTTATTTTTAACGAGTTTGTATTTAACGGCGGTTTAAGTACCGACGAAAAATTCCGTTTTTATAATTTTTGTTTTTTTGACTGATTTATATTTTAAATCAGTCTTTATTTTAATTGAGAAAAATTTTTAAAGGGCAGCAAAATGAAAAGAGCTTATTTGACGTTGCAAAACGGAAAACAGTTTCAAGGCTATCGCTTCGGCGCAGAGGGTGATGTAATCGGAGAACTCGTTTTTACTACGGGAATGACCGGTTATATCGAAACTCTTACAGACCCGAGTTATTATGGGCAAATAGTAACACAAACGTTTCCGCTTATAGGGAATTATGGAATGATATCCAAAGATTGTGAAAGTAAGAAATCCTGGGTGTCGGCTTATATAGTGCGGGAAAAGTGTGACGAGCCTTCGAATTTCAGATGCGAGAACACTTTGGACAAGTATCTCAAAGATAATAATATTATAGGCTTGTATGGTATTGACACGCGTGAACTAACAAAAATAGTCAGAGAAGCGGGCGTTATGAATGCTAAAATTTCTGCTAAACCTTTAAAGGATTTTGAAGAAGTAAACAGTTACATTATTAAAGACGCGGTAAATAGCGTAACGTGCGGAGAAGTGGAATACAGTGGAGATCCTAACGGGATTAAAGTTGTCGTCTGGGATTTTGGTGCAAAAGATAATATTCCGCGTGAACTCGTAAAGCGCGGTTGTTATTGCATTAAAGTTCCGTCATGGTATACGGCTGAACAAATACTTGACCTTAAGCCTCAGGGATTAATGCTTACAAACGGGCCCGGCGATCCTGCGGAAAATGTGGCGATTATTAGCAATATCAAAAAGCTTGCGGGTAAATTGCCGATATTCGGGATTTGTCTCGGACATCAGCTTTTTGCTTTGGCTATGGGCGGAAAGACAAAGAAAATGAAATACGGTCACCGCGGGGCAAATCAGCCGGTGAAAAACCTTGCAACGGGAAGAGTGTATATTTCAAGTCAGAACCACGGTTATGAGGTTGTTTCTCAAAGTCTTGAAGGCAAAGGCGTATTGAGCTATGTAAATGCAAATGACAATACCTGCGAAGGATTTGATTATCCCGAGCTCAACGCATATACCGTACAGTTTCACCCTGAAGCCTGCGGAGGTCCGCAAGATGCAGCGTTTCTTTTTGATAAATTCATAGAGAATATAAAGGAGGGCAAGTTCAATGCCTAAAAGAGAAGATATAAAAAAAGTTCTCGTAATCGGTTCGGGTCCTATTGTTATAGGTCAGGCAGCAGAATTTGACTATGCCGGTGCACAAGCTTGCCGCGTGCTTAAAGATGCGGGGGTAAACGTTGTCCTTTGCAATTCAAATCCTGCAACTATTATGACGGATAAGGCGCTCGCAGACGAAATATATCTGGAACCTCTCACAGTCGATACATTAAAGCGTATCATTATAAAAGAAAAACCCGATAGTCTTTTGGCTTCCTTGGGCGGGCAAACAGGTCTGACGCTCGGCTGTCAGCTTGCAAAGAGCGGATTTTTAGATGAACACGGAGTTAAACTGATAGGAGTAAATCTTGATTCAATAGATCGCGCGGAGGACAGGGAGTTATTTAAAGAAACAATGCAAAAACTCAATCAGCCCGTAGTGCCCTCGGATATAGCCTACACGGTTGAAGAGTGTCTTGCAATCGCGGATAAAATCGGTTATCCTGTAATTGTACGACCTGCATACACGCTTGGCGGTGCGGGCGGCGGTATTGCGCACGATAAAGACGAATTAAAGCTTATTTCCCATAACGGGCTTATGCTTTCTCCTATAACTCAGGTACTGATTGAAAAGTATATCGGTGGTTGGAAAGAAATCGAGTTCGAGGTTTTGCGTGACGGTGCCGGCAACGTTCTTACTGTTTGTTCAATGGAAAATTTCGACCCTGTCGGCGTTCACACCGGAGATTCGATAGTTATCGCGCCGGCTGTAACTTTATCTGATAAGGAATATCAGATGCTAAGAACAGCGTCGCTCGATATTATTTCAGAGTTAAAAATAGAGGGTGGGTGCAATTGTCAGTTCGCGCTCAACCCGAATTCGTTTGAATATTCTGTAATAGAGGTTAATCCCAGGGTTTCTCGTTCGTCGGCGCTTGCTTCAAAAGCGACGGGATATCCGATAGCAAAGGTTGCAACTAAAATTGCTCTTGGCTATACTCTTGATGAAATTAAAAACGATGTTACCGGCAAAACTTACGCATGTTTTGAACCTACGCTTGATTATGTTGTGGTAAAACTGCCTAAATGGCCTTTTGATAAATTTTTGTATGCGCAAAGAAATCTTGGTACGAGAATGAAAGCTACCGGCGAAGTTATGGCAATCGGCACAAGCTTCGAAATGGCTATAATGAAAGCTGTGCGCGGGGCGGAAATATCTTCGGATACGCTTAATCTTCCCAAAATCTCAGCTTTCAGTGACGAAGAAATCCGTGCTAAGCTTCACGAACTTACAGATGAAAGGCTGTTCGTTGTTTATCAGGCGATAAAACGCGGCGTTAGCGTTGACGAAATCTTTGAAATCACAAAAATTGACAGATGGTTTTTAAATAAGCTTAAAAATCTTGCGAATTTCGAGGCGGAAATAGCTGGAAAAGCTTTGACTCGCGAACAGTATATTCATGGCAAAAAGCTTGGTTATCCCGATAGGGCTCTTGAAAAACTTTCCGGAAACAAGCTTACCGTGCACAGAAACGCTGTTTTCAAAATGGTTGATACTTGCGGCGCTGAATTTTCGGCGCAAACGCCTTATTTTTATTCAACTTACGATGAAAAAGAGCACGATGAAGCTAAACCTTTTGTAAAAAACAGCAAGAAAAAGCGTGTAATAGTAATCGGATCCGGTCCAATAAGAATAGGGCAAGGCATAGAATTTGATTATTCCTCTGTTCATTGTGTTTGGGCGCTGAAGAGAATGGGGTATGAGGTAATAATAATAAATAACAACCCCGAAACCGTTTCAACCGATTTTGACACTGCGGATAGACTTTATTTTGAAGCGCTTACGCCTGAAGACGTTCAAAATGTTATCGATATAGAAAAACCTTATGGAGTTGTAATAACATTCGGAGGACAAACGGCGATAAAGTTGTGCTCGTACCTCGATAAAAAAGATATACGCATACTCGGAACCCCTGCGGACAGTGTGGATTTAGCGGAGGACAGAGAGCGTTTTGACGAATTGTTGGAACAGTTTGGTATAGCACGCCCTAAAGGATTAACCGTAATGAATAAGCAAGACGCTGTTTCAGCTGCGGAAAAGCTCGGTTATCCTGTATTGTTGCGGCCTTCTTACGTTATTGGCGGTCAGAATATGACGATTGCGTTTACTCAAAACGATATAGAACGCTATATGGACGTAATTTTGGCACAAAAAATAGAAAACCCCGTGCTTTGCGATAAATACTTAATGGGAACAGAGCTTGAGGTAGATGCTATTTCTGACGGCACTGACGTGCTTATACCGGGAATAATGCAGCATATAGAGAGGGCGGGCGTTCATAGCGGCGATTCGATTGCGGTTTATCCTCCTTATAATTTGAGTGACGCTATGCTTAAAAAGGTAGTTGATATTTCCACGAAGCTTGCTATTTCTTTAAAGACGAAAGGGCTTATTAATATACAGTATTTAATTTACCGTAACGAGCTTTATGTTATAGAAGTAAATCCTAGAGCCTCGCGAACAATACCTTATATTTCTAAAGTTACGGGCGTTCCGATGGTGGATTTGGCGACGAAAATTTTAATGGGTGCTAAGCTTAAAAAGCTTGGTTACGGAACCGGATTGTATCCCAATTCTCCTTATGTTGCGGTTAAGGTTCCCGTTTTCTCGTTTGAAAAATTGAACGACGTAAATTCTCAGCTCGGTCCGGAAATGAAGTCTACGGGCGAAGTATTAGGTATCGGTAAAACTATAGAAGAAGCGCTTTTCAAAGGGCTTGTATCTGCCGGGTTCAATATGAAGCATCCTACGAAGCAGAAACCCGCCGGTATTTACTTCACTATAAACGACCAGGACAAGTTTGAAATCGTAAATATAGTAAAGAAGTTTGCCGATCTCGGCTTAAATCTTTATGCAACCAAGGGCACGGCAAACGTTATAAGAAGTCTTGGTTTGGATTGTACGGATGTTGCTCGCCTTTCCTCCAATGAAGACATTTTCAAGTTAATGGATGAAGGTAAGGTTGATTATATTGTTTATACCGGTAAAACCGATGTTGAATCAATTTCAAATTATATAAGTTTGCATCACCATGCGGTATTGCTTGGTATTACGGTTCTCACTTCGCTTGACACGGCAAACGCGCTTGCTGACGTTATCGCAGGCAGATATAACGAATTCAATACCGAGCTTGTTGATATTAACAATTTGAGAAAACAAAAACTAAAGCTTGGTTTTGCAAAAATGCATAGCGGCGGTAACGATTATATTATCTTTAACAATTTTAACGGTAATATAACTTGTCCCGAAAGTCTTGCAATTAACTTTTCGGATAGACATTACGCTATTGGCGCCGACGGTGTAGCGTTAATCGAAAAATCGGATATAGCTGATGCCAAGGTAAAGATTTTTAATAGAGACGGCAGTGAAAGCGGGCTTGCGGCAAATCCTATAAGATGCGTGGCAAAATATCTTTTTGATAACCGTTTTGCAGGCGAGCAAATGACGATTGAAAGTTGTTGCGGTGTTAAAAAGCTTGCAGTCAACTCTTTTAACGGAAAGGCAAGCTCTGTAAGTATGGATTTAAGTGTTACCAAATGTGAAACCGACAAAAAACTTGTTCTATGTGGTAAGGAATATAAAGCCGCTATCGTAGATGTCGGCAATTCTCATTGCGTAATATTTATGGATAAGATAGAAGACGTAGATATTGACGCGCTTGGTCAAGAACTATGTGAAAGTGGAGCCGTTCCAAGCGGAACTTTCCTTGAATGTGTAAGAGTGGTAAACTCGGTTACCGTAAAAATGCGTGTATGGGAAAAGGGTAACTGTGAAACGTTCTCTTGCGGTACGGCCGCTGTCGCCGCCGCAGTAGCCTCTGTAGTTAACGGAAATTGTTTTAAAGACGAATTAATTACTGTTAAACTCAAGGGCGGCGACTTGTTCGTCAAATACGGTGCAGATAGGGTTGAACTTGATGGCACGGTTAAACAGTCTTTTGAAGGATTGATAGAAATCTAATGATTTATCTTGATAATGCCGCAACGACAAAACCTGACGGCGAGTGTTTAAAAACCGCAGAAAAATATTTGTTAAGTGAATTTTATAATCCGTCCGCCCTCTATAAGGGCGGATACGGTTTGCAATGCGAACTCCGAGAAACCAGAAAAAATATAATTTCTTTAATTGCGGATTTTGAAAATTTTGAGCTTGTTTTTACTTCGTGCGGTACGGAAGCCGATAATCAGGCGCTGTTTTGCGGTGGTAAACGCGGAAACGTAGTTACAACCGAAGGCGAGCATTCTGCGGTTTTTTCTGCTGTAAGTGAACTTAAACAACGCGGAATAGAGGTTAGATTTGCCAAGCTGAATTCCGACGGAAGCGTAAACATTGAAAATTTATTAAGCTTAATAGACGGTAAAACTTCTTTGGTTTCGGTAATTCATGTCAATAATGAAACGGGAGCCATTAATCCTGTTAATGAGATAGCGCAAAAGGTAAAAACAAAAAATAAATTTACGCTTTTTCATTCTGACGGAGTGCAAGCGTTTGGAAAAATTCCATTCAGATTGACGAAAGACATTGATTTGTATTCAGTAAGTGCACATAAAATCGGCGGCGTTAAGGGTGTTGGTGCGCTTTTTAAGCGTAAAAATCTGGTAATTAAACCTTTTATTTTCGGTGGCGGACAGGAACTGGGCTTAAGGAGCGGAACTGAAAATATATTTGGAATAAAAAATTTTGAGTTTGCCGCAGTAAAAAAGTATAAGAATATAAAGGCTTATTATGAAAAAGCGTTAAAGTTAAACGCACTTTTTCGCGAAAAACTTGACAAAACACTTTTTACTGAAATTTCAAATATAAATTGTTCTCCTTATATTTTATGCGTAAGCGCGGAAGGTTTGAGGGGCGAAACGATATTACATGATTGTGACGATAGCGGATTAATTATCGGTACCGGTTCGGCTTGTTCATCAAATGAGAAAAAGCGCTATTCTCGCGTTGTGCAGGCTTGCGGATATAATGAAATCGTTGCAGACGGTATACTGAGAATAAGTTTTTCATGCGAAAATACGGAAAACGAAATTATTGAAGCGGCTGATATTTTAAACAAAAAAGTCGCGTTAAGAAAAGAAAAAATGGCTTGAATATGGAAAAAATAATTATTGTTAGATATTCGGAAATACATTTAAAAGGTAAAAATCGCGGATATTTCGAGAGGGCTTTAATACTTAATATGGAAAAATCCTTAAAAGGATTAAAGCACGAGATCAGGCGTCAAAGCGGCCGATATATAGTGGAAGCGTTTGAAGAAGATGAAATAGATAATATTTTGTCCAAACTTAAAAAAGTTTTCGGTATTCACTCATTGAGTATTGCTTTGCGTGTTAAAACAGATTTAGATGAGATTTCTGAAGCTGCAAAGCGTGTCTGCATTGAAAGCGGGAATTTTAAAGTTTCGGCTCATCGGGCAGACAAGACTTTTGCACTTAATTCAATGCAATTAAACGCTGAAATAGGGGGCAGGCTTTTAAGTTGCTTTAATAATTTAACGGTAGACGTACACAATCCGGATTTTATAGTAAATATAGATGTGCGCGAAAACGGCACCACGCTTGTATTCAACGAATTTATTAAAGGTGCGGGCGGTATGCCGGTCGGTACTTCCGGCAGAGGAATGCTTTTGATTTCCGGTGGAATTGACAGCCCTGTGGCCGGACATATGATTGCAAAGCGCGGCATGCAGATTGACTGCATTCATTTTCATAGCTATCCATATACCAATATGCAAGCGCGTGATAAAGTTATTGAGCTTGCTAAAGTGCTGTCCAAATACACGTGCGGAACAAAACTCAATATTATATCGGTCACACATATTCAGGAAGAGATACATAAGAAGTGTAACGGCGAATATATGGTAACGCTTTTAAGGCGCTTTATGATGCGTATTGCGGAAAATATTGCAAAAAAGTGCGGCGCGCAATGTTTGATTACAGGTGAAAGCTTAGGTCAGGTAGCAAGCCAGACGGTAGAGGGGATGACTTCTTCTAACAGCGTTATAAAAGATTTGCCGGTTTTGCGTCCGTTGTGCGGTTTTGATAAAGATGAAATAATTGAACGCAGCCGTCAAATAGGCGCGTATGAAATTTCAATTCAACCGTATGAAGACTGTTGCACGGTTTTCTTACCAAAGCATCCTATAATAAAACCTTCGATCTCGAGTGTTATGACTGAAGAGGCAAAACTTGATATTGAAAGTCTTTTAAAAGAAGCATTATCTACCCTTGAAGTAATTGACTTATAGATTAAACCAGTCTTTACCCGCGATATCTGGTATTTTAATTTGCGGAGAAGTGTTATCTTTATTAATATTAATTGGCGGCAAATGAATTTCTTTGCCGTAAATTTTTTCTTTTCCGTTTAAAAAATACGGGGTAACGGTATATACGTAATTCCCGCAATCGGGGTTGTCTTTAATCATTTCAATCCAGTTACCATCGTAAATTACCTCATATTTATCATTTATATAGCGTTTTACAATATAATCATAGTACTTTGTCTGACATAATTGAATAATAACGGTGTTATTTTCAACCATAATTTTGGGATTCTTAATGATAGGCGAAGAAAAACGTGTGCTTTGTGTTGTAGGCTCGTTTCCTTTTAAAACTTTTACAATCAGTTTGTTTAATTTAGGCGACATATCGTCGGCAAGCACTATCTTGTTGTTTTTAAAATATTCTTCCGCGTCTATTTCAATCTGTGTTGTTTCACTATTGACTTCAAGTTTGTCGGGATGATGCGAAGAATAAAGATAGTTATAAATTTCTTTAACGTAGCCGCAGCAACTTCCGCCGCCGGTTATTTTTAGTTTTTGGTTATTCTTATCTCCTAACCAAACGCCTACACAATGCTCGGATGTATAACTTACTGCGTAAGCGTCTGTATTGCCTTCTTCATTTCCGCATGTTCCGGTTTTAGCCGCAACGTCGTATTTAAGAGAAGAAAGTTTTTTTGCTGTTCCGTCTTTTGCTGTTTTCAAAAGCATTTCGTTCATTAACGAGCACACGCCCTCGGAAAATACACGGTTTTCCGAATTTTCTGCTATATAAAGCTTTTTACCGTCTTTTGTGGAAATTTTTTTAATGAAGCGGGAGGGAGAATATACGCCTCCGTTTTGAAAAATACCGTAACGCTCGGTCAAATCCTTTAAAGTCAAACCGTGCTTCATGCCGCCAAGAGCAAGTGCGAGATTTTTTTCGTCGTCTTCAAGTTTAATATTCATTCTTGTTAGATATTTTTCGGCGGTTTTTACCGTTAGGCTATTGAGTGTTTTTACTGCCGGAATATTATAACTGTTTTGCAAACTTTCCGTCACGGTGACAAAACCGTGATATTTTTTGTCGAAATTTTCCGGAGAATATCCGTTAAAGTTTATTTTTTCGTCCAAAATGCGCGTAAACGGATTTAAAATGCGTTCCTCTATAGCTGGGGCATATACAAAAAGCGGTTTAATAGTTGATCCCGGTTGACGTTTAGCTCCGTTTATGGTTGATTTATAAGCGCTTACTTCGCTGTCTTTTGTGGTTATAATTATTGAATTATCGGTTTCAAAATTAAAATTTTCTATTAAGCTTTGAAGATTTGTATCAAGATAAGTCTCAATAATGCACCCGTCGGCAACGTCGTAAGCATTAATGTCCAGTTCTTCAAGCTCGTCGAATACTGCATTGATGTAATCTCCGTTTTTGCCGGTTGATTGTTGTTTTTTTGTAATCAAGGGTGAATTTTTAGCGGTTTCGCAGGTGTTTTTGTCAATAAAGCCGCATTCAAGCATGCTTTCTAATACAATATTGCGTTTTTTCAGGCTTTTATCCGGATACTTGAAAGGAGAAAAATTATTCGGAGAAGTTAAAAGTCCTACTAAAGTTGCGCTTTCGGTTAAGTTTAAATCTTCAGCCTTTTTATCGAAATAAAACTCTGCTGCGCTCTGTAATCCGTAGCAGTTATGCCCAAAATAAATTGTATTCAAATACATTTCGAGAATTTCATTTTTGGTGTATTCGCGCTCAAGCTGTTTTGTTAGTCTTATTTCGTCAAGTTTTCTCTTTATTGTTTTATCTTGAGATAAATGCGTATTTTTGATTAGCTGTTGGCTTATCGTGGACGCGCCCTCTTTAAAAGAGCCGGAAACAACGTTTTTGTAAAGAGCTTTAAACATTCTTTTATAATTTAAACCGTTATGTTTGAAAAATGTCCTGTCTTCAGAAGCAATAAATGCATTTATGCAATCTTTGTTTAGGTTCTCGATGTTAACGTTTTTGTGTTTGCTTGAAACCGACGCGTTTATTATCTCGTTTCCTTCATTGTCATAAATGACTATATATTGATTTGGATTTGCCAGTTTATTTTTGTTGAGTTTGGCGTCTTTTGTTATGACGAGATACGCAACAAACAGAGAAGAGACTATAACCGACAGCGCTAATATAATTATTGAAGTGATTTTTAAAAATTTAGCCATCGTAAATAGTATTAATAAAATTTCATTATTGTTGCAAATTTTATTGAAAAATTTTATTGAAAATTATATAATTAGGAAGTATTATGGCTAAATATTATCACATTACTACGTACGGTTGCCAAATGAACGTACACGAATCGGAAAAGATTGCCGGACTTTTGAACGAAATGGGTTACGAGTGTTGTGACGACGTTCAAAATGCAGATATCGCGGTTTTTAATACTTGCTGTATAAGAGAGAATGCGGAAAATCATGCTTTCGGTAATATAGGCATGCTTAAAAAGTTAAAGGCGAATAAAAAAAATATGATTATCGCCGTTGGCGGTTGTCTCACTCAGCAGATTGGGAAAGCTGATATTCTGCATAAAAAATTTCCTTATGTAGACGTGATTTTCGGTACGCACAATCTTGGTAAACTTAAAGATTATATTATAAAAAAGCAGTCAAATAAAAAAGCAGTCATTGAAATTGAAGAAGACGACGGAAATTTGTACGAGGAGATCAGATCTCTGCGGACAAGCTACCCGAATGCATGGGTAAATATTACTTACGGTTGTAATAATTTCTGCACGTATTGTATTGTTCCTTATGTGCGCGGAAGAGAGAGAAGCCGCAAAAGCAAAGATATAATTTCGGAAGTTAAAGAATTGGTTTCTTTGGGTTATAAAGAAATTACCCTTTTGGGGCAGAACGTAAATTCTTACGGAAACGGGACGGACGAAATTTCTTTTCCGGAGTTACTTGCCGAACTTGCCGCAATTGAGGGAAAATTCAGATTAAGATTTATGACAAGCCATCCCAAAGATTTTTCGGAAGATTTAGCGAAAGTAATCGCTGCTAATGAAAAAATTTGTAATTGCGTGCATTTGCCGGTTCAAAGCGGGTCGGACAAAATATTAAAGGCAATGAACAGACGTTATATGGCAGCCGATTATATTGAGAAAATTGAGACGTTGAAAAAGCATGTTCCGGATTGCGCGATAACTACGGATTTGATAGTTGGATTTCCTAATGAAAGCGAGGAAGACTTTGCCGCTACAATGGAGTTGGTAAATAAAGTCGGATTTTCTTCCGCTTTCTCCTTTGTATATTCAAAGCGTGACGGCACCGTAGCCGCAAAAATGGATGGGCAAATTTCTGAAGAGATTTCAAAAATGCGGATTATGAAGCTTATCGACTTAGTTAATTCGCAAACGCGTGAGCAATCAAAAAAATACATAAATAAGACTGTGGAAGTGCTTTGCGAAGATTACGATAAGAAAAAAGGATTGTATATGGGGCGCGACGAATACGGCCGAATGGTTTATTTTAATAGCGAAACAGATTTAATCGGAGAATTTCTGAATGTTGAAATAAGCAGTGCGAACGGGATTTCACTTTTGGGTAAGGTGGTTTAATTTATTATGGCGTTATCACAAATGATGCAACATTGGCTTTCCGTTAAGGATAAATACAAAGATTGTCTTGTATTTTACAGGTTGGGTGATTTTTACGAAATGTTTTTTGATGATGCCAAAGTTGCGTCGGAAATACTCGGTTTAACCTTGACAGGTAGGGATTGCGGACTTGAAGAACGTGCACCGATGTGCGGCGTGCCTTTTCATTCAGTGGATTCTTATATAACAAAGCTTGTTTCTTGTGGGCAAAAAGTTGCTATTTGTGAACAGCTTGAAGATGCGTCACAGGCTAAAGGGATGGTTGCCAGGGACGTCGTTCGTGTTATAACTGCTGGAACGCTTAACGGAGATTCTCTCAATGAGCGCACAAATAATTATATAGCTTGTGTATTCAAATCACAAAATTGTGTGGGGTTAGCGTGGGCGGATATTACGACAGGCGAGTTTAATGCAACAGAGTTTTTCGGTATCGATAGCGTAAAAAAGTGTATTTCACGTATAGCGGTTCTCGATATCAAAGAAGTTATCAGTAATGACGAAATGTTGTTTGCCGTTAAAGATTTGCCCGAAATAACCAGAGGCGTGATTCCGCGCTTTTCAAGTTACCCCGAATGGGCGTTCGGTTATACCGCTGCCGAGCATACTTTGGCTGAGCAGTTTAACGCAAAAACGCTTACGGCTTTTTCTGTTTCGGGGCATAAGGATGCCATTAGTGCGGCGGGTGCTTTGATTGAATATCTTAAAGAAACACAGATGCATGCGCTTAAGAATATCAACGGAATTAAATTTATTGTCAATGATAAATTTATGCAGCTTGATACTACGGCGCTAAGAAATCTTGAAATTGTAAAAACCTTGTCGGAAGGCTCTCGCTATGGCAGTTTGCTTTGGATTTTGGATAAAACGAAAACTGCAATGGGGGCAAGGTATTTAAATAACAGCATTCTATATCCTTTTTATGATAAAAAGAAGATAGATGAACGGCTTGACGGCGTTCAAGAGCTATACGATTCCACCGTCGCAAGGTTAGGGCTTTGCGATATGTTAAAGGACATAAAAGATATTGAAAGGCTGGCGGGGAAAGTTTCAAACGGAACAATTAATCCCAGAGATTGTTTGAATTTGGCGCACTCGCTTTCGGTTGTTCCGAATATAAAATTTACTCTTTCAGGTTTTAAATCGGATATTTTGAAAAAAATTTCTGAAGAATTGTGCGATTTGACTGAGGTTTCAGGTTTTTTGGAAAATGCAATAAGCCCTGAAGCACAGCCTAACATGAAAGACGGTGGATATATAAACTCGGGTTTTAACGCTCAGTTGGATGAATTGAGGGAGACGCTGAATAACGGGGCGCAACTTATTCTCGAATTGGAAGCGAGAGAGCGGGAGCAAACCGGTATAAGAAATTTAAGAATAAGTTATAACCGTGTTTTTGGCTATTATATTGAAGTAACAAAGTCACTGGTTGATAAAGTGCCTTTAAATTACCAAAGAAGGCAAACGCTTGCAAATGCGGAAAGATTTATTACCGAAGAATTGAAAGAGCTTGAAGAAAAAATACTTTCAAGCGGTGATATGTCTTTGAAATTAGAGGCTGAAATATATTCGAATATAAAAGCCTATTTATTGGAATTTATTGATAAATTCAAGTCTACCGCAACTGCGGTTGCCCATCTTGATTTACTTGTTTCTTTTGCGGAAGTTGCAAAAACAAACAAATACGTGCGCCCTGAAATAACAGAAAGTAAAACTCCTTTAATAATTAAAGATGGCCGTCATCCGGTGGTGGAAGCGATTTCTAAAGAAAAATTCATTCCCAACGACGTTTTACTTGATAACGGCGATAATCGCACAATGATTCTCACGGGGCCCAATATGGCCGGTAAGAGCACTTATATGCGTCAGGTTGCTATAATTACAATTATGGCGCATTTAGGTAGCTTCGTTCCTGCAAAATCGGCGCAAATTCCTATTACGGACAGGGTTTTTACAAGAGTAGGTGCAAGCGATAATCTTATATCAGATCAAAGTACGTTTATGGTTGAAATGATCGAAGTTGCTTCAATTATTCAAAACGCTACTGAAAACAGTTTGTTAATTCTTGACGAGGTAGGCAGAGGGACGTCTACGTACGACGGATTGAGTATTGCTTGGTCGGTTATCGAACATATAACGGAAAATATAGGTGCGCGTACTTTATTTGCCACGCATTATCATGAATTGACCGAACTTGAAAATAAAATTCAGGGAATAAAAAATTACAAAATTTCAGTTAAGGAAATAAACGGGAGTGTTGTTTTTCTAAGGAAAATAATGCGCGGAGGGGCAAACAGAAGTTTCGGTATAGAGGTGGCTTCTCTTGCGGGCGTTCCTTCTTGTGTTACCGACAGAGCAAAAGTAATTTTAAAGCTTGTAGAAAGGGGCGATAAATCAAGTATTGAACAACAGCAGACGAATGAAACTCGGCAGCAAAGCGAAGTTGAACGAATTTTGTCTGATATAGATATGAACAATCTCTCTCCTATGCAGGCTTTTATGTTGGTCGGCGACCTTGTTGAAAAGGTGAAACAATGAAAAAAATCAACGTATTAGATAAAAATATTTATAATCGCATCGCCGCCGGCGAGGTAATCGACAGACCCTATTCTGCTGTAAAAGAGCTTATTGAAAACAGTCTTGATGCAAAAGCAACTGACATAGAAATATATATTGAGCAAGGCGGAAAACAGCTTATAAAGGTCGTGGATAACGGCAGCGGCATTGAAAAGGAAGATTTGTGTGATGCATTTGCGCCGCACGCAACAAGTAAAATCTCTGCGGTCGAAGATTTGGATTTTATTCAAACACTTGGATTTCGCGGCGAAGCCTTAGCCAGTATTTCCGTTATATCAAAAACAGAGATAATTTCCGTTACTCAAGGAAATCAGGCGTGGAAGATAACCTGTGACGGCGGAAACGTTGGGCAAATAGTGCCTGCCGCACTTGAAAAAGGCACTATTATAAATGTTCGCAATCTTTTTTATAATACCCCTGTCCGCGCAAAATTTTTGAAAACGGACAAAAAGGAAGAGGCGGATATAACGAATTTTGTTAGCCGCTATATTTTGGGAAATCCTCAAGTTTCTTTTAAATATTTTATAGACGGTAAACTTATGCTTCAGTCTTTCGGCGGCGGAAGCGATGAGGCGGTTGCGCAGGTTTATGGCGCTAAGGTGCTTTCCGAATGCTATAAAATCGACGGCTCTAAAGACGGGTTCAGAGTATACGGATATATTGGCAACCAGAATTTTTTTAAGCCCAATAAAACTTATCAAAGTATATTTTTGAACGGAAGATATATTGTTAATAATACTATTGCCACGGCTATAAACAACGCTTACGCCAGTTACATGATGAAAAGGCAGTTTCCTTTTTATATTTTAAATGTGGAAGTGCCTTTGGATTTTGTTGACGTAAACGTTCACCCGAATAAGGCCGATGTTCGTTTCGTCGATAACAGGCGTGTGTTCAGTGCTGTTTATTCGATAATTTCTCCTGTTCTTGACGGTACTGCAAAGGCTGCGGATTTTGTTTTGGAAGAAAAGCGGTTGCCTGAAATTAAGTCTACAATGCATTCCGTGCAAAACGGTGACGGCATTTATGTAGGACAAGTGCAAAAAAAAGAAATAGTGAATGGCATTAAAGATGCGTTGCTTCATGAACAGAAAAGTTATGAAATTACATCAATAAACACAGAGCAGAATAGCTCTGCTGTTGAATACAAAAACACAAGTGCAGAGCAAAAACGTTTCGACCCGATAAACGATTTGGCTTTTACCGAATATTTACCTCAAAATAATGCGAATGTAATGCGTGTTACCGATGATAAGTTTTTGCCTTCTGTAGAACAATTTAAAGAATACGCCGCGGAAAAAAAGTCACGTGAACAGCAGAAAATAGATTATAAAAGCTGTAAATTTAAAGGCAATCTGTTTGATACTTATCTTATTTATGAAACAATTGACCGCGTATTTTTGATTGACCAACATGCTGCCCATGAAAGGCTTATATATGATAAACTCTGTAACGCTTTGAAAAGCCGAACTGTATTAAAACAGCCTATGTTGGTTCCTTATATTTTCAGTACCAATCCGATAGAAACTCAGTTTATTGATACAAATATAAAGCTGTTGCGTTCTCTAGGTTTCGGTATTGAGGCTTTTGGCTTAGGTTCTTTCAGGGTGGATGAGGTACCGGTTGATTTGCAAGATATCAACATAAAAGGCTTTTTTGACGAAATTCTTTCTCAGATTGCAAGTTTAAAAACCGTGTGTATGCAGGATGTTTTAAAGGATAAACTTGCAACAACCGCATGTAAGCATGCCGTAAAAGGCGGTATGAGGCTTACAGAACAGGAGATTGACGCACTTTTTGAAATGATTGGCGGAGATATGGGGTTAAAATGCCCTCACGGCAGACCTGTATGCGTTAGCCTTACAAAAAAAGATATCGAGAAAATGTTCAAAAGGATAATTTGATTTGAAAAAGGTTCTCGTAATCTGCGGAGCAACTGCCTCCGGCAAGACAAAACTTGCAGTTGATTGTGCGTTAAAGTTAAATACGGAAATTATTTCTGCCGACTCCCAACTTGTTTATAAGGGATTGGATATAGGAACTGCCAAACCTACACAAGACGAAATGCGTGGGGTTAAGCACCATTTAATCGACATTGTAAACCCGAATGAAGGGTTCAGTGTAAGCGATTATGAAAGGCAGGCTTCTCCGATAGTGGAAAGGCTTTTAAGCGAGAATAAGGTACCTGTAATTTG